>CAZVHY010000013.1:12511-38305 GCA_964627115.1 uncultured Solibacteraceae bacterium | reverse complement strand
GGGACGTCGTCGGCGCCCCGGCCGAACGCGGCCTCGTGCCGCTCGGCATCTCGGTCGCGTTCGTGCTGATCATCGGCTGCGTCAATGTCGCGAACCTGATACTGGCACGCGCCGCGTCGCGCGACCGCGAAGCGGCCACGCGCATCGCACTCGGAGCCAGCCGGCTGCAGGTACTGCGTCAACGGCTCGCCGAGCAGTCCGTGCTGGCTGTCGCCGGTGGCGCCGCGACCCTCGCCGTCGTCGCGCTCGGCCTCGCGTTCCTGAACCACTTCGGCACCGGCCATCTCCCGCGCCAGTCGACGATCGCTCTGGGTTTCGACACCGCCGCGATCGCGTTCACGCTTGCCGCCGTAATGGTCTTCGTCTGCGGCACGGTTCCGGCGTGGCGATCGGTCTCCGGCCGAACCCCGGCCGCGCTGCTGTCGATCCGGTCGAGCACGTCGTCGGCGGGGGGGCGGCGTCTTCAACGCACGCTCGTCGTGGCTGAACTGGCGCTGTCGGTCGCGCCGCTCTTTGGCGCCGGCCTGATGATCCGGACGTTCATGAACCTCAGCGCGAGTCCGCTCGGCTTCGACGCCGACAACGTCGTCACCGCGAAGGTCGGCGTGAGCCATCGGCGCTTTCCGGATCCCGCCGACCGGTGGCTGCTCTACCGGAACGCGATGGACGCGGTCGCGGCATTGCCTGGCGTCGAAGCGATCAGCGGCGCCAGTCCGCTGCCATTCGAACAACCTGCCGTCCTTCGCTTCCGGCACACCGAGGACGACACAGCGAGCGTGATCGCCACGCAACAGTCCGTGTTGCCCGGCTACGTGAACGTCATGCGCGCCTCACTCGTGGCCGGCCGCGACTTCAGCGACGCGGACCTTGCGGGGCGGCAGGACGTGGCAATCGTTGACGAGACCTTCGCCCGGCTCATGTGGCCAGGCGATCATCCGCTGGGCCAGCGATTCAATCGGGGGAGCGGACAACAGCAGCGATCGCTCGAAGTCGTCGGTGTCATCCGCCGCGTGCAGGTGAACCGCGTCCTCGACTCCCAGCGAACCGCCGTTCGCGACGAAGCACTGCCGCACGTGCTGGTGCCGTATCACGTCTCGCCGGTGGTCATGACGCTGATGGTGCGGACCGCGAACGATGAAGCCGCCGCCGCGATCGGCCCGGCCATCAAACGCGCCGTCGAAGGACTTGGCGTGACGCGCGCGGTGTACGACGTGCGGCCGCTCTCGGCGTACGTCACCGGCTCGATTCAGGAGTCGCGCTTCTCCATGCTCGTGCTCGCGGTGTTCGCGGCCACGTCGTTCGTGCTCGCGATCGTGGGCCTGTACGGGACGCTCGCCTATCTCGTCAGCCTCCGGACGCGCGAGTTCGCCGTGCGCGTGGCGCTCGGCGCCTCTGCGCGGCAGATTGTCGGCCTCGTCGCGCGGGAAGGCGTGCTGCTCACCACGATCGGCGCGGTGGCCGGCATTGCCGGCGCCGTCGCGGTCGGCCGCGTGCTGGCCGGACTGCTGTACGGCGTGGCCGCCATCGATACGGTGACGCTCGTGGCCGTCGGCCTGACGCTTGCCGGCGCCGCCATTCTCTCCGTCCTTCATCCCGCCTGGCGCGCGGCGCGCGTGGATCCGCGGATCACGCTGCAGGCGGAGTGACACGGTCCCATGGAGCCCGCGGCCGTAGAACGACAACCCGACGGTCGTAGCCGGCGGGCTTCAGCCCGCCGGGCGTCCGCGGGGCTGAAGCCCCGCGTCTACGACAGCAGCGAGGAGGTGCCGCGGAACGCTATCGCCCTGATGGTGCCAACGCGATAGAGTCCCACAGTGGGTCCGGAGCCTCTCTCACGCAGACCGCCGGCCGTCCGGGGGCCGGCGGCCGACGTCTTACCTGCCGTGTACTCGATGCTGCGTGGATTTTGCCTGGTTGCCGGCTTGATACTGGCCACGCCGTGGGCCTTGCTCGCGCAGGACACCAGCGAGGAAACCCAGGACGCCAGCGAAGAGACACCGGCGCCGCCCACGTACGTGCCAGACGCGCGCACGCTCACGCGCATCCAGTCGGTCCTCGATGCCGATTCTCCGGCCCAGCTCCGCATCGATGGACTCACCTTCTATTTGAGCGTCACCGAAACGCGCCCCACGTTTGCCGACTACCTCCGCGGCACGGGCAAGTGGTTCGAGATCAGCCCCATCGAGCCACCATCGAACGCGCGGTACCGGAGCGGGCTGCCGGCCGGTGCCGGCATCGATCTGCTGTCGATCTTCCGCAGCATGAACCGGGCGCTCGATGAACGGAAGGCCCGGCAGATCCGCCGGCAGATCGATCGGGAGCTCGACGCCATCGACGGCATACGGTCCCGCTGACGAGGCGGCGGTCTGCTATCCTTCGCCGCATGTCCGACCCTGCCGCGCGCAACCGGATCAGCGAAGACTGGCTGACCGTCCTTCTCGGCTTCGCCCTGATTGCCGTCACCCTGGCCGGTGTCAGGCCTGCACTGCCGCGATTCGCGTGGGACACCTCGACGCTGGGCACGCTGCTCTCGCCCGCGAACCTGGCCGCGTCACTGACGTTTGGCGCCTACCTGCTCGCCGCCGCCGTCATCGGCATGGTGGCGATGGGCGAACGCGCGCGGCCATTCGCGACCGCGTTTCCCGTCGTCTTCGCGCTCGCCTGGCTGGCGCTGGCGCTCGAGGGCGCGTCGTTCATCCAGGCGTGGGGCTTCGAGTACGTCATCTTCAGCCTGGTACTCGGCCTGCTGGTCAGCAACACCGTGGGCGTGCCGGCGTGGCTGCAGCCGGCCGTGCGCACGGAGTACTTCATCAAGACCGGCCTCGTCCTGATGGGCGCCACCATCCTGTTCGGCGGCATCATGCGCGCCGGCATCTTCGGCATCGTCCAGGCGTTGCTCGTGATCGTCGTGATCTGGTACGCGGCCTTCTGGCTCGCGAAGCGCTTCCGGATCGACGACGAGTTCTCGACGATGCTCGCCACGGCGGTGTCGATCTGCGGCGTATCGGCCGCCATCGCCGCGTGCGGCGTCATTCAGGGCGATCGCAGGAAACTGTCCTACGTCACGTCGCTCGTGCTCATCGTGGCCGCACCGATGATGATCCTGATGCCGTGGGCTGTTCGCGCGTTCGAGATCCCGGAGCTCGTCGGCGGCGCGTGGGTCGGCGGCACCATCGACACCTCGGGCGCGGTCGTGGCGGCCGGTGAACTCATTTCGGAATCCGCGATGAACGCCGCGGTCATCGTGAAGTTCTCCCAGAACGCGATGCTCGGCGTCGCCGCCTTTGCGCTTTCCGTGTGGTGGACGATGCGGCAGGGCGGCACGTCAGGCCAGACCGTGTCGCTGCGCATCATCTGGGATCGCTTCCCGAAGTTCGTCATCGGCTTCGTCCTCGCCTCGGTGATCTTCTCGTTCGTACTGAGCGAAGCCATCGTCACCGACACCGGCAGCCTGATCCGCAGCCTGCGCACCTGGTGGTTCGCGCTCGCCTTCGTCTGCATCGGTCTCGAAACACGCTTCCGCGACATCGTCAGCATGGATGAGGGCCGTCCGGCGTATGCATTCCTGATCGCGCAGGGCCTGAACGTCGTCTGGACGCTCATCGTCGCGTGGCTGCTGTTCGGCGGCGTGATTTTTCCGGCACCTGAACTGTAGGGCCGACGCATGCGTCGCCCTTAGACGGGCGGTCAGCCCGCGTCCGAACTCAACGACGCGCGACGATGAACGACGCGTGGTCGCGGAAGCCGCGCGACTCGTACAGGCGGAGCGCGGCGACGTTCGACGATGAGACCAGCAGGCTCATGCGCTCGTAGAGTTGTGTGGCCTCGGCGAGCGCCGTGTCGACCAGCCGGCCGGCGAGCCCACGACCGCGCACGCGCGGATCGACCGCCAGCTGGGCGATGTGCGCCACACCGGTCCCGAGATCCGTCACCATCACGGCGCCATCGAGGGCGCCGGTGTCGCGGTCGCCGATGCGCCCGGCGCTCGGCGCCTCCGACGGCACGACGAAGCTCAGCTCCGGCAGAAACCAGCCGCAGCCGGTGCCCTGTACGAGCGTCGCGATGTACTGTCGCCATTCGGCAGGCGTGCCGCCGGGCGCAAACGCACGGACGCCGGGTTCGTGCCGATACGCGCGCTCGCAGAGCGCGGCCATCACCGTGTCGTGGTGGTGCCAGCGCGGAAACGACGCCGATGCGCGGGCCCGATGACCGTCGTCATCGGGGCGACACGCGTCGAGATCGCAGACGAGATAACGATAAGGGTCGAGGACGAAGCCGCGGCTCTCGAGCACACCTCGAAGGACGGGGCCGGTGTCGCGCACGCACGCGATTGTCGCGTCGCACGTCCTCGCTTCCGCGGAATCGACGACGGCGTCGACGAGCGCGGCCGTCGACGGCTCATCGCCGGCAGCCATCGCCATGATCTGCAACGTGCCGTTGTGCGGCAGGAACGCGGCCCATCCAACGGGCCGGCCGTCGCTGGTGGCCAGGAGACCCGGCAACTGCCCCGCCTGCCGCGCTGGCTCCACGACGCGCCACGGCTCGGCGATGTCCCACCAGAGCGTCTCGCGCCAGGCGCGCACCTCGGCCTCGATGAGCGGCACGACGTCGGCCGCGTCGCACGCGCGCCAGTCCACGCACGACACGCGGCTCGTCAGCGTCGACATCGAACCACCACCGGTTGCTGCGGGGACATCGTCTCGGGAATGGTCCGTCGCCCTACGTGCCGCCGGCCGGGACCTTGCCTTTGAGCCTGGCGACGAGATCGGGAATGGCGGCCGGCGCCGCTGCCGCCGCGGCGTTCGCCTTGCGGATCTGTTCGTACACCTCGCGACGGTGCACGGGCACGTGCGGCGCGGCACTGACGCCGATGCGGACGCTGTCGCGACCGACGCGGAGCACCTTCACTTCGATGCCGTCGCCGATGACGATCGCTTCGTCGACCTTGCGGGTGAAGACGAGCATCGCACTACTCTACCGGCAACGGGTGGTCGATGCGATACGGGCTTTCGACGGCGATGATCTGGATGCCGCGCATCGTGCCGGGGTTGATGACGACCGGTGCGCGCAGGTTCGCGGTGGCGCGGCCGTCCTCGTGCGCGGCCACGATGGCCAGCCAGAGGAGCGGCTCCTTCTCGTGTGCGGCGAGCCGTGCCAGGTCGACGCGGTCGAGCGTCGTGGGATAGGCCCCGTCGACCACGCGCGGATCGACGGCCACGAACGACGGCGCCTCGGCCTGAACGCCCTGCATCACGGTGAAGGGCTCCATGTCGGGCGAGGCGACGAGCACGAACTGTCGATGTTCCTCGAAGCCCGGCAGGCCCTCGGAAAACGTTACGACACCTTCAACAGCCGACGACTGTTTCATCTCAGGTAGTCCAGCAGAGACTGACGTTCAGCGGTGCTCACGGCGGTCAGGGCGGCGCGGTACGCGGTATCGGCCTGGCTCATCCGCGTGGCCGCCTCGGCCATGTTGACGTCTTCGAAGCTCGACCGGCGCGCTTCGGATGCACGCCGCAGCGTCGCGAGCCTCACCGTCGACTCGTCCAGGCTCCGCTCATCGGCGCCCAGCGAACCGATGGCCCGCTGCGTGCGCGAGAACGCGCGCTCGACGGCGTCGATGCCGGCCTGGATGGCCGCGCTGTCGCCGGTTTCGATGGCCGTTGCGAGGGCATCGAGGGTGGTGAACAGATCCGAGGCGTCACTGCCCTGAATGATCTGCTGTCCGTCGACGGTGATGGCCACGGTGCGTCCGCGATCGACGTCGACGCGCGTGACGTTGTTGTTGCCCTGATACGTCCAGACGCCGCCCGTCTGCGCGTACGGTGGCTGATCGACGTTGGTCCCGCCGAACAGGTGCGATCCCTGGAACGACGAATTGACGTCGGTCAGCAGTGCCTCGCGCAGACTGCGGACCTGTTCGGCCGCCGCGGCCCGCGCCGACGCGTCCACGTGGCTGCCGCGCGCGCTCATGCCCGCGACGGTCACCGCCGTGAGCTTGTCCGACATGCCCGTCAGGACGTTATCGATCGCCGCCAGCCGGGAGGACGCCGATTGATTCGCGCGGTTGTACGCATCGATGGCGCCCATCGTCGCGCGTTCGCCGATGGCCTGCTGCATCGCGAACGGGTCGTCGCCCGCGCCGGCGATGCGCTTGCCGCTCGACAGCTGATGCTGCGCCCTGGCGAGCTGGGAACTGGCCGCCTCGATGGCGCCCAGGCCGTCACGAATGGGATCGAAGATGATTCGCACTACCGCACCATCGCCATGAGGGTATCGAGCGTGTCGAGAATCGTCGTGAAGTACCGCGCGCTGGCCTCGTACGATCGCTGATACCGGATGAGATTCGCCGCTTCCTCGTCGAACGACACACCGGATTGCTGCTCGCGCAGCCGCTCGAGCTGGCGCACGATCTGGTCGCGCGTCGCAAACGACGCCTCCGTGCCGCGAATGTCCGACCCGACCTGATGGACGAAGTTCGCCCAGGCTTCGGCGGCCGTTGCCGATCCGCCGCTCATGACGCGCGATTCACGGAGCCCGGCAATCGCCCGCGCCACGCCGTTGTCGCCCGCGGCCGTCGTGGCCGATCCCGCAATCAGGCGGGGATCGGCGGCCACGGCGGCCGAGACCGAGAGTGAAGCCGCCGCGCCGGCCACCGCGGCTGGCGGCGTGAAGAACGCACCGCCCGGATCGCCGTTGCCATCGAAGCCGGTCGCGTGCACGGCGTTGATCTCGGTGGCGATGTCGTACGCCAGCTGATCGATGGCCGTCCGATACGCGGGAATCTTCGCGTCGCGCAGATCCACCAGGCCGCCGATCCGCCCGCCGGTCAACTGCGCCGTCACGTCGAAGTCCGCCATGTGGATCGACACGAACCCCGATGGCGGCTGCGGCGTCGCCGTCACCGCATAGGTGTTGGCGCCGACGACGAGCGCATGGCCCGTGGCCGCCGTCACGTCGACCGCGCCGTCCAGGCGGTCGACCACATTGATGTTGGCGAGCTCCGCCATGCGCGTGAGGGCGGTCGTGCGCTCGTCACGCAGCGCTTCGACGTCCACACCGCCGGTGACGATGCGGCCATTGAGCTGCGCCACGGTCTTCGCCAGCGTATTCAGTTCACCAACCGCGTCGACGATGGAACGGTTGTGCACGGCCTGGGCGTCGCCCAGCCGCGCCGACAGCGAACCGAACGCATCGCCGAGCGCGTGCGCTTCGCGCACCACGGCGTCGCGGGCCGTGATCGACGTGACGTCGCTGGCCAGCGCCGAGAAGGCGTCGAAGAACGACGTCAGCCGCGCGTCGATCGATTCGCCGGGCATCCCGACCATCGTGTCGACCGCGCGCAGCCCGTCGAGCTGGGTCTGGTCGTAGGTCCGGCCACCCTGCTCGCGGCCGATCCGCGTCTCGATGTACAGGTCGCGAAGCGCGCGGATGCCGAGCACCTCGACGCCGCGGCCCGCGTGCATCGTGTCGTTCGGCGCAATCTCGCCGAGCTCGAGCCGCCGCCGCGCGTAGCCGGGCGTGTTGACGTTCGCAATGTTGTGGCCGGTGACGTCGAGACCGGCGCGCGCAGCCGTCAGGCCGGAGGTCGCAATCGTCAGGCTGCCGAACAATCCCGCCATGGCTCAGACCCTCGACACCATCGTGGCGTCAGCAGGCAGCGGAATCGCGTGGGCGCCGCGGCGCCCGTACGCGGGCATGCCCATGACCGCCGTGAGCCCCGAGGCTGCCGCGCCCATGGCGCGACACCGCAGGAGCTTGTGCCGTGCCTCGTCGACGCGCACGCGGGTGTCGGGATTGCGCGAGAGGAGCGTGAGGTCGGTCGCGCGGATGGCGCTGACGGCAGCCGCCAGCGCCTCTTCGGCGGTCAGCACGGCGTCGGCGCGGCCGGTCTCGAGCGCGCCGGCAAATCCGTCGAGCGCGTCAATCAGAACGGTGAGGGCGTCAGGTGCGGGTGTCACGGGACTCGAGGAGCGAATCGATGATGCGCTCGGCGATCGCGTCGGGATTGGCCCCGATCAGACCCGACTCCAGCAACTGCCGGGCCCTGGCCACGGCTTCCGGACGGACGTCGCCCGAGGCCGCAGCGGCCCGCACCGCGTGGTCGGCGAGCTTCAGCGTGTCGGACAGCTTGACGGCGTCGGCCGGTGGCTCGGCCGGCTTCAGTGCGGATCGCACCGTGTCGGCCGACAGATCGGCTGGCTTCGGTGCAGAGCGCACCTCGTCGACCGTCACAGGCTTGACGTCCCGACTGGCTTCGGCGCGTGGGTCTATGTTCATGATGTGCTCGCCCCCCAAGTTCCGGGTTTCGAAGGCCATCCCTGCGTGTGTAATCGGCGCAGGGGAACACACCTTTAGCAGAAGCCTGGGAGGCGGCAGGCTGGGAGGAAGCTGGGGAGCCGGGGAGCGTGGGAGCCAGGAAGCGTGGAAGGATCATCGGCCGGCCGCGCGGCCCGCCGCCGTGCCGCCGTGCCGCCTGGAACTCAGCGGTTCGCATAGAGCCTCCCGATGCCGTCGGACGGGTCAATCGGTGTGCCGTTGTCGAGCACCTCGAAGTGCAGGTGCGCACCGGTCACGCGGCCGGTGGCGCCCGACAGCGCAATGGTCTGGCCGTCGGCCACTGCGTCTCCTGCCTGCACGCGCAGCTCGGAAAGATGGGCGTATCGCGTCGACACGCCATTGCCGTGGCTGACCACGACCGTCAGGCCATACGCCCCCTGTTCACCGGCGAAGGTGACCTGCCCTGCCTGGGCTACGGGCACCTCACGGCCGACCGGCATCGCAATGTCCACCCCCTTGTGGAACTTCATGCCACCCGACACCGGGTGCTGCCGCCACCCGAACGACGAGGTCAGCCGCCCATCGAACAAGGCCTCGCGCATGGCCGGCCCGGTGGCCGCCGGCATCGTCATGCTCTCGATCGCGGACGCCGGCATGCTGAGCGCACCGGTGCCCGAGGACGTCATCGTTCCCGACTGTCGCAGCAGCGGATCCATCATCGACTCGGCGAGGCCGATGCCACCCGCGCGGCTGAGCGCCAGGCTCAGCTCGTTGTACATCGTGTCGCCCAGCGGTCCCTTGGCAAAGCCCGAGTCGCTGTCGTCATCGAACAACGAGGACCGCATCTGCTGAAGCATCTGCGACAGCAGCAGCGCCTCGAACTGCGCGGCCAGCAGCCGCAGCTGTTCCGGCGAGCGCGACGCATCGCCGGTGGAGACCGGCTCGGCCGCGGCGGCGGGCTTCAGGACGTCGATGGCGGGACTCGTGCCGTTCACGCTCTCACCTCAGAGCACGACGAGCTCGGCCCGCAGGGCGCCAGCCGCCTTGAGCGCCTGCATGATGGCGATGATGTCGCGCGGCGAAGCGCCGAGCGTGTTGAGCGCGCTGGCCACCGCGTCGAGCGTCGTGCCCTCCGCCATGGACACGAGCCGCGCCGTGCCCTCGCGGACGTCGACCTGGGTGTTGGGCACGACGGTGGTGTCGCCGCCGGAGAACGGATTCGGCTGACTGACCTCGTACCGCGTCGTGATGCGCACCGACAGGTTGCCGTGCGCCACGGCGGCCGGGCCGAGCCGGACGTTGCCGCCGACCACCACGGTTCCCGTGCGCTCGTTGATGACCACGCGCGCGACAACGTCGGTGTCGATGGGCAACGTCTCGAGCTGCGCCATGAGCGCGGGCACGGCCGATCGGTACGGCTCGGGCACGTTCAGGCTCACGCTGCCGGGATCGAGCGCCTGCGCCGCCGGCGTGCCGAGAAACGCGTTGATCACGTTGGCCACGCGGGCCGCGGTCACGAAGTCGGGTTCGCGCAGCGCGAACGTCAATCGATCGATGGTCGCCACCGTGGCCTCGGGCGCCGACTGCACGATGGCGCCGCCGGGCACGCGTCCGACGGTGAGGTGATTGACCTGCACGCTCGATCCGCCGCCCCCACCGCCGAAACCGCCAATCGACAGCGGGCCCTGCGCGAGCGCGGTCACTTCCCCGTCGGGCCCGCGCAAGGGCGTGGGCAGCAGCGTGCCGCCCTGCAGACTGCGCGCATCACCGATTGACGACGCGAGGACGTCAATCCGCGCTCCCACGCGCTGATACGGGGAGATCTCGGCCGTCACGAGCACGGCCGCGATGTTCTCGACCTTGACCTGGTCGGCCGGCACGACGAGGCCGAAGCGCGACAGCATGTTGGTGAGCGACTGCGTGGAAAACAGCGTCTGGCGCTTGTCGCCGGTCTTGTTCAGGCCCACCACCAGGCCGTAGCCCATGAGGGGCGCCGGCGTGGCGCCCTGCAGCGTGACGAGATCTTTCAGCCGCGACTCGGTGCGCGGCGCGGCCGGCAGCGCGGCGGCGGTCATCGCCGCCAGCAGGCCGGCGACCACGATTCGGCGAAACACACGAACGGTGCGCATGTCGGTCTCCATCTAGAAAATCTTGTTGAGAATGCGCACGAGCCAGCCGGGCGAGAGGCTGTCGCGCATGAGTCCCGCACTGAACGACTGGATGCGCAGCTGCCCCACCTGCGTGGACAACACCACGTTGCCGTTCCGGATGTCGGCCGGACGAACGACACCGCTCAGCACGACCACGCTCCGGTCGCCGTTGATGGCCACTTCGCGCACACCTTCCACCACGAGATCGCCGCTCGGCAGCACTTCGGTGACACGGGCGGTGAGTGTGGCGAACAGCTCAGTGGTCCGCGACGTCCCGCCCGACCCGTTGAACGACGTCGACGTCGACATCGGCAGGATGCGCGACAGTTCGGATCCGATGCGGCCCGGAAACGCGGCGCTCGCACTGCCGTTCTTGCCAACGTTCGAGTTGGCCGATCCCGACGCGCTGAGGCTCTCGACGACGCGGATGGTGACCAGGTCGTTGACGTACTTCGCCCGCTGGTCGCTCGTGAGGTCGGTCATCCACGAGGCGCGTCCCGTGGTGCCATGATCGCGCGCCGCATCGAGATACCGCGCGTACACCTCGTCGTAGCTGACCGACTGGGCAGTCGCCGGCACCGACAGGGCCAGACAGAAACCGGCCGCAAGTGCGGCCCGGCGCAGAATCGTGTGCTCAACGTGCATGTCCCACCTCGACGAGTCCTTCCGCGATCACACGGCCACGCAGACTGCGGCGCGAGCCTGTGTTGACCACCCGAATCACATCTCCCGGATTGCCACCATCGGTGGCCGTCAGCTCGGCGCTGACCTGAACGTCGCCGGCCATGGCGATGGCGGTGATGCGGTCGCCCGGCTCCACGGCGCGTCGCACGGCCACCGCGCCGGGCACGACCACGGCCGACGCCGGCACCGGCCGCAACACGCGGCTGCCGAGCACCTGATCGCCCAGCGGCAGGCGACGCATGGGCACCTGCGTCACCTCCGCGTGTACCACCTGCACGTCGTCCTCGGTGACCGTCGCGCCCCGGGGCAGGTCGCGACGCGTCACGACGTGCGGTGTCACCACGCGCAGCGTGGCTGTGGCGAACACGCGCGAGCCGCGCGCAGGCACGAGCGTGAAGCGGATCGGGCGACCGAGACGCGCGGCCGGATCCGGACGCGCGTCGACGAAGCGATCCGGCGCACCGGCCGGCACGTCGATCGCCACGACATCGACGACGACACCGTCCCCCATTCGCGCGGTGACCGCCTGCACGATGGCATCGCGGGCCGACATGTCCGCGGGCGCGGCATGCAGCGTCGCCATCAGGCAGACCACGGCCGCCAGCAGCAGCGCCACGCGCACGCGGAGGGACAACGTCATCGTCATCACCGCACCAGACTGTTGACCTGCGACAGCATTTCGTCGGCCGCGCGGACCACGCGCGAGTTCGCCTCGTAGGCGCGCTGGCCGATGATCATGTTGACCATCTCCTCGACCACGCTGACGTTCGAGTCTTCGAGGAATCCCTGGGTCAACGTGCCGCGTCCGTCAACGCCTGGTGCGCCAGGTTCGGCCTCGCCAGATGCCGTGGTCGCGGCGAACAGGTTGCCGCCAAGCGGCCTCAGGCCGCCTTCGTTCGCGAAGTTCGCGATCTCGAGCGTGCCGAGCTGTTCGGTGGCGCTCTGGCCGGCAATGACCGCCGACACGACGCCGTCGCGCGAGATCGAGACCGTCGTCGCGTTTGGCGGAATCGTGATCTGCGGCTCGACCGAATACCCCTCGTTGGTGACGAGCAGGCCCTGCGCATCGAGATGGAAGTTGCCGGCGCGCGTGTAGGCCGTCGACCCGTCGGGCATCGTCACCTGGAAGAACCCGTCGCCCTGGATGGCGACGTCGAAGGGCGCCGATGTCGAACGCATGTTGCCCGTGCTGAAGTTGCGTGACGTGGCCACCGCGCGCGTGCCCAGGCCGACCTCCAGACCGATGGGCGCCTGCGTCGTCTCGGACGCTGACGCACCGGCTGCGCGGATCTCCTGATAGACGAGATCCTCGAACTCGACGCGGGCCTTCTTGAAGCCGGTCGTGTTCACGTTCGCCAGGTTGTGCGCCACGTTGTCGATGTTCGTCTGCTGCGCGTTCATGCCGCTCGCGGCGGTGTAGAGGGCGCGAATCATAGGTACCTCACTGAATAGGCTGGAAGCCTGGGAGCCTGGAAGGAGGCTGGGAGGCGGGAAGGCCGCGTCATCAGGCCCTCCGTCCCAGGCTCTCGATCGCCCGGCCATCGACGTCGTTCATCAACGTCGAGATCGACTTCTGCAAGGCTTCGAAGCCCCGCGACACGCTCGTGATGGCCGCCAGCCGATCGGCCAGCGTCACGTTCGACAACTCGAGCGATCCCGATCGCACCACGGGGGCCGACACCGCCACCGCCGTCTGGTCGCCGGCGCCGAGCAGCGTGCCCTGCTCGCGCGTCATGCGGCTCGGGTCGCCAAACTCGACGACCGCCAGCTTGCCGGCGCGGGTGACGCCGTTCCAGACCGTGCCGTCGGCATCGACGTTGAGCTCGCCTTCGCGCTGCCCGATCACGATCGGCCCGTCGACGCCCTTGACCGGCAGCCCGTCTTCGGTCACCAGACGGCGCTCGGCGTCGAGCGTGAAGTGCCCGTTGCGCGTGTATCGATCGCCGCCGGGCGTCTCGACGACGAAAAAGCCGTGGCCGTCGAGCGCGAGGTCGAGCGGCCGTCCCGTGGTCGCCATCGCGCCGTCGCGCTGATCGATCCACGTGTCGCCGAGCGTCGTGTCGATCGCGGTCTCGAGCGTGAGCTCGAACTGCGCGCGTTCGGCTGCCACACGTGCCTGTCGCTCACCCTTGTACCCGGCGGTGCCGATGTTGGCGATGTCGGAGGCAATCCGGTCGAGCTCGTCGGCGCGCGCACGCAGACCGCTCAGCGCGATGTACTGGCTACCGGCCATGCGGCACCTCCGCGTCGTACTTCTTCGCCTGCCCCGACGCCTGCGCCAGCTTGAGGTGCAGACGCACTTCGCTTTCCGACAGCGCCTCCTGGCCCGCAATCGTCGTCAGGTCCTCGCCCTTGCGAACGGCGGCGACCACGCGGCGGCTGACCGTGGATCGCGACGCGCGCGGCGGCGTCGCGCGGCCCACCTGGAGCTGCTGGAGCTCGCGCGCGAGCGTGGCCATGCCGGCCTCGGTCGTGTCGGTGAGCAACGCCAGCCCATCGGCCAGACGGCTGAGCCGCTCGCGGATGCGGGCCAGCTCGTCGAGACGCCGCACGGCCCACAGCACCAGCACCGTCTGCAGGAGCAGCACGACAGCCGCCACGCCCGAGATCTGCAGCAGCAGACGGTTCTCCGGCGACAACAGATCCAGGGTCGTCATGCCCGCACCTCCAGGTCGGTCGATCGCCGACCGCTCGTGATTTCCGTGATACGCACGCCGTAGTTCCCGCCGACGATCACCACCTCGCCGCGTGCGACGAGCCGCTCGCCGACGAGCAGCTCGACCGGTTCATCGGGTGTGCGTCCCATGTCGACCACCGCGCCGGGGCTGAGCTCGGCGATGCTGCGCAGTGGCATGACCGCGCGACCAAAGCGCACGACGAGCGGCAGATCCACCTCGAGAACGGCCTCGAGACGCGAGTCGCTCAGCGGGTGCGAGTGCGGCGCCGGTGCCGGCACAGCCGCCGCCATCTCCGCGACCACGCGGAACGACACCGTCGTGCCGTCGTCGAACGCGACGCTGACGAGTTCGGCGCCTTCCGGCGTGCCGCCCTTGCGCGCGGCTGGTTCACCGGCCATCAGGCCGGCGGCCTCCGGCGTCTGCTCGATCGCCGCACCAAGGCGCGTCGCGACGCGCGCGAGCACGGCGGCCACCGCGTCGTCTGCAGGCCGGACGTCTTCGGGCGACAGGCGCCGCGCACACGCAGCGGCCGACAGCGCGTCGGTCCAGACGACCATCCGGCCCGTGGCCGCGCCAGAGAACGGCGCCGTCACGATCCATCCCTCACCGGTGGTCGCCGGAGCGTCGGCCGCCGACGCGGTCCCGCCGAGAACGGAGGCACAGACACCAGGCAGCTCGCGCACAATCGCGCGCACCAGGCCTTGTGCAGTCAACGGCATCGACATCTCACATCACTCCTGCCACGGCGGGTTCGTCGCGGTGTTCGACCTGGACCATGAGCCGTCCCCGTTCGGACGCCAGGCGGCCCGACATCTTCCTGATGCCGCCGACGTAGACGTCGATCGGACTCTCGGCCGACAGCGGCAACGCCACGACTTCGCCGGGCTTGAGCGCGAGCACTGCACCGGTCTTCAGGCGCGTGCGGATCAGCGGCACGACAGGCAAGGGCACGCGGCCGAGGTTCTCGAGGAGCCAGGCACGTTCGGTCGGTGTCAGCTCGCGCTTCTGGCGCTGCCACGCGCTCGAGAACTGCCCTTCGGCGGTTTCGACGACGTTGGTGGGAATGCACAGGTTCACGGTCCCGCGCACTTCGCCAACCTTGAGATCGAACGCCACGGCGCAGACGATCTCGTTCGGCGCCGCCACCTGCAGCATCTGCGGTCGCGTCTCGCGGCCGCGGATGCCGAACGACAGGCTCGCCACCGCGCGCCAGCCATCGGCCAGGCCGTCGATGAGCAGCATGACGACCTCGTCGATGACGTTCTGCTCGATCTCGGTGAGCGGGCGCGCCATCGGCGCGGTCTGCCCGGTGCCGCCGAGCATGCGATCGATCATCGCGAAGGCCACACCCGGACCGATTTCGAGCGCGCCGAGCTCGTCGAACGGCGCGATGCTCAGCGAATAGAACGCCGTGGGGTCCGAGAGCGTCGCGAGGAACTCCTGATACGTGAACTGTTCGACCGAGGCCACCGACAGATTGATGGTCGTGCGCAGGTAGGCCGACAGCGACGTCGACAGATTGCGGGCCGCGCGCTCGTGCAGGAACTGCAGCGCGTGCATCTGCTCTTTCGACACCCGATCGGGACGCCGGAAGTTGTAGCGCACGACCGGCCCGGTGTCGGCCGCACGCGGCGTGGCGCGGCCCGTGCCGACGGCCACCGTCAGCAACGCATCGATCTCGACCTGGCTCAGGACGCGTGACATGTCAGTGCGTCTCCACCGGGGTCAACCATTCGCGCATGGTCGAACGCAGACGCGTGATGGCCTGCGTGCGCAGCTGCGACACGCGCGACTCCCCCACGCCGATGACCAGCCCGATCTCGGCCAGCGTCATTTCCTGCTCGTAGGACATCGCGAGGATCTGCCGCTCGCGTTCCGGCAGTTCCATGATCGCGGCCGCCAGACGCGTGCGCAGTTCGCGCCGCTCGAGCTGGCGATACGGCCCCTGGTCGTCGACGGCCACGTCGAGCAGATCGAAGCCTTCCTCGCCGCCACCCGCCGGCTGGAGCACGGCCACCTCGGCCAGGCGGAGCTCGTCGAGCTTCGCGTCGTACTCGCGCGTCGACACACCGAGCGCCGCGGCAATTTCCTCGGCCTCCGGTTCGCGCCCGAGCGTGTGGCGCAACTGGCTCACCGCACCGTCGACGTCGCGCTGCAGCTTGCGGAGCGATCGCGGCACCCAGTCGAGTCCGCGCAGAGCGTCGAGCATCGCGCCGTTGATGCGGCGCCGGGCGAACGCGTCGAACGGCACGCCGAGCGAGGGTTGATAGCGATTGGCGGCCTCGATCAACCCGAGCACGCCGACGCTGACCAGTTCGGACAGTTCGACCTGCGACGGCAGCCGGCGGCCCAGCCGGCAGGCCATGGACTTCACCAGGTCGACGTGCGCCATCACCAGGGCGTCGCGCCGGGCCGGATCGACGGCCGGGGCCATCGTCGTCATGCGCATCGGGGAGCCTCCATCGTCGCAGCCGGCGACACTCGGTCGATCAGTCGTGGGGGAGCCGGCCATGGCCCACCCGATCCATTGGGTCGTGCTGCCGCGAGCCGCGACGCCACGCGGCGGATGCAGCCGGTCGCGGGTCCCGCGACATCGGCGCCGAGCAGCAGCGGCATCTGCGCGAACACCGACTCGCGCACCTGCCGGTCCTCGAGGACGTGACCGTCGTAGCGGATCGTCCGGCCGAGGAACCGATCGGCCGCCAGCGAAATCTGCCGGAAGACGAGACCGCCCTCCTCGGAATCACGCGCCGAGTTGACGACCACGCCAATGGGTTTGGCCGCGTCGGCGGCCGAGATGAGCTTGATGACCGCGTAGGCGTCGACGACCGCCGCCGGGTCGTACGAGGTGATCACCAGCGCGTAGTCCGCGAGGCGAACCAGATCGAGCACGTTGTCGGAGATGCCCGAGGCCGTGTCGAAGAACAGGAAGTCGAGATCGCGTCCCGCCTCGTCGATCGCCGCAATCAGCCGCAGCCATCGGTCGTCGTCGAGTGACGCCAATGCGCGCACGCCGCTGCCGGCCGGGATGATGCGGATGCCCGACGGACCGTCGAGCGTGATCTCGTCGATGTGCTTCAGGCCGTCGAGGACCGCGCCGAGGTGATCTTCGGGCGTCAGGCCGAGCATGACGTCGATGTTGCCGAGCGCAAAGTCAGCGTCGAGAATGCCCACGCGGTGCCCGAGGCGCGTCAGGGCCACGGCCAGGTTGATCGTGAGGCTGGTTTTGCCGACACCACCCTTGCCGCTCGTCACGGCAATTCTGGTCGCGCGGGGCCGGGGGCCGGCCGTGGCGGTCAGTGACACGAATAGTCCTCCGTTGCCGGTTCGCGCAGGAGCGCGGCGGCCAGGCTGGCGGGTGTGGCTCGCCAGAGATCCTCGGGAATGCGCTGGCCCGTCGTCAGGTACGACACGGGCAGTCCCTGCTCGCGGATCACGGTCAGCAGCGGCGTGATCGAGTCACACTCGTCGAGCTTCGTGATGACGACGCGGGAGGGCGACAGCGGCGCGTAGCGATCGAACACGCGGCGCGCGGTCGACACCGACGTGTCGGCCGCCAGCACCAGGTGCGTGCGGACGTGACGCCGGCGGCACAACACGTCGAACATGCCGGTGGCCTCGTTGTCGGAGGCCGACCGCCCGGGTGTGTCGACGAGAATCGGATTGCGTGCGTGCGCGAGCGCCTGCTGCAGTTCGTCGGCGGTGCGCGCGGCGCGGAACGGCACGGTGAGCACTTCGGCGTAGCTGCGCAGCTGTTCGATGGCGCCGGCGCGGAAGCCGTCGGCCGACACGAGATTGAGCGCGCGCCGATGACGCACGCGCTCCTGCGCCGCAATCTTGGCAATCGTCGTGGTCTTGCCGACACCGGGCGGGCCGACGAAGACCTCGCAGCGTTCGTAGTCGGCCGGTGCGCCGGAGAACGGCTCGAGCGCCGCGGCCAGCGCACGCCGCAGGGCCTTGTCCGATCCGCCCCGGCACTCGGCGTCGGTCATCCTGGCCGCCACCGACTCGGCCAGCGAGGTGTCCATGCCGGCGGCCACGAGCCTGGCAATCACGCCGGCACGCGCGCTGTCGTCCGGCGAACGGTGTCGGCGCGGCGTCATCGGCGTCCGAGGCGCCGACAGCGCCGGCGCTTCAGGTGCGGATGGCGCAGCGGCCTCGGCCACGGCTCCCGGCCGTTCTGCAGCCGCCGTGAGACGCACGATGCGGCGGCCGAGCCAGCCGCGCCAGCCGGGCGCCGGCACCAGTTCCGTCGACAGCACCAGCGCATCGGGCCCCAGTTGGGCCCGCACTTCTGCGAGGGCTTCCCGCACGGTGGGCTGGTAGAAGCGCTTGACGTGCATGTCAGTCGAGCGTGGCTACCGACACCACGCGTACCTGCGCCGGAATCTCGGCGTGAGAGAGGACCGCCACGTGCGGCAGGGCCCGGGAGAACAGTCGCCAGAGGTGCGGACGCAGCATCGGCGAGCAGAGGAGCACAGGTTGTGCCAGATCTTCAGTCGCCAGCGCTTCGCCCAGCCGGCTGGCCAGCGCCTGCGCGCGATTCGGGTCGAGCGCGAGCACGGTGCCCCGGTCGGTGCGCGTGAGCGAGGCCACGAGCGTGTCCTCGAGCGTCGGCGACAGCGACAACACACCGAGCTCTCCGGTCTCGGACTGATACGTGCGGCAGATCGATCGGCCGAGCGCCGCGCGCACCGATTCGACGTGGACGTCGGGATCCTTCGACACCGTGGCGGCATCGGCCAGCGCCTCGAGAATCGTCATGAGGTCGCGCACCGGCACGCGCTCGCGCAGCAGCTGCTTGAGCACGCGCTGGACGTCGCCGACCGACAGGATCTTCGGCACCAGCTCCTCGACGAGCTTGGGCGCCGTTTCGCCGACGCGATCGATCATGTCCTTCGTCTGCTGGCGCGTCAGCAGGTCGGGCAGGAACGTGCGGATGACTTCCGACAGGTGCGTCGACACGGCGGTCGTCGGATCGACGACGGTGTAGCCGGCCGCGAGCGCCTGATCGCGGCGGTCCTGCGCCACCCAGACGGCGGGCAGCCCGAAGGCCGGCTCGCGTGCGGCAATGCCTTCCACCGCCTGCGTGACCGTTCCCGGATTGATGGCCAGCAGGCGGTCGGTGTAGAGCTCGCCGCGTGCGACCTCCACGCCCTTGACGAGAATCGTGTAGACGCGCGGGCCGAGCTGCAGATTGTCCGACACGTGGACGGGCGGCACGAGCAGGCCCGTTTCGGTCGCGATCTGCCGGCGGATGGCGCGCACGCGGTTGAGCAGCGTGCCGCCGCGCGTCTCGTCGACGAGCGAGACGAGCGCGTAGCCGACTTCCACGCCGAGCGGATCGACGGTCGTGATCGGATCGGCCGAGTCGGCAGGCGCGGTCGCGGCGGCTGCCGGCGCGGCATCCGCACTCGGGTCGAGCTCGCGGCGGTTCGCCCACGCCGCACCGCCGAGCACGAGCGCCACGA
Organism: uncultured Solibacteraceae bacterium; assembly: GCA_964627115.1. Taxonomy (GTDB): domain Bacteria; phylum Acidobacteriota; class Vicinamibacteria; order Vicinamibacterales; family SCN-69-37; genus SCN-69-37. The sequence goes on along the minus strand of CAZVHY010000013.1, from coordinate 19,042 downwards.
ACAGGAACGACGCCTTCGGCAGGCCGGGAATCAGCGCGAGCGCCACGAGCACACCGGCGGCCACCGCCAGCGGCCGCGACCGCGCGAGCAGCTGCACGGCCACTTCTTCGCCGAGGTTCGACTCGGAAGCCGCGCGTGTCGTGATCAGGCCGCCGGCCATCGACACGAGCAGGGCGGGAATGGCGGTGACCAGGCCCTCGCCCACCGTCAGAATCGTGTAGGTCTCGAGCGCCGTCGTGAGATCGACGCCGTGCATCAGCACGCCGATGATCAGGCCCGCGACGATGTTCACGGCGGTGATGAGCACAGCCGCCAGCGAGTCGCGCTGCGTGAAGCGGATCGCACCGTCCATCGACCCGTAGAAGTCCGCCTCGCCGCGCAGCCGCTCCCGGCGCGCGCGCGCTTCCTGGTCGGTGATGATGCCGGCGTTCAGGTCGGCGTCGATGGCCATCTGCCGGCCGGGCATCGCATCGAGGGTGAACCGCGCGGTGACTTCCGAGATGCGGACCGCGCCGTGGTTGATGACGAGGAACTGGATCGCGATCAGGACGAGGAACACGACCACGCCGACGACGAAGTTGCCGCCGACGACGAACTGTCCGAAGGCCATGATCACGTGGCCGGCGGCATCGACGCCCTCGTGCCCGTGCAGCAGCACGAGCCGCGTCGACGCGACGTTGAGCGCCAGGCGCAACAGGGTGAGCAGGAGGAGCAGGGACGGGAAGACGGAGAACTCGGTCGGCCGCTTGACGTAGATGGCCGTGAACAGGAGGACCACGGCCAGGCCGATGTCGACCGACAGCAGCAGGTCGAGCACGATCGGCGGCAGCGGCACGATCATCAGCAGGACGATCGCGATGATCGCGCCCGGGGCGATCAGGAACGATGCACGAAACGCGGACGACGGGGCACTCACAGCATCAGCCTCTTGAGCCGCACCAGATAGGCGAGTACTTCAGCCACGGCCCCGAACAGGTCGGCGGGAATCGTGTCGCCGACATCGGCGTGCTTGTGCAGGGCGCGTGCCAGCGTGACGTTCTCGACGATCGGCACCTCGTGTTTGCGTGCGATCTCGCGAATCCGGGCCGCCATGTGGTCCACGCCCTTGGCGACGACCTTCGGCGCGGCCATCTCGCCCTTCCGGTACTCGAGCGCCACGGCGTAGTGTGTCGGGTTGGTGACCACCACCGTCGCCGTTTCGACCGCTTTCAGCATGCGGTTGCGCGCCATGTCCCGCTGGATCCGGCGCACACGCGCCTTCACTTCAGGCTGGCCGTCGTTCATCTTCGATTCGTCGAGCACCTGCTGGCGGGTCATCTTGAGGCCCGAGTACCAGTGCCAGTACTGGATGCCGTAGTCGGCAACGGCCAGCAGGACGAGCGCGAGGCTCGATCGCCAGAGCAGCGTCCAGAGCCGGTCCCAGGCCACCCGGCCCGACTCGACCGTCGTCATGTTCATCAGCCCGGGCGCCTGCTGGTAGAACTGGTAGGCGATCAGATAGCCGATGGCGCCGACGACGGCGATGCCGACGAGGGACTTGCCGAGCTCGGGCAGCGCCTGCGTGGGCTTGAGCTTCTTGACGCCCGACGCCGGACTGAGCCGCTCCCAGTTGATCTCGAGGGCCTTTGGCGCGAACGCCCAGCCGATCTGCGCGAAGCTCGCGCCGAGCGAGAGCAGGCCCGCGATGAGCGCCGGCGGGCCGGCCACCCGTGCGAGCACACCTGCTTCGGCCCAGACCACGCTCTCGATGGCGCCCGGCACGATCGGCGCGTGCGCGCGGTCGGCCAGCGTGCTGAGGCTGATGGAGATGCGGCCGGCAATCGACGACATCATCTCGAAGCCGAGCCAGGCCAGCCCGAGCGTGACCGCGGCCAGCGACAGCGCCGACGACAGATCGCGGCTGCGCGCGACCTGTCCTTTCTCGCGCGCCTCCTTGATGCGTTTGTGTGTGGGTTTCTCTGTGCGCTCGCCCGCGGAATTGTCGGCCATGTTCCGTTACCTGAACGCGGCCGCGAGCCCGGCGGCGAGGTCGAACACCGATGGCACGTATCGCGAGATGAGCGCCGGCAGACCGACAAGGCTTGCCGCCAGTACGAGCAGACCGGCGATGATGCGCACGGGCGCGCCGGCGATGATGACGTTGAGCGCCGGCGCCACGCGCGCCAGCAGGCCCAGCGCGACCTCGACCAGCACGAGCACGGCGACCACCGGGATCGACATGCGCAGGCCCAGCACGAAGATGGTGCCGAGCAGCCGCGCCACCGACGTGCCGATGGTGTCGCCGATCGCGCCGAGGCCAATCGGCAGCGCCGTGTACGAATCGGCGAGTGCGCGGATGAGCGTGTGGTGCACGTTGGCCGCCAGGCACAACACGACGACGACGTTCGCGTACAGCAGCGCGAGCACGTTGTTGCGCACGCCCGACTGCGGATCGATTAAAGAACCGAGCGAGAGGCCGATTTGGTACCCGATGAAGTGGCCAGCGAATTCCGCCGCGGCAATGATGACGCGCACCGCCATGGCGATGGCGAGACCGATGGCGACTTCGCGGAGGATGACGACGGCCAGGCCCGTGGCCGGCAGGCTGGCTGGCACGGGCGCGCCGATCGCCATGAGGAGTGCGAGGATCAGCGTCAGACCCACGCGGATCTGCGGCGGCGCGTTCATCGCACCGAAGAACGGCGTCGCCATCACGATCATGCCGGGGCGCACGAGCAGCAGCGCCAGCCCGGCCGCCAGATCGAATCCGGTCATCGCACCAGTTCGGGCAGCCGCAGGAAGAGGTTCCGCGCGAATCCGGTCACCACGCGGAGCATCCACGGGAACGTGATGGCGAAGACGACGAAGATCGCGGCCGCGCGCGGGATGAACGACAGGATGTTGTCCTGCACCGACGTGATCGTCTGCAGGATGCTCACCGTCACGCCCACCACCAGCCCGACCACCAGCATCGGCAGCGCGATGATGACGGCCGTCTCGATGGCCTGACGGACGGTTCCGAGAATAAGGGCTTCAGACATAAAATTACCTGACACATGCAGGGGCGGACGGTGTGTCCGCCCGGACGATTGGGCCGGCACAAGGCCGGCCCCTACGTCGTCCGCTTACAAGAAGCTCCTCACCACCGACCCGACGAGCAGGTTCCAGCCGTCGATCATCACGAACAGCAGCACCTTGAACGGCAGCGAGATCATCATGGGCGGCAGCTGCATCATGCCGACCGAGAGCAGCACGGTCGACACGACGAGGTCGACGAGCAGGAACGGGACGAACAGGAAGAACCCCATCTGAAAGCCCGTCTTCAGTTCGGAGATGGCGAAGGCCGGAATCACGACGCGCATCGGCAGTTCATCGGCCGAGGCCGGTCGCTCGATCCGCGCCATGCCGGCGAACAACGCAAGGTCCGCCTCGCGCGTCTGTCGCAGCATGAATTCGCGCAGTGGTGGCGCGCCGCGTTCCATGGCGGTCGTCACGTCGATCTGGCCGGCGATGACCGGCTGGATGGCCAGTTCGTTGATGCGGGAGACGGTCGGCGCCATGATGAACGCCGTCAGGAACAGCGTGAGCCCGATGACCATCTGGTTCGACGGGATTTCCTGCGTGCCGAGCGCCTGCCGCATGAAGTGGAAGACGATGGCGATGCGCGTGAACGACGTCATCATCACCAGCGCTGCCGGCAGGAACGTCAGCAGCGTCATCAGGACGACGATCTGCAGCGGCGCCGACACGGTGCCGACGCCGTCGATCTGCACCGACAGATCCTGCGGCGCCTGAGCGGCCGCCACGGCCGGGATCGCGACGACCATGCCGAGGACGAGCAGCAGCCGGCTCACAGCCGCGCGCATCGTCACGACGGCACCTCGGTGGCCGACGACGCATCGGTCATCGCCTGATCGAACGTGGGCAGCGGTGCGAGCTCGGTCACGAGCGTGACGTTGTTCGGCGCCAGGCCAACCAGCAGGCGCCGCCCTTCGACCGTGACGATGGCGAGCGAGCGCCGCTCGCCGAGCGAGATCGCCGACTCGACGCCCATGCCGCGACCGGTGCGGCGAATCATCTGCTGACGCCGCAGCAGCCAGGCCAGCGCGCCGAGCAGACCGAGCACGACGGCCAGCGCGCCCATCGTGCGCCACACCGAGGGCACGAGATCCGGGCCGGCCGCGCCGACCACGTCCGTCTGCGCGAGAAGAAACCAGGTCACGCCAGCTCCTGCCCCGCGGGCGGGAGCACACGGCCCACCCGCAACGCCACGTTTTCATCGGCAATGACGACTTCACCCGTGAACATCGGGATGCCGCCCACGCGCACCTCGAGGTCCGATCCCGCGGCCTGTTTGAGACGAATCACCGTATCGACGGCAAACGTCGCGCAGTCGCGCACCTTGATGGTGGCGGTGCCCAGCACGAAGTCGACCGGGCACGGCACGTCCATGACCCAGCGCATCGACGACAACGTCTCGGCCACGTCAGAACTGGACGACGAACTCGGAGAAGAGGACATCGATGACCTTTCCACCTTCGAGCACGGGCTCGAGACGCCCGCCGATCGCCGTCTTCAACGCGGCCTTGCCGTCCGCGGTGACGAGCGCGGCGCCGCTCTGCTCGGTGAGCAGTTCGAGGATTTCCGACCGGATGCGGGAGATCACCACGGGTGTGCTGGTCACCTTGTCGGCGCTCTTCGGACTGTCGAGCACGAGCTGCAGGTTGACCTTCAGGAAGCGCGAGCCACCGCCGTCGGCCAGGTTGACCATGAACGGTTCGAACGGCACCAGGCCACGCTCGGACAACGGAATTTCGCGCGGCGCCGCCTCGACACCGGGCGTTCGCGACAGCCACCAGTACGCGCCGCCTCCGCCCGCACCGAGTGCCAGCACCAGCAGGATGATCATGAGCCCCTTGCCGCGCTTCTTCGGCGCCGCGGCCACGGGCTGGAGTTCGGGGGCCGACATCAGCGACTCCTCGTCACGGGTTCGAACGCCTGGCGCAGCAGTGCGGAGGCCTGGGCCGGTGTCATCGGTGACGCCTGCGCGGTCAGCGCGGGGGCGTTCGCGGCAGACAATGCGTTGCGGGCCGGTGTGGCCGGCGCCTGTTCGTCGTCGAGCGATTTCATGAGCCCGGTGAGAAAACTCGAGAACTCGGCGCTCGTCACCTGACCATCACGGTCGGTGTCGATCCGGCGACCGAGCTGTTCCATGAGCGGCGACCGTTCGGTCGCGCTCGTGGCGGTCAATGAAGGCGTGCTGATCATCACGTCGTACTCCCGGCCGTGTCAGGCCACTACTTCGAACGATTCCCCGGTCTCCGGGCGCTGACGCCGCGGCTGACGAGGCTGATCCTGCTGGCCGCCGCGATCGGATTCACCATCGCGCCGCTCGCGATCGGAGGCCGGCGGCTCGTGCACTTCGAGGCGATCGAGCGTGAGCTGCTGAGACGCCAGGCTCTGCCGGAGCACGTGCTGATTGCTCTGCAGCCACTCGCGGACCACCGGCGCGTCCGCTTCGACGCGCGCGATGACCTGCCCCTGCTCGACCTTCACGCGAACCGTCATGTCGCCGAACTGGCGCGGGTCGAGACGGATGTGCGCCTCGCCGCCGTCGCGCAGCATCTGCAGCCGGATGCTCTGCACGATCTGCGTCGTGGTTTCTGCCGGCAGCGCGTCGGGTGTCGACGACGCGTTCACGAGTGACGCGAACGTGGAGGCAGAGACGGCCGGCGCTGGCGCCGCAAGTCGCGCCCCCATCTGTCCGCCGAACGCGAAGCCGGCAGACGCGTCACCAGCGTCAGACGACGATCGCTGCCCGGTCGACGAACCGATCGCCGGCGACAACGACTCGGCTGACGCTGGCAACGACGACGGTGCCGGTCCTGATGCGGGCGTGGATGCCGATGTGTCCGGCGCGACGGTGTGCATGGCGCCATCGGTCACGCGATTCGCGCGTGCGGCCGCGTCGACCGCACCGGCCCGCGACGCATCGGCAGCCGGCGACGACGTCATCGCAGCGGCGTGTGCCCGGCGTCGGCCTGCGGCCCGCGCGTCGAGCCGATCGCCACGATCGGCGGCATGTTTGAACACTGCGCCGTCGTTCTCGCTGGCCGCGTCGCTGGTCGAGTCAGCCTCGACCGATGGCGTGCCAGGCTGACCGGCCGACGCGTCAGCGGGCGCGTCCACGGTCTTCGCGCCGAATGCCGTCGTTGAGGCCGTTGTCGTGGCCGCGGATTCTCCGGGGACGCCCGGTGTCGGCGCCGTCGCAACGGCCGCTGCATGCGGGTGCGTTGCCGATGACGTCTGCCCCTGCACGCCCGTGTGCTCGCCAGGCGCGACGGCCGTGTCGTGCGCGGGAAGCTCGGGTGAGACCGGGACAAATGCACCGGCAACCGCCGTCGCGTCGATCGCGTGCTGCGCGTCCGAGCCGTCAGCCGGCGGATCGAGCCACGCGTCGAGTGGCGTCGACTCGCCGGCATCGCCGGCCACCGCCACGTCGGACGCCGTGCCGGTGAATGCGGCCAGCGTCGCGAGTGCGTCGACGAACGC
>CAZVHY010000013.1:0-12411 GCA_964627115.1 uncultured Solibacteraceae bacterium | reverse complement strand
CGTCGGACGCCGTGCCGGTGAATGCGGCCAGCGTCGCGAGTGCGTCGACGAACGCCGTCTCGCCGGCGCGTTCCGCCGGGCCGGTCCCCTGGGGGACGCGGCCCGCTGGACCGGTCGCGGGCGCCGCACCGGTGATGAAGGAGAGGTCCAACACGGGTCAGCGCTCCGCGGGTTACCGCTTGAGGTTCAGCGTGTCGACGAGCAGTTCGTCGGCGACCGTGATGCCCTTCGACGACGCCTGGTACCCGCGCTGCGCGAGGATCATCTGGGTGAACTCGTGTGCGATGTCGACGTTCGACGCCTCGAGTGCGCTGCCGATGATCACGCCGCGTCCGCCCGAGCCGGCCGTGCCGACCACCGGTTGTCCCGACGCCTCGCTCTGCGCATACATGCTCGTGCCGAGCTTGATGAGCCCGCCCGGGTTGTTGAAGGTGGCCATCGCCAGCCGGCCGACCGCAATCGTCTGCCCCATGCCGAACGACGCGATGAGGTTGCCGTCCTGGTCGACCGCCACGATCGACGAGGGCGCGCCGCTCGGCATGCCGTTCTGCGCCACCGACGCGGTCGCCGACGGCGAACCGTAACCGGTGAGCGATGCGACGCCGTTGTCGTTGACGATGTCCCAGTTGATCGTCGAGGCGGCCGCGCCGTTCGACCACGCGGGCGTGGTGAGGGCCACGTCGGCCGCCGCACCAGCGTTGACCGAGGTCAGCGTGCCGGACGTGTCGAAGCCGAGCGTGCCCGTCGCAATCTGGAACGGCGTGCCCGCGGTCCCGCCGGTCACTTCCGCGCCCGGCACCGTCACGGTGTACGACCAGGCGTTGGCGCCGGTCTTCGTGTAGGTCACCGTGGCCACGTGCGAGAGGCCGAGCGAATCGTAGATCTCGATGGGCGCCGCGTACGTGGCGCCCACGGCCGCACCGGCGTCCAGGTTCGTCAGCGTCGAGACGTTGGTGGTCGCCACCGGGACGCGCAGCACGCCGGGCGGCGCCATGATCGGCGCCGGCGGCACCGACGTGTCGATCGCGCCCGTCACCGGATCGACGGCCGTGTAGCCCATCACGGGGAACCCCGACGAGGTCACGAGCATGCCCTCGGCGTTGAAGTTGAAATCGCCCGCGCGTGTGTACGTGCGGTTGACGCCCTCGCCGATGACGAAGAACCCGTTGCCCTGAATGGCGACGTCCGTCGGCACACCGGTCTTGTCGATCGACCCCTGCGTGAACGTCGTGCGGATCTGTCCCACCGACACGCCGAGACCGATCTGCATCGGGTTGACACTCGGTCCGCCGACCGACTGCGCCACGAGGTCCACGAAGTTGACGGTGCTGCCCTTGTAGCCGACCGTGTTGAGGTTCGCCAGGTTGTTCCCGATGACGGCGAGCTTCTGCTGGTTGGCGGCGAGACCCGACAGGCTGGCCGAGAATGAACTGGACATGTGACTTTCTCCTTAGGAACCGGACGCCGCTGCGCCGGCTGTCTGCGATGTGGTGTCGGGCGCCACCAGACCGGCGCCCTCGAACGCGGCGCGCAGCGCCGCCATGTCGTCCTTGATCTGCTGAAGGCTCTCGAGCGAGCTGAACTGCGCAAGTTGCGCGAGGAACTCGCCGTTCTCCTGGGGCTGCAGGGGATCCTGGTGCTGCATCTGCGTGATCAGCAGCTGGAGGAAGGTGTCGCGTCCGAGCGGATCCTTCTTGACGATCGCGTCTGTTCCCGCGTCGCCCGTTGCTGTGGTGCCCGTCACGTTCATGTCTCGTCCCTCCATGCGTCAGCGGTCACGTACCGCAGGCGCGCCAGTTCGTCGATCACCTTGAGCTCCTGGCGAAGCTGCTCCTGCCGGAACCGCCTCAGCGCGCGCTCCTGCATCCGCTCGAGTGCGAGCCGCCGCTGCCGGGCCTGCCGCCAGCGCAGTTCGGCCTGGCGGACCGCCTCGGTCAAGGCCACGACCTGACGCCGCCGCTCGGCCAGGTCGTTCGACAGCCTCACAATCCAATTCCGGTGCCACATGAGCGTGGCGACGTCGCTGCCGTGTCGCTCGACCGACGTGAGGCGCTGCTGCGCGCTGCGGCGTGAGGCGTCGGCCTTCTGGGCGATCTGCTCTGCGCTGCGCAATTCGGCCTCGGCGCGCGCCAGGGCCGCGCCGGCGTCGTTCTCTTCCTTGCGCCGGAGCTCGAGCGCGGCGGCCGCCCGGAAGCGGAATTCCCTCATGCGGTGAGCGCGGCGAGCTGCGTGATGTGGTCGGACAGCCGACCGGACATGTCGGCGGGCTGACACAGGAACCGTGCGATCGCCTCGCGCCGGGCGAGTGCGGTGTCGATGCGGGGGTTGCTGCCGGCCACGTAGGCGCCGACGCTGACGAGGTCTTCGTTGTCGCGCAGCGTGGCCAGCCAGTCGCGCACGGATGCCGCGTGCGCGCGGTGCTGCGGCGTGGTCACCTCCGGCATGGTTCGGCTGATGCTCGGCAGGATGTCGATGGCCGGATAGTGATTGCGGGCCGCCAGATCGCGCGACAGGACGATGTGGCCGTCGAGGATGCCGCGCACGGCGTCGGCAATCGGCTCGTTGTGATCGTCGCCCTCGACCAGGACCGTGTAGAACGCGGTGATGCTGCCACGGTTGCGCAACGCGCCGGCGCGTTCGAGCAGGCCGGGCAGACGCGCGAAGACCGACGGCGGATACCCCTTGGCGGTGGGCGGCTCGCCGGCCGCCAGTCCGACTTCGCGCTGCGCCATCGCGAAGCGCGTGATCGAGTCCATCATCAGCAGGACGTTCAGGCCGCGATCGCGGAAGGCCTCCGCGATGGCCGTGGCGGTGTACGCGGCGCGCTGCCGCGTGAGCGGCGGGCTGTCGGACGTCGAGACGACGACCACCGATCGCGTCAGGCCGCCGGGGCCGAGATCGTGTTCGAGAAAGCTGCGGACCTCGCGGCCACGTTCGCCGATCAGGCCGAGGACGACGACATCGGCTTCGGTGCCGCGCGCCATCATGCCGAGCAGCGTGCTCTTGCCGACGCCGCTCCCACCGAACACGCCGATACGCTGACCGCGACCGCAGGTCAGGAGCGCGTCGATCGCGCGCACACCGGTGCCGATGGCCTGACGGATGGGCTCGCGCGCCATCGGGTTGAGCGCGTCGGGACGAAGCGGCGCTTCCTCGACCACGCCCAGCGGGCCGAGGTTGTCGATGGGCCGGCCGAGGCCGTCGATCACACGGCCGAGCAGCGACATCCCCACCGGCACGGTCAGCGCGCTGCCACGCGAGACGATGCGATCGCCGGGGCGGATGCCGGTCGTGTCGCCGAGCGGCACCGACAGCAGGCGGCCGTCGCGGAATCCCACGACTTCACACGGCAGTGGTGCGCCACGGCCGGTGCGCACTTCGCAGATTTCGCCGACGCTGGCCGCCGGACCGTTGGACTCGAGCAGCAGGCCGACGACCCTGGCCACCCGGCCGATGACCGGGGCCGGTTCGATCGACGCCAGCCGCGCGATGTAGCGTTCGAAGCCGAACGTGTCCTCAGACGTCTGCAGGGGCACTGTCGATCCCTTCCGGCGCCTGTTCGACATCGTCGCCGAGCAGCGCGCGAGACAGTTCGCGGATCTGCGAATCGATGCCCGTGTCGATCGTGCCGAAGGCCGACTTGACGACACAGCCGCCACGCGGGATCGATGCGTCGGCGACGAGCTCGACCGACGTGCCGAGATCCGGCGAGCGGCGCGCGAGGATCGCGTCGAGGTCGACCGGGTTGAGGTGAATCGTCGCGGCCGCGTTCTCGCCGAGACGATCGATGGACACGCGCGCCATGACGACGAGCAGTTCGCGGTCCATGTCGATTTCGCGCCGCAGGACGCGCTCGGCCATCGACACGGCCAGCCGCACGAGATCGCGCTCCGAGCGCCGCATCAGCACGCCGCGCACGGCGGCCAGATCCGCGATCGCCGTGCCCAGTTGCGCGGTGATGGCGTCGATGCGCTCGGTCGCCGTCGCCTCACCCGCGCGTTGTCCGTCAGCATATCCGAGCGCATAGGCCTCGCGCTCGACCGTCTCGAGACGTTCCGCGGTCGGCGACGGCAGGTCTCGCAGGGCGGGCGCCACGATCGGCGCCGACGGCGCAGTGGCGCGCAGCACCGGAACGATGGCCGGTGGCCCTGACTCGGGCACTTCTCCCTGCCAGGCGAAGCGGTTGGTGGCGACGGTCGGTGCGAGCCTGCGGGCGCTAGGTGACATACGGCTCCCCTGCGCCCGCCCCCGTGCTGATGAGGCCCTCTTCTTCCAGCTTGCGCGCCACGGCCACGACTTCCTGATGCGCCTTCTCGACCTCGCGCAACCGGACGGCGCCGAGCACTTCCATCTCTTCCTTCATCAGGTCGACGGCGCGCTTCGACATGTTCGAGAAGAACCGGTCGCGGATCGCTTCGCTGGCGCCCTTGAGCGCCAGCGTCAGCACCTTCTTGTCCGCGCGGTTGATGATTTCCCGGATGCCGGTCTCCTCCACGTTCACGAGATCCTCGAACACGAACATGAGGTTGCGGACCGCCGTGGCCGTGTCGGGCGCCAGGGCCTCGAGGCGTTCGAGCGCCGGGCTCCGGACGCCGCGATCGAGGCAGTTGAACAGCTCCGCCACCGCGCGCACGCCGCCGCGCTGCTCGCGTGTCTGCCCGCCGAGGCCGCGCAGGCGCTGCTCGATCACGCTCGAAATGCGTGCGATGACGTCAGGCGGAATTTCACCGAGACTCGCGATGCGGAGCAGGACGTCGGTCCGCATCTCGTCGGGCAGCTGCTCGAGCAGCTGCGCCGCGACCTGCGACGGCAGGTGCGCGAGAATCAACGCCGTGGTCTGCGGGTGCTCGCCGAGGAAGAACTTGGAGAGTTGCGCGGGATTGGCGCGCTCGAGCGACGCGAACCCGGCGCTCGTGGTCATCGACTGGACGATCCGATCGACGATGCGCCGCGACTGATCGGGACCGAGCGAACGGGCCAGCATGCGGCGCGCCTGCTCGACACCGCCGAGCGCCGGACGCGACGCGTTCGCCGAGGTGTTCAACTCCATGAGCACCTGTTCGCCGAGCTCGTTCGGCACGCTGCCGAGGGCGGCAATCTCGCGGGCGATCGACTCGATCTCGTGCTCACCGAGAAACTTGAAAATCGACGCCGCGCTCTCTTCGCCGAGCGCGACGAGCGCGATGGCGGCCTTGCGTGCGCCCGTCACCGTCTGCGGAGCGGTGGCCGTCATCGTCCATCCTCCGAGATCCAGCCGCGGACGATGCGCGCCACCTGTTCGGGCTCATCGTTGGCGAGTTTCGCGACGCGCTGTGTCAGGACCGGCAGCCGTCGTCCTTCGGGCGTGACCATCGCGTCGAACTCCGCATCGATCTGCCCTTCCATTTCGCTGACCGTCGGCAGCCGGGCGCCAACCGCGACGGGCGCCGGCAGCTCCGGCACCTTCGTGACGACGCCAATCCGGCTGACGAGCGGGCGCAGCACGCCGAAGAACGCGAAGGCGGCGATGAGCAGCACGGCCGCCACGCGGACGCCGGACAACCAGTGGTCCTTCACGACGTCGAGCGCCTGCGTGCCGATACCCGGCGCGGGCTCGATGGTGTCGGGGGCAATCTCGAACGCGATGTTCTCGACCGTCAGTTGGTCGCCGCGTTCGACATCGAGCCCCACGGCTGCCGCAACGATGGCCTGTACGCGCTGGATGCCGGTCGCCTCCCACGGGCGTGTGCTCACCTGCACCGCGCCGTTCTCACCGGGTGTCGACACGCGCTCGTCGTCGAGGATGACGGCCACCGACAGACGCGCGAGCTGTCCCTGCGGGCTCACCGTGTGGCGCACGAGCTTGCCGATTTCGTAGTTGGTCGTTTCCGTCGACCGGCCCGGCCCCTGCAGCGGTGTGGGCGTGGGCGGCAGCGGCGCGTTGGCGTTCGACGTCGAGAGCGCGGGCGGCTGGTTCGCGCGCGCCCCGGCCACGCCACCAGCGGCGGCCAGCGACGTCGCGCCGGTTTCCGTCGAGATCTGCCGGCTGCGCACGACCGTATTCGGATCGAAACGTTCTTCGGTCTCCTCGACGATGTCGGCCTTGAGGTGCGCGGCCACGTTGACGCGCACGCGTCCCGTGCCGACGACCGGTTCGAGCATGGCGAGCACCTTGTTCGACAGGTCGCGTTCGATCTGCTGCTGTCGCTCGACCTGCGAGGCGCTCAATCCGGCTGCACTGTCGTCTTCACCCGGTTTGGTCAGCGGACGTCCCTGGTGATCGACGATCATCACCGACTCGGGCCGCAGACCTTCGACGCTCGAGGCCATGAGCCCCGCAATGCCACGAACCGTGGCGGTCGACAGGGGACGGTTCCCTTTCAGCTTCAGCACGACCGACGCTTTCGCCGGTTCCGATCGATCGATGAACAGCGAGTCCTTCGCCATCGCGATGTGGACGCGCGCCTGCGCCACGTCCGACATCGTCGCGATGGTGCGCGCGAGCTCGCCCTCGAGCGCGCGGCGATAGTTGACCTGTTCGAGGAACTCGGTGGTACCGAATGCCGTGCGATCGAAGATCTCGAAGCCGATGCGGCCCGACGATGGAAGTCCGTCGGACGCGAAGGCGAGTCGCAGTTCGTCGACGCGCTCGACCGGGACGCTGACCGCGCGGCCGCCATCGCGGAGCTCGTACGGCACGTTGTCGGCGCGCAGGCGGCCGACGACCGAATTGGCCGTCTCGGCATCCATGTCGGCGACGAGCAGCGTGTAGGTCGGCCGGTTGATCCAGTACGCGGAGCCGACGACGACGCCGACGACCGCGACGAACACACCGGCGAGCCCGGCAAGCTGGGCGGTCGACAGATTCGACGTGAGTTTCTTGAATTGTGCGAGCAGCTGATCGATGTTCACGGGTCAGTCGCGGTCCTTACACCGACATGCGCATGACGTCCTGGTAGGCCTGGACGACCTTGTTGCGGATCTGCACGGTCAACTGGAGCATGTGTTCGGCGCGCTGCATGGCGATCATCGCTTCGTGCACGTCGCCGGAGCCGTCGAGCATGCGGCCGATGGCCTGATTGGCGTCGCCCGCCGAGCCTTCCACCGCGCCGACCAGCTGCTTGAGCGCATCGGCAAATCCGGCTTCCTGCGGCGCCACGCCGCCCGGACGGATCTCAGGCGACGCAACCGGCGTAATCGAGCCGAGAGCAGGAATCGCCATCACGACCTCGCCAGTTCGAGCGCCCGCTGCACGGTGTCGCGGATGAGGCCGATGGCCGTGAGGTTTGCCTGGTACGCACGTGCGGCGCCGAGCATGTCGACCATCTCTTCGGGCACATCGACGTTCGGCACCGCGACGAACCCGTTCTCGTCCGCATCGGGATGCGACGGTTCGTACCGCCGGCGGAACTCGGCCTGGTCCTGCACGATCTCGGCGACACGCACACCGGCGGCCTGCACGTTGGCGTTGAACGCCTGGCCGTCGGGCTGCACGGTTTCGAGCACGACGGAGCGCCGGCGATACGGCTGCCCGTCCGGCCCGCGCGTCGACTCGGCGTTCGCGAGGTTGGAGACAGCCACTTCCATACGGGCGCGCTGCGCGTCGAGGGCGCTGGCGCTCGCGTTGATAGCAGAAGACAGGGTCGAAGACATGATCAGCGTCCTTCGTTGATCGCGTAGCGCACGAGACGGAACTTGGCGGCCAGCACCGTCTGCGCCCGCGTGAACTCACCGGTCGCGCGCGTGAGGCCGAGCAGTTCGCGATCGATCTGCACGTTGTTCCCGTCGCGCCGGGACGCGAGGCCTTCGACCTCGGTCAGGTCGCCACGGGCGCTGGTCGACGGTGTCGACGTGGCCGCGCCGAAGTGGCGCGCATCGCTGGCCGACATGCCTGCCGCGGCGAGGTGGTCTTCGAGGGCGTCGAGGAACTGGACTTCCTTGGTGCGATAGCCCGGCGTATCGATGTTGGCGATGTTGCCGACGGAGGCCGCCTGCCGCTGCACGGCCTGCGTCATGTGCCGGCCGAGCGCGGCGGTAATCGCTGCATCACTCAATGGGTCTGACATCGCTCGCGTTCCCCTCGTGTCGCGCGGCCGTCGCCGCGGGGCCCCCGGTGGGGTGCCAACGGCGGCGCGATTGTGCAAGAGGAATGCCGCGTGCGGGCCGCGGCCAAGGGCGGGTGATGTCGGGCGCAATCGCGCGTCGAACTGCGCAATCAGGATCGGCCGTACAAGCTCGGCAGCCTGCAGCGGGCACACGCCAGGCCTGCGGCCTGGCGCAAAACGCCCGGACGCCGCGCGCGGACGACGCCATCAAGCAAGGAGCAAATAGCCGGTTCGCGGAACTGTGCAGTTGTGATACAGTCCCGCGGTCGTCGCGCCGACATCTGGACGGCACGCCGACACCCTCCCCCGCCATGTCGTGTGCACCGGTCGTCGACGGACCGGACGTGCGCTCACGATGGGTGGTGTCGAGTCTGACGTCGACGTGTCGCGAATCTGACCCTGTAAGGACGGCTCGCAGTCGATCCTGTCAAGAAACGGACACTCGAACGGGTCGTCGCGTCGGGTCCATGACGGGAAGTCGGACGAAATGCAAATACACGTACTTCCCACGCATGTGCGGCATGGCACAGCAGTTGCCTAATGGCTGTCCGTTCCTTCTCCGGATGTCAATCGGCATCGCGAGGGAATTCGTGAATCGAGGGACCCCGTTCCCCCTCCCCGAGGAGTCCAGTGTGTCAGTGTCCGATCGCCCCCGGCCAACCGTCCTTGTCGTAGAAGATGAGAATGACTCGCGCCAGATGATCGTCGACTCGCTCGAGGGCGCCGGCTTTGCCGCCGCCCAGGCAGCGAGTGCGTCCGATGCCCTGTCGCGGCTCGATGGGTTCGCATACGACGCACTCGTCGTCGCCGTCCAGTTGCCCGACGGCGACGGACTCGACCTGCTCGACGAAGCCCTGTCCCGCTACCCCGACCTGCGGTGCGTGGTGACGACGGGGTTCGGCAGCATCGACCACGCGGTACGCGCCCTCAAGCGTGGCGCGGTCGACTTCCTGATCAAACCGTTCCAGCTCATCCAGCTCGTGCAGGTGTTGAAGACCTCGCTGAGCGAGCGGCGTCTCCAGTCCGAGAACGCCGAGCTCAAGGCCCGGCTCAACGACCGCTTCCGGTTCGGCAGCCTGATCGGCACGAGCGCCGGCATGAAGCGGCTGTTCAACACGCTCGAACTGGTGTCGCCGATGAACAGCACGGTGCTGATTCAGGGCGAGACCGGCACGGGCAAGGAACTGGTGGCGCGAACCATCCACCACAACAGCCCGCGGCGCGATCAGCCGTTCGTGGCCTTCAACGCCGCGGCCATTCCCGAGGGCCTGGCCGAGGCCGAACTGTTCGGACACGTGAAGGGCGCGTTCACCGGCGCGGTCAACGCGCGCGTCGGCCGGTTCGAAGCGGCCGACAAGGGCACGCTGTTCATCGATGAAGTGTCGTCGATGAGCATGGCGCTGCAGGCCAAGCTGCTGCGCGCGCTGCAGGAGCGCGAGGTCGAGCGTGTCGGCACGTCGAAGCCGATGAAGATCAACGCGCGCGTCATCGCGGCCACCAACGACGACCTGCTGAGCATGGTGCGCGACGGCACGTTCCGCGAGGACCTCTACTACCGTCTCAACGTCGTGCGTGTCGTGCTCCCGCCGCTGCGCGAGCGGCGCGAGGACATCCCCGTGCTGGCGCAGCACTTCGTGCAGGACTCGTGCGCCAGCAATGGCCTGGCGCCGAAGACGCTGAGTCAGGGTGCGCTGCGGCTGCTGATGAACTACGCCTGGCCGGGCAACATCCGCCACCTGCAGAACGCCATCGAACATGGCGTGACGATGAGCGGAGACAACCGCGAGATCGTGCCCGAGGCGCTGCCGGACGAACTGCTCTCGCCGTCAGGGCTGACGGCCGTGAACCTGCCGGCCACGCCCGACGAGGGCATCAACTTCGTGTCGACGATGACGCAGGTCGAGCGGGAGCTGATCCTGCGTTATCTGGCGAAGGCCAACGGCAACAAGCGCCAGGCCGCGCGTCTGCTGAACCTGAGCCGCACGACACTGATCGACAAGCTGCACCGGCTCGGAGTGACAGATACCTCGGCGGCCTGACGGCTGCCGACCAAAGGCTGGAAGGCGGCAGGCGGGAAGGAGGCTGGAAGGCCTTCCCGCCTCCTCCCAGCCTGCCGCCTCCTCGCCTTCTATTGCCCCACCGTAAAATCCACGCTCTGCCGGCTGGTGCCCCAGTCGAGGTGGAGTGTGCCTCCCGCCGGCGTATCGTCAATCGAGAACGTCACGAGTTCGGCGGCCTGCGGCGCCGTGCCCGCGCGCATTGGCACGCGGCCGAGGTCCTGGCCCTGCGGATACGGCACACCCCAGCCGTCAGGCGCCTTGATCACGATCAGGTCCCAGTTCCCCTCACCCGTCCGGGTGTAGAGTCCGTGGGCGCCGGCCGGCACCTCCAGTGAACCGAAACGCAGCGTGCGATTCGTCTCGAGCTTCGTTCGCTCGTCAGCGCCCGATCGCCACTCGCGCCCCCACCAGTCGAACGAGCTGAGCGCCCGTCCCTTGAGCGACGGCCGGCCATAGTTGATCGAGATGGTCGCACCATCGATCACCCACTCGGACTTCACGTGCGGGTTCGGTCCCTTCGAGGTGACGTTGGTGGTCGTCTGCGCCTGCAGACCGATGACGCATACGGCCGCCAGCGCGGCCGCAGTCAGGATTACTCGTCGCATGTGTGTTGTTCTCCTTCGCGAATGACGCGTTGCCGTGCGAACGAAAAGCGTACTACGCGCGGCTGTCGGCGGCGTGAAGCGGTCATGAAGCCACACCACCTCCGGCTGCGGGCGGCACGGCTGCGCGGCTGCCGGCCTGTCGGACGGTTCGAAAATCTGACGTCTGGCTTCTACCTTCTGGCCTGGAGCCTGCGTTCTCCAGCAGGCGCTAGTACCGGCGCTTGGTCTGCCGGCGGATGTCGAACTTCGCGGTGTCGGCCACGGCCATCACGGCCATCACGCCGGCCTGTACCGGATCGCTCACCACCAGATCCGCGGCGTCGGGCACGCTGCCGGCCATGTTGAGGGAAATGACCGGCAGGCCGGCCTTCCGCACCTCTTCGACGGCCGTCGTGATCTCGCCGCCCATGATCGATCCCGCCAGCACGAGCAGCTTCACGCGCGGCAACCGGACGACCGCGCGGACCGCGGCGGCGAGCTCCTTCTCGCCCACGAGCGGAATCGTGTCGATCGAGATGCGCTCGCCGCGGATGTTGTGCCGGTCGGCTTCCGAGATCGCGCCCATGGCCACGAACCCGACCTGCGCACCACCGCCGGCCACCACGATGCGCTTGCCGTAGATCTTGCCCATCGGCGGGATCCGCTCGACCGACCTGACGCCAGCCACGGCACTCAGGTCGTCGGCAATGGGCTGGACGTCGTCGTCACCGGTGGTGAACTCGAAGTCGATTTCCGACAGCGGGCCGCCGCCGTGCAGATCGAGCGAGGTGATGTTGGCGTTGTGATCGGCCAGGACCTTGGTCAGCCGATGGAGCAATCCGGGTTCGTCGGTCGCGGTCACCACGAGGGCATGCGTAGCCATGGGAAGAAGATGATACGGGAGAGCCTGGACGCCTGGAAGCCGGGGAGCGTGGAAGAAGGCTGGGAGGCCCCCCCCCGCCGCAGCAAACGCCCGGGCCCGGTCGTATCATGCGGGCATGAACATCCGTTGTGCTGCCGTCGTCGTCGCCCTGGTTCCACTGGTGGCCTGTGGCCGGGCTGACGAACCGGTCACCGAAGGACCGCGGGCCACCGTGGTGTCGGTGGTCACGGTGCGCACCGGCGAACTGCGCGACGTCGCCAACGCGTCCGGCACCATCGTGCCGTCGTCGATGGCCGATGTGACGATCTACGCGCCCGAGCTCGCCGACATCGTCGAGATGCCGAAGAAGCTGAACGACGCGGTCCAGACGGGCGACATTCTGGTGCGCTTCGACATCGCGTCGGTCAACCAGGAGGCCGCCGTGCTGCAGCTGGCCGTCATCGAGGCGCAATCACGGCTCGACCGCGCGCAGGCCGAGCTGACGCGCCAGACCTCGCTGTTCGAACGTGGCATCACGTCGCGGAACGCGTACGACGAAAGCCGCCTCGAGCACTCTGCGGCCGAGTCCGCGCTCACGGCCGCGCGCGGCCGCGTCGAGTCGGCGCGTGCCGGACAGGACCGCAGCGTCGTGCGTGCGGCGTTCTCCGGCGTGGTCGTCGACGTGTGGCATCAGGAAGGCGACGCGGTGCGCCCCGACACGAGCGATCCCATCATTCGCGTGGTCGATCCCACGAGAGTCCAGGTGGCGGTTCAGCTTCCCGTGATTCAACTCGCGCGCGTCGTTGCCGGCCAGACGGCCG
>CAZVHY010000012.1:33177-40139 GCA_964627115.1 uncultured Solibacteraceae bacterium | reverse complement strand
CTGCTGGCTGGCGGAGTGCTGGCGTCGATAGGTCCGGCCCTGCGACTGGGCCGGCTGGATCCGAGGCGCCTGCTCAGCGAGTCGTAGAGACGAGCGGACCTCGGCCCCACCAAAGACAGGAGAACAGATCATGATGCGACTTCGCTGGCTGCTCCGCTGGCGGCGGCAGCACGACGACCTGACGCGCGAGATGCAGGCACACGTCGCCGAGCGCGTCGGCGATCTCGTCGAAGATGGCATGACGGAAGCCGATGCTCGCGCGCAGGCGAGACGCGAGTTCGGCAACGCGACATTGCAGATCGAACGCAGCCGCGAGGTCTGGGGCGCCCCGTGGATTTGGAGCGTCTGGCAGGACCTGCGCTACGCCGTGCGTTCGCTCGGACGGCAGCCGGGATTCACGCTGAGTGCCGTGGGCATATTGGCGATTGGCATCGGACTGGTCACGGCGATCTTCATGCTGTTCAACGGCCGCATGCTGCGCCCCTGGCCGGTGGCCACCCCCTCGTCGATCGCCATCGTCAGACCGGTCGCCGGACCGACTCAACAATACGGGTCGCTGTCGAACGTCGAGTACCGCTACCTGCGCGACAACAGCCGCACGCTCACGCACCTCGCCACATGGATGCCGGGCGGCGGACCGGTGACGTACGGCGACACCACGATGAGCGTGCAGTCGAATTTCGTGAGCGCGAACTACTTCGACATGCTCGGCGTCGGCATGCGGATGGGCCGGGCATTCCTGCCGGAAGAAGAGGACTACACGTCTCCGCGCGCGGTTGCCATCATCAGCGAACGGCTCTGGCGCGAGTACTTCGGCGCGCCGGCGTCGATCGTCGGCAACACCATTCTGGTCTACGGCCACCCGTTCACGGTGGTCGGCGTGGCACACGCCGGCTTCTTCGACATCGAAGCGCACATCCGCCGCGACCTGTGGATGCCGCGCCCCTCGGTCGCGCTCATGCCGTTCGGCAGCCTCGACGCACAACTGAAATCCATGGCCGATCCGCGCCAGGGCGGCACCGAACGGGTCGCGGGCCGGCTGGCCCCTGGCATTACGAGAGTCCAGGCGCTGGCCGAGATCGACGTGCTCGGCCGCCAATTCCGCAGCACGATTCCGATGGATACCCATGGATACACGCTGCACAACACACGCCCTGTCAGCAGCGGCAGCGCGCCGCTGATGCAGATGCCGCAAATGGCCGTCGTCTTCGGCGCATTGCTGCTGGTGATGCTCCTCGCCTGTGCGAACGTCGGCAACCTGATCCTCGCGCGAGGATTGGCGCGGCAACGTGAAGTCACCATCCGGCTGTCACTCGGCGCCAGCCGCAGACGCGTCGCGCGGCAACTGTTGACCGAGGCGCTGCTGTTGTCGGTCGCGGCCAGCGTGGTTGGGTTGTCACTATCGGCTCTGGCGCTCCAGTGGTTCGTTCGATCTCAGGGGACTCCGCTGCTCGCACAGCCTGATCCGTATGTACCCGATTCGCTGGTTGTTGTTTTCACACTCGCCACGGCGGTGCTCGCCACTCTCGCATCGGGCGTGATGCCGGCCCTGCGATCCACGCGCGTCAGCCTCGCGACGCAGGCCGCGGATCGCAGCGCTGGACGGACCGGCGCCGGGTGGCTTCGGACGATGCTCCTTTCAGCACAGCTCGCGGTGTCGATGGTCCTGCTCGTTGGCGCGGGACTGTTCACGCGTGCCGCGAGCCACGCCTTGACGTTCGATCCCGGCTTTGCCATTCACGACGTGCAGGCCATTTCGCTTCAACTGCCGGAAGGTGCCCCAGCGGAACGTTCCGCCACCTTCTACCGCACACTCCACGACGCGCTCGAGACAGACGAGTTCCCACCGATCGCATTCAGCGCGTTTTCTGCCATCACGCAGGCGCACGCGAACATCCCCATCCGGCGCGACGATGAGACCCGCGAGACTGGCCGTGCCCTTCTGGTGCGCGACGTGTCGGCGCAATACTTCGGCGTGCTGGAGATACCGCTCGTCGAAGGCCGCACGTTTTCCGATGACGAGTACTCGCAGGACGTGGTCGTCAACGAGTCGGCCGCCCGGATCTTGTGGCCGGGCAGCGACGTGGTGGGCAAACGGATCGTGATTGGTGGCGGCGACACCGCGACGTTCCACACGGTCGTCGGTGTGGCCAAAGACGTGCCGACCCTGACGCTTTCAGAGATTCATCCCGTCGTCTATCGCTCGATGAGTCCACGTGGACTGCTGCTCGTGCGCGACCAGTCGCCGGCCATTGTCGACCGGATCGCGGCTGCGGCTCGCGGCATCGAGCCGGCCGCCGGTCTTACGGCGAGGCCACTGTCCGACGACATCACCATGGCGACGCGCGGCCTCGTGACGGCGGGCCAATTTGCGTGGGGAATCGGATTGCTCGCACTCGCGCTCGCCACGATTGGCGCCTTCGGTGTCTTCGCCTACATGGTCGAGGAGCGGCGTCGCGAGATTGGGGTGCGCATGGCGCTCGGCGCGCGGCCACGACAAGTGGTACGGACGGTCATTGGCGGCGCCAGACGCCCGCTCGTCTTCGGCCTCGGTGCGGGACTCGTGCTCTCGCTCGCCGCCGCGCCGCTGCTCGGCCGCTTCCTCTACGGCCTGAGCCCGTTCGATCCAATCACCTACGCGGGCATTGCCGCGATCCTCACGTTCGCTGCGCTCCTCGCGACCTGGATCCCTGCCCGTCGCGCCGCACGTATCGATCCGGCGGTCACGTTGCGGGGTGATTGATCAGAAAAGCACCGGCTGCGCGTTGTCTTCGCGCGTTTCGGCGCGACGCGCGAACCAGGCGAGGCCGAGTGCCATGCCGGCGCACATCAGAGGCACGAGCCAGGGGCGATAGAGCGCGACACCATTTGCCAGGACGAGGGAGCGGTGCTGCAGGAACCATGAGTGAAGGACGACACCCGCGATGGTGGCGACCATGTATCCACTCAACATGACGAGCCACGCGACGCCTCCTCCACCGTACCTCCAACGACGGGACGCGGTGTACCGGCGCGCCTGCACGCCGACGAGCACGGCGACGGGAACCGTGAGCAGTATGGCGGCGCACGAATGCAGGTGGCGCTGTACACGCTCGTCCGCACGGCCGTTCAGACGGACCTCGGAGATGAGGTCGGCCAATGTGTATTCGGCCAGTCCTCGTGAGACTCGGCTTGATGCCGACGTCACCGGCGCGTCCGCGCGCAGCATGGCGTAGGTCGTCTCTCTGAACCACTGATTCGCTACCGGGGTCAGCCAGGCAAGATTGAACGCCGAGAGCAGGGTGATCACGATGGCCACGCCGACCAGCGAGTGGCGGCCGATTCGCCTCACGGGCGGCGCGAGCAGCGCCAGCGGGAGCGCGATCGACAGCGCCTGAGGAAGCAATGACGCCCACAACAGGAACAGCGGGGCACCGCGATGGCCGTGGGCGACGAGATCGTTGGCGTAGGAGACGAACGGCCTTGCGCTGAACAGGAGACTGACGACGATAGCGACTCCGAACACGCTGGCTGCGAGCAGCCACGCGCGCAGCGTCAGGATGTCGCGCCCGATCAAACGCACAAGTGTGGCGACAAGGGCCAGAAGGTTTCTGACCGCGACCACGGAGCGGGGCAGCAGGTCCGAGGCGCGATCGGCCTCATACCGCCAGTCCGCCATGGTCTCGTCCACCGCGCGCCGGCCGGCCGCATCGAGCGGCAGCATGTCCACAAAAAGCGCGGCCGCGCGCCTCATGGCGTGACCGCCGATACAACGCGGCGCTCAGCGCGACGAGCAGCGCTGGCAAACAGCAGACTGGCGAGGATGATGACGCCCGGCAACAACCAGAAGCGGTACGTCGTCAACAACTCGGCAAATGTGACGTACGACCCGCTCCTGAGAAGGCGGGTGGCTGACACGGCCGCGATCGCGTAAAGGCCGTAGGCGGCGACGACAGCGGCACCACTCACGAGCAGTCCGCCGGTGCGCCAGCGGCGCGCGCGTGCGAGCCGCGCGGCCTGGGCGCCCGCAAGGAGGCAGACCGGCAGCAAGGCCGTCAACATCCATCGTGCCTGCAGGTGTGTCCATGCGCGGCCGCCAAGCCACGTGTCCTCACCGGCCCTCGACAGCAGAACGGGCAGCGACAACTCCGCTTCGCCACGAGGCAGCTCCGGCGGAATCCGTCCGCGCGGCTGCGGATTGTTGTGCAGGGCGGCTCGCTCCCGGAAGGCCTGGTTGGTTTCCGGAAGCACCCAACCCAACGTGACGAACGACAACACGCAGAGCCAGACACATGCGGTGACCACGGACGTGCGCCGCCCGATCGATGTCAGTGCGAGAAGGGCCAATGGCAGGGTCGTGGTGATGGCCCACGGCGCAAGCAGGCCGAGCATTTCGAATCGGAGACCAATCGGCAGCGGCCGCCACGGCCCAGTGAATATCCAGGCGAATGGCATCACCACACCGAACGCCGCAGCCAGCGCGAGACACCACATGCACGTGCGAGCCGTGGCTGCGCTGAAGAGGTCGCGGCCGATCGCGTACGCCAGTGCGACGGCAAGGCTCCACACGCCGCGGAACGCGACGCACACACGTTCAAACGACGACCGCGCCTCGCCTTCCTCATGCCGCCAATCGGCCATGGTCTCGTCAACCGCGCGCTGGCCGGCCGCGTCGAGCGGCAGCATGTCCACGAGGAACTCAACAGCGCGCCTCACGGCTTGACCTCGAGCGTGGCGTCACCGGAGAAGATGCGGGCAGCCAGCAGCGCGCGCGCGCCGAGTCCGGTGACGCGATACAGTCGCCGGCCGCCGTCGGAGGGCTCGGACGTCACGAGCCCCTTCTGCTCCATCCGTCCGAGCGTGACGTAGATGCCGCCACGCGTGAGTCGCCCCTCCGACGCCGCCACCAGTTCGAGGCCGTAGCAGACCTCGCGGGCCGAGAGCAGTTCGAGAATGGTCCGTTCGGCCGCCGGTAGTCGCATGGGCGGCATGGTCTTACAAAACGAAAGACATGTCAACAGCCCCGAAAACGCCGTAAAAATCGAACATCAGGCGTTCGATTTTCATCGTCACGCTGGACGTAGGCGGGCACGGGGGCCCGCCCCTACGCTGTGTAGTTCAGGAGCGTGGGCGCCGGCGTTCGTGCAGTCTTGCCGCCGCGCAGCCCCGAAGCCCTGTCGCCTTGTCGCCTTGTCGCCTTGTCGCCTTGTCGCCCCTAAAGGTACGCCAACCACCGCCCGCAGATGAGCGCGACGGTCCAGGCAATGAGCGACACGATGGCGGCCGCCTTCGCCGCGCCGGGCGTGTACGGGTTGTAGTTCCAGGAGGCGATCGATCGGAAGACGCCGCGATGAAAGATCGTCGTGTTGACGACGGCAATCGCGATGGCCGTGAGCTTCACGTAGAACAGCGGCTGGGCAGCGAACGTCGTCGCCTGCATGGCGAAGAGCAGGACGCCGGACACCACGGCGAGGCCGAATCCCACGCGCGCGCACGGCAGCAGGAATCCGGCAAGGGCATCAACGGGCAGACGCGAGGCGACGCCGAGCAGGCGCAGGTCGAAGGCGACGGCCGTGCCGATGAGCACGGCCAGTCCCCAGATGTGCAGCGCTTCGACGGCCGGGTATCCCCACGTCGACGATCGCAGCCAGACCGCCATCGACGACGCCTCCGCCGATGCCGCGAGCCCCATCCACGCTTCGCCAAGGGCCGACTGGGCGAAGATCGTGAACGTGTCGGCCATCAGCGAAGTTCGACCTTCTTGCCATCGACCGTGACGTTCTCCGCCCGCATCTCCGTGGCGATCTTCCGGTGCTGATACCCGACAACCCTGGCTTTCGTGCCGGCCGCGAGCATCTGCTCGGTGAGCCCGCGCGCCTGCATGCGCGAGACCGGCGCCAGCACCACGTCCCACACCTTGCCGTCGACCTCGAACTTCATCGTGCCGTGCGGGTTGGTGTACTCGGACGACGTGATCACGCCGTCCACCGTCAGCGGCGTCTTTTCGTCGTACGCGCTCCACCCGTGATGGGCGACGACAGCCGTCGTCGTCAACCCCACCACCAGCACCGCAGCGGTCACACGTCGAGCCCAGATTCGAGCCATCACAAACCTCCGAGTCCCAGGGAGTGTCCTACCCTTGTATCGAGTCGGAACGGGATGGTCAAGCCGGGAGGACGACCGTGACACTGTCGGACGTGGATCGCGAGGCGCTGCGCGCCGCCAAACAACTACTGGAGACACCGGGCCTGGGCGCCCGCATCACCGGAATGATCGGCATGCCCGTGGAGAAGGCGTTCGAGCTGCTGCCGGAGAAGTGGACCGACGTCGTGGCGCGTGCGACGCGCAAGTCGCTCGATACCGCACTGCAGATCGCGCTGACCACACTCGATGCACAGCAGCGGCCGCGCGCGCGCGATGCCCTGCACCGGCTGGCCGTGGCTGCGACGGGCGCCGGTGGCGGCGCGTTCGGACTCGCCGGGCTGCCGCTCGAACTGCCGGTGTCGACCACGATCATGCTCCGATCGATTGCCGACATCGCCCGCAGCGAGGGCGAGCAGCTCCGCACGCCCGAGGCGAAAATCGCGTGTCTCGAAGTGTTCGCACTCGGCGGCCGCTCAGCCGACGACGATGCGAGCGAGTCGGCGTACTTCTTCGTGCGGGCTGCGCTCGCGAAGTCGATCTCCGAGGCCGCGACGTTCGTGGCTCAGCGCGGCATCATCGAACACGGTGCTCCGGCCGTTGTCCGGCTGATCGCGCAGATCGCCTCGCGCTTCGGCGCCACGGTGTCGCAGAAGATCGCCGCGCAGGCCGTCCCAGTCGTCGGTGCGGCCGGCGGCGCGGTGATCAACGTGATGTTCATCGATCACTTCCAGGACATGGCACGCGGCCATTTCGTAGTGCGACGGCTCGAGCGGCAGTACTCGCCGGAGATCGTCAAGGCGGAGTACGAGAAGCTCTAGGAAGGCTGGGAGGCGACGGGC
>CAZVHY010000012.1:23858-33077 GCA_964627115.1 uncultured Solibacteraceae bacterium | reverse complement strand
ACGCCGCAAACAACGCCAGCCCGGCGTACATCCGCGTGTACGGAGCGAACCGCGCGGATGCGCGAAGCAGCGGGAACTGGAAGAGCACGACCGTGGCCGCGTTCGTGACGAGAAGCGCCGTCACGAGATCGACAGCCAGCGTGCCACCTTCGCGGCTGACGTGCTGAATCAACGTCGACTCCTGCTGCGCGTACGCCAGCATGGTCAGCGTCATCGCGACGAGCAACAGCCGGAACCGACGATCGGCACGCAGAATCCGCACGGCATCGCGCATCGTCGTCGCCGTCCGTCCACGGATGTGATCGCGCTCGGGTGTATCGTGGAAAACCAGCGCAACCGCGACACCGAACGCCGCGTACGCGGCAGCCGTCACCCAGAACGCCGCAGGCATGGCCGACAGACCAAGCGCGAGCCCGGTGAGTGGCCCGACGGCGCCGCCGACGTTGATCAGGAAGTAGCGGGCGTGGAACGCGCGGTCGCGCCGGCGCTGTTCGTCGATGTAGTCGGCAATCACGGCCTTGCTCGGCGCTTCGATGACCGCCCGTGAAAAACCTGCCAGGAACGCGGCCACCGCGTAGGCCGTCACGCTCATGGCCATCGCCAGCAGCGCGTAGGCCAGGGTCGAGCCGAGACACCCCAGAAGCATGACGGGCTGACGACCGAAGCGATCCGACAGGTTGCCGGCATAGAAGCCGACGAGCGCGCTCGAGAGGAACGCCGTGCCGAGAATGGCGCCAATCTCCGACGGCGACAGGTGGAACTGCCGTTCCAGGATGATGGCCAGGAACGGCCACACCATGAAGAAGGCCGCCCGCACCATCAGCGTGCCGAGCAGCATCGTCCAGACAATCGGCGGGAATACGTTCCAGCCGTGTTTCAGTCGCCGTACCTGCGCATCCATGCCCCCCGCTCTCAACGCGTGTAAAAAGCAGAAGGGCCATCACCCCTGCGTTGGATGATGGCCCTTCTCGTGCGAACTCGAGAATTGTCGTTACGGCTGCATCATCCAGGTGGCCGGCGCGTAAAGCGACGGTTACCGGCCGAAATCGCGGCGATACCCTTATCGGCGTGCGACATCCAGGCGCCGTGGAACGGCGACGGGAGCGGCAGCGACGGACGCGTCGGGAATCCGGACATGCAGGAACCGGAAGTATAGGACAACGACTGCGGAAGCGGCAAGGACGCGCTCACGTCACACCGCGTCGGACGTCGACGTGAACGTGAACGCCTTGACCTTCAGCGCCGGCACGATCACCGCCGGCGACGTGTCGCCCGACTCGCTCGGGCTCACACGCACCGGCCGGCCCATCGCCTCGATCTGGTTCAGCATCGCGATGGGCGACTCGTTCCAGCGCAGGTTCTTCACCGGATGTGCGACGCGTCCGTTCTCGATGAGGAAGATGCCGTCGCGCGTCAGGCCGGTGAACAGAATCGTGCGCGGATCGACCGAGCGGATGTACCAGAGCCGCGTCACCAGCAGGCCTCGCTCCGTGGACCGGATCATGTCGTCGACCGACGCGTCCCCTCCAGACATCGCGTAGCCGGACACGAACCCGGTGGGCTCGCGCTTCGTGCGCGTCGCCCAGTAGCGATCGTAGACGAGCGTGCGCAGCCGGCCATCCTCCACCCAGACTTCGCGACGATTGGGAAGCCCCTGGCCATTGAACGGCGACGAGAGCAGGTCGCGATCCATAGGATCCGACCGGATCGTCACGCGGGGATCGAGGAACTGTTCACCAATGCGATTGGCGCCCTTCGGACGCGAGAAGTACGACCGGCCCTCGTCTGCTGCGCGCGCGCCGAGCGATCCCATCATCAGCCCGACCATGTTGGCGACGGCCGTGGGTTCGAGAATCGTGACCCACGCGCCTGGTTCGACATCGCGCGGACCACGGGATCGCTCGGCCTTGTCGATGGCCGTGGCCGCGAGCGCCGAGGCATCGAGCGACGCCCAGTCGAAGAACCCCGTGCCCGCCCAGCCCGATCCGGTCCCATCCGGCGTCCGCACCGTGGTCGTGATGTTCGCCTCCGACGACGCGTCCCACGCGAAGTGCCCCTTCGAGGTCATCACGGCGCGGGAACCCGTGGCGTGCGCGATGTAGCCCGTGGCCACGAGCTTTCGGCCGGCCGCGGCTTTGGCAATCGTCGCGACAGCCGACGCGCGGTCCGCCGGCGTGACGTTCGCGGTCCGCTCGAACACGGCGTTCCGATCGGGGACCGCCATCTGCGCGAGCTCGCCGAGGTACTCGGGATCTTCAGGCGCCAGCCGCGCCAGCCGCTCGCTCGTCTCCACCACCGTCCGCAGTGCGCCATCGTCGACGCGGTTGGTCGTGGCCGACGCCACACGCCGCCCGAAGGCGCTCGTCACGGTGATGGTCACGTTGGTGACATCGCCCGACGTGGAAATCTGGTTGACCGCGAACCGTGTGTTGCCGCTCGTGCCGCTCCAGATGTTCACCCGCGCGTCGTCAGCCGACGAGAACTTCAGAACGCGCGCGCAGAGCGCCCGGGCGTCGTCGCGTGAGAGCCATGTCGCCATGATCTAGACACTCCGTGCCGTGTTGATCACCTGAATCTGCCGGTGCCGCGTGGGCACACAGCCGTGGCTGACGGCGTTACTCTGCGCGGGCTGTCCCTTGCCGTCGTTGGTGGCTCCGCCGATCCAGTAGGAGGACGGCCCGCCGATGAGATCCATCGCGTTCCAGAACTCGGGCGTGCGGATCTGATACGCCACGTCCCTGAGCATGTCGCCGACTTTGCCATCGCGGATCTCGCGGAACACCTGACCGCCGAACTGCGCGTTGTAGCGCTGCTGATCGATCGAGAACGATCCGTTGCCGTCGATCAGGATCCCCTGCTTCACCTCGCTCACGAGCTCGTCGAGCGTGACGTCGCGTTCCGGGTGCGGCAGCAGGTTGATGTTCGGCATGCGCTGGAACTGCACGTCTGCCCACGACTGCGCGAACGAACAACCGTGCGATCGCACGGCCTCGCCGCGCTGTTTGTACCAGCTGGCCAGCCACGGCGCCTGCTCGCGCGTGGTCTGCAGATCCGAGAGCAGACCGTTCTCGACGATCAGATAGTCGCGCGGCTTCACCCCTTCGTCGTCGAAGCCGACCGTCGACAACCCGCCCGGCGTGCTGCGTTCGCCCTGGACGTTCATGAACGACGGGCCGTAGCGGAACGTGCCGAGGAACTTCTCGATCGGATGGATGAAGCTCGTGCCCGCGTAGTTGGCTTCGTAGCCAAAGATGCGATCGAGCTCTGTCGGGTGCGCGATCGATTCGTGAATGGTGAGCCAGAGGTGCGTCGGCAACAGCACCAGGTCGTGGAGCCCTGGCTCGACGGGACGCGCCGAGAGCTTCTGCACCGCCTCCTCTGCCCAGCGAACCGCATTGCCCGGCAAGTCGGAGGTCCGCACGTACTCGAATCCGAACGTTCGGGCGGTCACGTCGGTCGACTGACGCGTCTGGAAGTCGGTTCCATCGGCCGATACGGCCGTCACGTTCATGGTCGGGCTCGTTCGATAGAGCGTCTGCGTGGTCACCGTGCCGTCCGTGTTCGCGAAGAGCTTGTCCTCGCGCAGGAACGACAACGACGAGGTGACGAACCGCGCGCCGCTCACGCCAAGCGCGCCGGCGTTGGCGCGCAGCAGCAGGTCGACCTTGTCTTCGATTGATACCGAGAACGGATCAATCTCGACGGGACTCGACCACGTGGCGTCGGCGTGGACCTCGGTCGGCGCGAGCTCCAGCGGTTGCGATCGGACGACGGCGTTGGCCCTGGCCTGCTCGACTGCCTGCCGCGCGGCACGTTCGACGTCGTCGGTGGTCAACGTGCCGGTCGCCGCAAATCCCCAGGCGCCGCCGGCGATGACGCGGATGCCGACGCCCATCGTCTCGTCGTCGGCCAGCGCGGTGATCTGCTTCTCGCGCGTGGCGATGAACTGGCTGCGATTGCGGTTCACCCGTACGTCGGCGTAGGTGGCGCCGGCCGATCTGGCGGCGTCGAGCGCGCGCATCGCCAGCGCACGATGACTCGCGTCGAACCGGAATCCGTCCTGTCGAACGGGCCGGGCGAGCAGATCCCGCACGTCGGCAAACGACAGCGCTGTGCCGGCGGCGATGGTGCCGAGAAGGAAGTCGCGTCGCTGCATGGCGCATCTTACGTCAGCGCGCCGGTTCGACGAACACGCGGCGGAACTCGGCCTTCGCCGGCAGCCGAAGGCGTCTGGCCAGCTTCGTCTGCAGCGTTTGTTCGAGCGCGCCCCACTGTTCCTCGGTGGCGGTCAGCCCGACATTGATTCGTCCGCCGGCCACACCACCGTGGCCTCCGGCTTCATCCGGATCGTTCACCACGGCGCGCAGCACGTCGCTGGCCTGCGCGTTCGGTATGCCCGTGCGCAGCGAAAGATACAGCCCGCCACGCGATCGACCGGTGCAGAAGCTCCACTCCGCGTGTTCGTACGTGAGCAGGAAGTCAGCGACGAGCGCCACATCCTCGGGGCTCGGTACCGGGCCCAGATGCGCCACCATCACCCTGCCGTACGAGACGGCCGTCTGAATGCTCCGGCCGAGCGTCGTGAAGAAGTGTCGCGACCGTGGCGGATTCTGAATCTCCGCCAGCGTTCGCATGTCGCACCGGTGCAGCACCTGCAGATAGGTCTGGACGACGTCCGCGCGCGTCACGCGATAGAGATCCAGCGTGTCCGACAGGATGCCGTAGGCGATGGCCGTGGCCAGCTTTACGGGAATGGCGATGCCCTGGATCAGGAGCGCCTGCGCGACGATGACGCATGTGGCGCCGCACTCCGTGTCGATAAGCGAGAGATCCGCCGACACCGCCTCGACGGGATGATGCTGGTCGATGACGATCGTCGCGCGCCGGCTGGCGGGGAACGGGTTGTTCTCGAACCTCGGCTGCGTGTCCACGAGCGCCACGCGCGCATGACTCTTCAGATCCGCCGGCTTCAACCGGCGAATCGGAATCCTCAGCAGCTTGACCATCGCCCGGTTTTCCGCCCGGCCGATCACGCCGCCGTAAACGACGCGCGTCTCGATCCCGAACGTCTTCGCGAGGTGGTGCAGCCCCCAGGCAGACGCCAGCGCGTCGGGGTCGGGGAAATCGTGGGTCAGGATCAGCAGCGGCGAGAGCCGGTCCTTGTGCGTGGACAGAAACGCCAGCAGTTCCCTGGCATGAGCATCGGTGTCGGGTGTCGCAGTCAACCGATAGAGGATCGCGAAAACCGGCGCAGATCGCCAGTGCTGCAAGAAATCGGTGCGGCCTCGTTCTACCTCCAGCGGCATCTGCCGCGACCTAGAGGAGGTCGTCCCATGCGTTTCGTCCTGTCCGTTCTGCTGGTTGGCCTGGTGGCCGTCGGGTTCGCGCAGAGCCCCGTGACCACCGGTATCGGTGTGATCTCTGGAACCGTCGTCGACTCGTCGGGGGTCGCCGCGGCAACCGTGCCGGTCCTGCTGGCCGCCGGCCAGCAGGTCGTGCGCGAAACGACCACGAACACGGCCGGCTTCTTCCGCTTCGAGAACATCGCGCCTGGTCGCTATCAGGTGAGGGCCACGGCGCCCTTCGGCACCGGCGCACTCGACATCACGGTGACCGACACCGCGCATCCACCGCTGCGCATCGTCGTCAGCGGCACGGGCACGTCGGTGAAGATCCGCCAGGAGGCCAACAGGCACGACGTGCTGGCGCGCGAACATGCCAGGGCCGAGCCAGCGCCACCTCCGGGCGCGCGCTCCTACACCGCAATGGCGCAGGGGATGCCCGCGTACGCGCCGTCACCGATGCCCGGCTTCAACACCGAGGCGTACTCGAAGATCGATGAGAACGGCTTCCGCCTGGTGTCCGACGACCCGCTGTCGACGTTCTCGATCGATGTGGACACCGCGTCGTACGCGAACGTGCGCCGGTTCCTGAACGACGGCACGCTGCCGCCGGCCGACGCGGTCCGCATCGAAGAGCTCCTCAATTACTTCCGCTTCGACTACGCGAACCCTTCGGGCGATCGTCCCTTCTCGGTCACGACCGAGGTCGGTCCAGCGCCGTGGGCGCCAGCGCACCGGCTGGTGCTCGTCGGCCTGAAGGCGCAGCCGCTCGACGAGGGCCGGCATGTGCCGCGTAATCTCGTCTTCCTGCTCGACGTGTCGGGATCGATGCACTCGCCCGACAAGCTCCCGCTCGTGAAGACCGCCATGCGCATGCTCACCGCCACGCTCACGCCCGCCGATCGCGTGGCCATCGTCACCTACGCGGGGGCGAGCGGCGTGGCGCTGCCCTCGACGTCGGGCGCGGACAAGACGCGCATCGAGCAGGCGATTGCGGACCTGACGGCTGGCGGATCGACGAACGGCGCGGCCGGCATCCGGCTCGCGTACGACATCGCGGCGCAGTCGTTCATCCGCGGCGGCATCAATCGCGTCATCCTTGCCACCGACGGCGATTTCAATGTCGGCACAACGAGCCAGGGCGAGCTCATCCGCCTGATCGAACAGGAACGCGAGCGCGGTGTCCTTCTCTCGGTCCTGGGTGTCGGCACGGGCAACCTCAAGGACTCGACGATGGAGCAGCTGGCGAACCGGGGGAATGGGAACTACGCGTATCTCGACTCGCTGCACGAGGCGCGGCGAGTGCTCATCGCTGAAGGTGGCGGCACGCTGGTGACCGTGGCGAAGGACGTGAAGATCCAGGTGGAGTTCAACCCGGCGAGGGTCGGTGCGTATCGGTTGATCGGCTACGAGAACCGGGTGCTCGCGCATCGCGACTTCAACGACGATCGCAAGGACGCTGGCGAGATGGGCGCGGGACACACGGTCACCGCGCTCTATGAGATCGTGCCTCCCGGCGTGACGATCGATGTGCCGGGCGTCGATCCGCTGCGCTATCAGACCGTCACGCGGCCCGCACCTGCCTCGGGTTCCGACGAACTGATGACCGTGAAGCTGCGCTACAAGGAGCCCGCAGGTGATGTGAGCCAGCTCGTGTCGGTGCCGGTACGCGATCGCGCGGGCGCGCTCACGTCCAATCTCGGATTCGCGGCCGCGGTCGCCGAGTTCGGCATGCTGCTGCGGCGATCGGAGCACGCCGGCAGCGCCAGCTGGACCGAGGCCCGCGATCTCGCCCGCCGGCACCGTGGCGAGGATGCGGACGGGTATCGCGCCGAGTTCGTCAGGCTGGTCGAACTGGCCGGGGCGCTCGAGGGGCAGCGGACGACGAGCGCGAGGTGAATCGTCATGGACGGGCGGACCTTCAGGTCCGCCCGCTCTCTGTGCCAGACTCGATGGCGGACCCACGTGCCGAATCAGGATTCTCTCGCCATCGACCGCAAGGCCGAGCCCTTTGACAAGTACAAGGGCATCCGCTGGCTCGCGCCGGCGCGCAGCGGCCGCCGCGCGCACGAGCAGCGGCGGCATCAGCTGTACGTCGCCACAGGGAAGACGAATCCCGTTCAGGTGCTGATCAAGGTGACGTCGAAGCCGGGCCTCGTGTACGAACGGGATCTGGGCAACGAGATCGCGACGCTCGAGGCGATCAATCGCGAACTGCCGGACTCGCGCTACTTCCCGTACGTCCACGAGCACGGGCACCTTGGCGACGGCCGGCGCTTCCTGATCATGTCGCTGTTCGACGAGTTCCCGCTGGCCACCATCGTGGGCACCGAGCACGTGGCCTACCGGCTCGTCACGCACCTGATGATCGCGATCGAAGTGGCGCGGGCGTTGATGGAGCTCCACGGTCTCGACATCTTTCACGTCGACCTGAACCCGATGAACATCCTGTACCGGGCGGCGCACGGACGTCCCGTCATCAGGCTCATCGACTTCGAGTCGTCGTACGAACGCGCACGGCACGCCCATGGCGTGTTCTACAATCCGCCGACCACGCCGGGATACACGGCACCAGAGGTCGCGCGCCAGCCGCCCGACGCGCGTTCGGATCTGTTCTCACTTGGCGCCGTGCTCCACACGCTCCTCGCCGGCGACCTGTGGGTAGGACAGCAGGAACTCACGCCGCGCATCGAGGCCGATGACACGCTCGATGCCGAGCTCAAAGACGCGCTCCTCCGCGCCGTTGCGCCGGATCCGGCCGATCGATATCGGTCGGTCGCAGAGTTCCAGGCGGCCCTGGAGGGTTATCTCGAGCGCATCTGGCCGGGAAGGAACTGGTAGGGATGTTCGACCCCCGTGCCCGCGCGGGCACGGCCTACGGAATCGCGTTGCGATGTTCGGCCAGAATCTGGGCGACGACCACGTCCTGACCTTCGGCCAGTACGGTCGCGTCGGGCTTGACGCCCGCGACGAAGGTCGGATCGTTACGCTCGATCCTCAACTCTGCGTCGTATGCAAACCGATGGCAGCGCGGTTCGGCAATGAAGTAGCTGCCAGCCGGCTCGAACGCCCACGCTGCGCAGCCCGAGGCCGTCAGGCACATCTGCTGGCACATCTGCGGCGTCCCGTCCAACGGCAGCGTCATGTTCTCGAGCGCCTCACCACTCGCGCCGGCTGTACGGCCGGTTGCCAGAATCTGCGCTGAGGGCAGCCAGACGGCACCCGACACACGGCCGAAATCGGATGGCGGTGGCAGCGACCCGTCGGCGACAGACGCCGCACTACTGCAGCCCTCAGGCGGATTGGCGGCTGCGGTGACGCTGCCCTCGACCGCCACGAGATCGACGCGACGATTGCGCGCGCGGCCCTCGTCGGTGACGTTGTCGGCCACGGGCCGATCGAAGCCGAACCCATCGGCACGCAACTGCCCGGCCGGCACACCGGCTGCGGCGAGCCACCCTGCCACGGCCGTCGCGCGCTCGCGCGACAGGCGGAGATTGTAGTCGGCCGTGCCGACGTTGTCGGTATGCCCTTCGACGCGCCACGTTCCGCCGAGGGCCACGATCAGATCCCGAGCGCCCGCGAGCGTGGCCAGGCTCTCGTCACGCAGGCTGGCGCGGTCGAAGTCGAAGAGCACACCGTCGAGCGTGGCCCGTCCCGCGCGCGCCACTTGCCGTGCGAGTTCCGCACAACTCGGCGGCGCCGCACCCGTCTGCGGCGCACCATCTTCTTCGGCAGCCTGTGCTGCCGCGACAGCAAGAACCGCCGCCGTACTGCCCAACACGAGCATCGTCACACACACACGCTTCAACGACATCGTCATCAAACTCCAATCCTCCGGCGGTCATTGTAGCGGCGGCATCCCCTTCTCCCTCCG
>CAZVHY010000012.1:11017-23758 GCA_964627115.1 uncultured Solibacteraceae bacterium | reverse complement strand
TTCGTTCTGGGGTAACCTCGACGCATTCACGTCGAGGACACCATGACGAACCGGACGAAGCAGGTGCTGTCGGTTGCCGGCGCGATCTGTCTGTTGAGCGCTGGCGTGGGCGTGGCGATGACCGCCGATCAGGCGCCGGCCGGCACCTACACGCCGCGCCAGGCCGATCGGCCGTCGGCGCTCGAGGGTGACGAGCCAGGATTCCAGCCGATTTTCAACGGACGGACGCTCGAGGGCTGGGACGGCGATCCTGCCTACTGGCGCGTCGAGAACGGCGCGCTCGTCGGCGAGATCACGCCCGACACAGTGCTCAAGAGCAACACGTTCATCATCTGGCGCGGCGGCCGGCCGAAGGACTTCGAGCTCAAGCTCGACTATCGCATCACGCCCGACGGCAACAGCGGCATCAACTATCGCAGCGCTGTCGT
Organism: uncultured Solibacteraceae bacterium; assembly: GCA_964627115.1. Taxonomy (GTDB): domain Bacteria; phylum Acidobacteriota; class Vicinamibacteria; order Vicinamibacterales; family SCN-69-37; genus SCN-69-37. The sequence continues at coordinate 23,330 of CAZVHY010000012.1, read as the reverse complement.
GCCCGATGCCACCACACCGTCCAACAAGTTCGCGATGCGCGGCTACCAGTACGACTTCGACGGCCGCAAGCGATACCCGGGCAACAACTATGAGGAGAAGGGACGCCTGTTCCTTGCCGTCCGCGGTCAGGTCACGCGCGTGGTGGGCGGTCGGCCGCCGATTGTCGTGTCGACCTTCGGCGAGACCGATCAGATGGCGGCCGTCGCCACCGACGACTGGAACACCGCGCACATCAGCGCGCGCGGCTCGACGCTCATGCACATGCTCAACGGCCAGCTCATGAGCATCACGATGGACGATGACGTGCCGAACAGGCCGGAGGACGGGCTGATTGGCGTGCAGGTCCACACAGGCCCGCCGATGAAGGTGGAATTCCGGAACATCCGGCTGAAGAACTGGTGATGACGTTGCCTGCTCCGACTCGTCGTGACGCGCTGAAGCTGCTCGGCGCCGCTGGCGCGCTGACGCTCGATGGTGTTCCTGCTACGGCCACGGTATCGGCACAGTCGATGTCGCCCATCGACGCGGCCGTGGCGCGCAGCGATGCCGCTGTCCGAACGCTGCTCGCAGGCCAGGTCACGGCATCATCGAGCCGCTATCGCGGCGGCGTGGCGGACGCGACCGGCCTGCACCATCCGTACAGCGCCGGTGGCGCCATCGAGACGCTGGCCGCGGCGTTCCTCCATCCGCAGTCGACCTTCCGCGGCGATGCGGCGCTGCTCGATCGACTGCGACTCGCGGCCGGATTTCTCGAACGTCATCAGGGCCCGCAGGGCAACATCGATCTCCTGACGACCAACTTCAACTCGCCGCCCGACACGGGATTCGTCGTCCACAACGTGGCAACAGCCGCGGCCATCGGCCAGCGGCACGGCGTGGCCGACATCCCGCAGGCACTCGAGACATTTCTCCGGCGCGCGGGCGCGGGCATGGCGGCGGGCGGCGTACACACGCCCAATCATCGCTGGGTGATCTGCGCAGCGCTCGCACAGATTCACGAGCTGTTCCCCGACGATCGCTACGTTCGCCGCATCGACCAGTGGCTGGCCGAGGGGATCGATATCGACGCGGACGGTCAGTTCACCGAACGCAGCACGCTGACCTACAACATCGTGACGGATCGCGCGCTCATCGTGACCGCCGCGAAACTCGGGCGCCCCGCGCTGCTCGACGCCGTGCGGCGCAACCTGCGCGCGCTCACGTACCTGCTGCACGCCGACGGCGAGGTCGTCACGGAGATCTCGCGGCGCCAGGATCAGTACACGCGCGGCGGCGTGGCCGGATACTGGTTTCCGCTCACCTATATGGCCGTCACCGATCGCGACGGTCAACTGGCGACGCTTGCACGTGAAGCGGCGGCCGACGGCACGCGCCTCTCGACGCTGCTCGAGTGGCCGGAAATGACGACGGCGCTGCCGGTGGCCGAGCCGCTGCCCGACGACTTCGAGCACGCCATGCCCGCCATCGGCGTGACCCGCATCCGGCGCGGCCTGACGAGCACGACGCTGATCCTCGGCGGCTCCAGTCGTCTGCTCTCCTTCCGCCACGGCGACGTCATCGTGGAGGGCGTGCGCTTCGCGTCGGCGTTCTTCGGCAAAGGACAGTTCGTGCCGACGGAAGCATCGAAGGCCGGCGACCGCTTCGTGTATCGACAGACACTCGAGGGACCGTACTACCAGCCGATCGCGCGCACCATCACAACTGAGACGTACGGGCCGACGCGGCCGCAACGCGAACAGTCCGAAGTCTGCCGGATCGAGCAGTCGGCAGACGTGCGCGCGCTGCCGAACGGCCTCGAGATCCGGGTGCGGGCGCATGGGACGGACGAAGTACCGCTGGCCGTCGAGATTGCCGTACGTGAAGGCGGCACATGGACGGACGTGCGGGCCGTCGACGGCCTGCCGGGCCACTACGTGCTCGAGCAGGGCATGGCGGTGTATCGGCGCGGGCGACACACGCTGCGCGTCGGGCCGGGCACGGCGCCCCACCGCTACGTGCAGGTCCGCGGCGCTGAACCGCGCCTGCCGGGCGAGAGCCTGTATCTCACCGGATTCACGCCATTCGACCACACGATCCGGATCGAGGCGACCTGAAGCCGTCTCGTCCTGTCGGACAGCTCGGCGGCGTCCGCGCGACGCGGGAATACGATAGACTCCCCACCACGTTTTCAGGATTCGAGCGCTGTGCTGTACGCGGCACGGGCCTGCGGGCCCGGTCCGCCGGCGTCACCGCGCCCCTCACGTCGCCCGACGACACCCAGCGAGGCCCATGACATCAGCCGACGATCGCTACGACCCTGTCCCGAACGGCAACCTGCCGCCCATGCCCTATCGGGACATGCCGGAGCCGCTGCCGCTGCGGAAGATCCTGGGCCCGAGCGTCATCCTGGCCGGTCTCGGCGTGGGTTCGGGCGAGTACATCATCTGGCCGTTCATCACGTCGATCGTCGGTCCGTGGTTCCTGTGGGCCGCGGCCCTCAGCGTCACCGTGCAGTACTTCCTGAACATGGAGATCGAGCGCTACACGCTGGCCACCGGCGAAACGGCGATTGCCGGCTTCGTCCGGTTCTGGAAGCCGTGGGCCGTGCTCTTCATCCTGTTCACGATTCTCCCGAACATGTGGCCCGGCTGGGCCACGAGCGGCATCACGATCTTCACGTTCCTCTTCGACATCGGTCCCGACCGAGTGCCGCTGATCACGATAGGCGTGCTCTTCGCGCTGGGGGCCGTGCTCACCATCTCGCCGGTGGTCTACAAGACGCTCGAGATGGCGCAGTTCTTCAAGGTGGGCCTCACGATTGTGTTCCTCATCGTCGCCATCGCTTCGGCCATCACGGCGACCGCGTGGGCCGACCTGCCGACGGCCGTCACACACTTCGGCCAGTTGCCGCCCGCCGATCAGATTCCCGTGTCGCTGATGCTGAGCGCGCTGGTGTTCGCGGGCGCGGGTGGTGTCAACAACCTCGCGCAGAGCAACTGGATCCGCGACAAGGGCTTCGGCATGGGCGTCTACATCCCGAAGATCGTCTCGCCGATCACGGGTGAAGAGACCGCCGCGCCAGCCACCGGCGTGATGATCCGGCAGACGCCGGAGAACATCGCGCGCTTCAAGGTGTGGTGGAAGCGCGCCAACACCGAGCAGTTCTGGAGCTTCTGGTTCCTCTGCGTCTTCTCGATCGTCGTCTTCTCGCTGCTCGCGTACTCGACGGTGTTCGGCCGGGATATCAGCGACCAGGCCAACCTCGCCTTCATCGTCGCCGAGGGTCAGGCGCTCAAGCAGGTCGTCGGCCCGTGGTTCGGCACGTTCTTCTGGGTCTTCGGGTCGCTCTCGCTCGTGCTCGTCGCGATGGGCGTGCTCGACTGGGTTTCGCGCATCGTGGCGGACATCCTCAAGACGGTGTACCTGCCCACGAGCCAGCGATGGACCGAGAGCCGCATCTATTTCGCGTGCGTGTGGACCACGGTCGTGGCCGGCTCGGTCATCCTGCTCTCGGGTTTCAATCAGCCGCTGCTGCTGCTCACGATCGCAGCATGCCTGAACGGCGGCGTGATGTTCGTCTATTCGATCCTGCTCATTCAGCTCAACCGGCGTGCGCTGCCGGCACCGTTCCGCGTGCGCGGCCTTCGACTCGGCATGCTCGTGTTCGCCACGCTGTTCTACGGCTTCTTCGCCGGCTGGCTGGTGATCGTGCAGGTGCAGGCGTACTTCGCGGGATAGGCTGCTCGGCTGCAGGCGGCGCGGCGGCCGACGATGCGGCGACACGGCCGTAACGGTGAACGGCACGTAGGGGCGGCCCTTGGGCCGCCCGCGGGCGGGGCAAGCCCCGCCCCTACGATGACCGTGTAGGGCCGCCCCCTGTGTCGGCCCAGGGGCGTGGCCACTCGCCCGCAGCCAGCGAGCGCCAGCTCCATCAGTTGGCGCCATAGCTCCATTCGCCCTCGACCAGTTCGCGACCGTCGCGCGAAAACCCCAACAAATCGGCGTCTCTCAGCTTTGGGTCCGGCTGGCATCCCTGTTGCGAAACAGGATGCAGCCGGCGTCGATGCGTCGCCGGTTGCGGCACGATCGGCAACGCATCCTGCAGTTTCCTCAACGACGCCCTGTCACCGCGCGCCAACTGCGTGTCCCGCCTCTGCCGCCCTCGGCGATCTCGCCGGGGGCGCCCCGCCTCCAAGCTTGCTGCAGCCGTGCCTCACGGTCCCCGTGCGCGTAGGGGCCGGCCTCGTGCGGCCCCCCAATACTCCCAAGGCGCGTTCAGCCCCTCATCAGTTTCATGATTTGGTCCGTCGTCATTCGAGCCGAGGCGCGGCCGCGCATGTGTGCCACGAGGTCACGGCCGCGCGTGCGTCCCGCGCGCGCGATCCGGACGGCGTCGCGATCGAGCTCGACGACGACCTCCGTGTTCGGCAACAACCCCAGCTTTTCGCGGAACTCCTGCGGGATCGTGACCTGGCCATTGCTGGTGATGCGCATAGCCCTCGCTACTCCGCCCGCAGCGCGACAACCGGATCCGCGCGTCCGGCGCGGCGCGCGGGAATGAGTGCTGCAACGAGGGCCGCCACACAAACGACGAGCGCGGTGGACACCAGTGCCGTCGCGCCGCTCGTGTCCACGGCAAAGAGCTGCGCCTCGGCAAAGCCGGCGGCCCAGCGCGTGGCGATCAAGCCCACGACGACGCCGAACGTCACAGGCACAAGTCCTTGCCGAACGACGAGCCGGACGAGCGCGCCTGGCGTGGCGCCGATGGCGGCGCGAACCGCCAGTTCCTTCGTGCGCGCCGCCACGAGGCTGCCCATCACGCCGATGATGCCAACCATCGTCAGCACGAGCGCCACACTGCTCAGCGTCGTCAGCACGATCGTCTGAAAGCGGGGATTGCGGAAGCCGGTGACGTTGAAGATGCCATCGGCCCACCACGCCAGGTGAATACGGCCGGCAGGAACCTGGCCGCTGATCTGCCTCTGAAGGTCCTGCAACAACACGTCGCTCCGGTGCGTCGTCCGAACCACGATATTCATTCGCCGGAGTCGTTCGGGAGCCACGGCGAAGCCGTAGACGCTGGCCTGCGGTTCGCTCCCGACGTTGTACTGTGCATCCGCCACGATGCCGACGACGTGCAGAGGACGTCCGTGGCGGTTGACGAACGACATGCCCAGCGCGTCACTGCCGGGCGAGAGCACCTGTGCCGCCGACTCCGACACGACCACAGCGCCAGGATCGCTGCGGTAGTCGTCCCACGTCACGTGACGGCCGCGGACGAGCGGACGCCGGATCGTCTCGAAGTACCCAGGCAGCATGTAGGTCAGACCAAGCTGTTGTCCTCCGGGAAGTGGGATACCGTCGTCGGGCGCGCTGAAGTCGAACGGCATCCTGGCTGCCCCACCAACGGCCTCGACGTTCGGCAGGTCGTCGATCAGGCGCAGAATGTGCTCGTAATCGGTGGTGGTGGACGAAGTCGAGGTGATGAATCCGGCGGTCATCACGTTCGTCGGATCGAACCCGAGTGGCACGTTCAGCAGCGTCACGAACGCCCGAGCCGTGATTGCGGCACCGAACACGAGCACCACGGTCAGCGCCACCTGAACGGCGACGAGCACACGCCCGCGGCGGGAGATCGACGAAGACGACCTGCCGCCTCCCGCCGACCGAATCAGCAGGTCGGCATTCCTGCGCGTCGAAAACCAGACGGAGGCCAGCGCCGCCAGCACGGCCGCCACACTGACGATCGCAACTGTGAGAATGGCGACACGCAGGTTCACGCCAACCGCAGCGTTGCCGTACGTGATTCTCGGCACGTAGGCCAGAAGCGATTCGAACGTGGACCAGGCGATGAGCCATGCGACTGCACCGCCCACCAGACTTACGCCGAGGACTTCAAGCAGTACGGGCCGGATGATGCGCGTGCGGCTCGCGCCGAGCGCCAGCTTGACGCCGGTTTCACGCACGCGGCCGAAGCCACGAACGAGCAGCAGGCTCGCGAGGTTCACGGCAGCCAGCACGACGAGCACGAGCGTGCAGACGACGAGCCACCGCATGATCGTCTGTCCGGCGGGAAACAGCACCACGCGCACTGGCTCCAGCACCGGGATGGACGTGCTCTCCACCGGCCGGCTCGCCCGCGCTCTGGCCGTCAACGCTGCTTGCGCGCGATCGAGCGTCACATCACGCGACAGCCGAACGATGGGATAAAACGTCCCGGCGTTGTCTTCCGTGGTCGTGGGGAACGACGTGGCCGTGAACACCTCGGGCACTTCGCCGAAAATCAGCGGCAGGAACAATCCAGGCGGCAGCACGCCCACGACGTCGAGCGTCGTGTTCCCGAGCGTGACCGTTCGCCCGACGACATCCTCGCCACCAAAGCGAGTCCGCCACGTGTCGTGCGCGAGCAACGCGACATGTCGTCCGGCGTCGACATCCTGATCGGAAAAGAGTCGGCCCAACACCGGGCGAACCTCGAGCACGTGGAAGTAGCCAGGCGTCGTCGAGGCCGTGACGATGGTGGTTGCGCCGTCTGGCGTGTCGACGGAGATGCGGGGACCGTCGCTGATGAGCCCGGCTGCGCTGATGTCGTGTCCCGGCTCCGAGAACAGCTGGAGGGCCCGATTGCTGACGAGCGTGCCCTTCCGTCCGGACGGTTCGTGCAGCATCCGCACGACCAGAACTCGATCGGGATCGCCATAGGGCAGCGACCGGAACAGCACCGCGTCCGCAATCCCGAAGACCAGCGCGGTGACCGAGCCTACTGCCGAGAGAATCAGGATCGCGGCAAGGCTCGAGCGCCGATTGCGGACGGCCGTGCGCCACGCCTGCCGAACGTCGGCGATCAACTCGTCCAACCAGCGGAACGACCGCGCGTCGCGGTGGCGGATCTTCGCCTGCTCCGCGCCGCCAATCGCGCGGCGCGCCTCCGTGTGCGCCTGCTCTGGCGACATGCCGCGGCGCTGGTACTCGTCTTCCAGCAGCGCGAGATGCGACGCGACCTCACGCGCGAGGTCAGTCTCAGCGCGCTCAGGACGGAAGGCCTGGATGAGACGTCGCAGGAATCGGCGGATGTTGGACATCGGTCGTATCTCCATCGGTCCGCCGGGGGCGGCGCATGCGTTGGTCCCTGCACCGGCCGCGTAGGGGCCGGCCTCGTGCCGGCCCTGTACCGACGCGGGTGTCAGGGCGGACACAAGGTCCGCCCCTACGTCTCCTCCCTGAGCAACAACGCGGGATCCGTCCGCGCGGCGCTCCGCGCCGGCCGCCAGAGAGCCAGGAGGATCGCGCCGGCCAGCGTGGCGACGACGATCGCGACGTTCGCGGGATCGGATGCCGACGCCTCGTAGCTCAGCGACGCCAGCACAGACGCAAGCGCGACCGACAGCATTGCGCCCAGCGCCAACCCGGTGACGCCGACGATGGCGCCCTCGCGAAAGACGACCTTCGCGATCGCCGCCGGTGTGGCACCAATCGCCGCACGGATGCCAAACTCACGACGCCGCTCCTGCACGGCGTAACTCAGCACGCCGAACAGGCCGACAGCCGAGGCCATCAACGCCACGAGCGCGAACGTCCCGGCCAGCGCAGCGGACGCACGCGGCTGTTCGAGATCGCGGGCGAACGCCTCGTCGAGGTGCATCACCATGTGCACAGTGCCATACCCCGAGGCCTGGGCCTGCTGTCGCAGCACGCCCTCAGACGGACACGCGCCATCGCAACGCAGGCTGAGCACCGGGGACCAGCCGAGCCCGGTGAACGGCGTATACATGTCGAGCCAGTCGAGCCCCTCGTCGATGACCTGCCGCCGCGTTTCCCGGGCCACACCGATCACCATCGCCCGCCGGTCATCCCAGGAGATCGTGCGGCCGATCGGATCTCCATCCGGCCAGAGCGCGGCCGCCATCCGTTCCCCCACGATCACCACATCCGGGCCATCGTCCGGCGCGAAGCTGCGGCCCCGCAGCAGCGGAATGCCGTAGAAATCGAAGTAGTCCTGGCCCACTGCGAATGTCTCGACCTGGAGGTCCACGGACGTTGCGCCGGGTGCGTCCGTCGTCCAGTCGGAGATGTAGAGCATCCCCGAGTCCATCGGCACGCCGGACGACCAGGCGGTCTGACGGACGCCCGGCAGCGTCGTCAGCAAGTCCTCGATTCCCGCAGCTGCGGCCTGACGCTCCGCTGGCGGACGCGTGCCTCCTTCGAACGAGATCCGGAGCGCAACAACGCCAGCCGGATCGAAGCCGCGATCGATGTGTGAGACGTTGACGAACGATCGTGCCAGCAGCGTGGCGCCCACCAGCAACGCGCACGCCAGCGCGACCTCGGCAACCAGAAGCGCGCGGACCGTGACGCGACCGCGCCGCGTCTCCGTCCCGTGCCGCTCGATGAGCCGGCTTGCAGCGTCTCCGCGTACGCGAGTGCCGAGCCACGCCGGAATCGCACCAGCCGCGCATGTCGCGGCAAATCCGATCGCCACGGCTGCCGACAGCGCACGCAGATCCAGCGCGAGTGGGTTCAGGGAGTTCGTCAGAAACGCCTGCGGTAGCACCGCGGCAGCAACCGACACCGACGCCCAGGCGAGCGCCACGCCAGCCGCCGCACCGCACACACCCAACAGAACACTCTCGATCAAGGCCTGACGCAGCAAGCGACCACGAGATGCGCCCAGCGCCGCGCACACGCCAAACTCACGCCGCCGAGCGCGCAGTCGTGTGAGTAGCAGACTGCCAACGTTCGCGCACAACACCAGCGCCACCAGCGCCACCGCGCCGGCCAGGAAGGGAACGGCGCGTCGATAGTAGGTATCGGTGTTGCTGTACACCATGCCGACGATGGGACGGCTTGTCGCGCGCCACGTCGACGGGAAGTTCGCCATGGTCCCCGTCGCGTAGGCCAACTCGGTCGCCATTCGCAGGGCGTCCTCTTCCGGCACGCCCTCGGCCAGCCGGACGAAGGCCTGGTACGACTGGCGATCGGCGACGAGGCCCGCTCTCCACACATCGGTATTCCAGGCCGGAAACCGGAACCCCGGCGGCAAGATGCCCACAACAACCCGCCGCTCGCCGTCGAGTCGAATCTCCTGACCGACGATTGCCTCATCACCATGAAACGCCGTGCGCCAGAGCGCTGCGGACAGCAGGACCTCGTCTTCGTTCGGGTGGTGTGTATCGAAGAGCCGTCCGCGCAGGGGACGCACGCCGAGCATGTCGAACAGACCAGGCGTGACAACAGCGCCTTCGCGGGCCGTGGGACCGGCAGCAGACTCGATGACGCCGGTAAACGGCAACGCTCCTTCGGCACGCTCGAACACGTGACTTTGCTGCCAGGCGTTCAGTACTGGCGCATCAACGGCGGTGCGGCCACTGCCGGTCTGGCTCGCCATCATGACGCGGGCCAGCCGATCCGCGTGCGGAAACGGCAGCGGCCGGACGATGAGCGCGTCGACGATGGTGAACATCGCGGTGGAGAGGCCGACAGCGACGGCGAGCATCGCAACGGCGAGCACGTTGGCTCCAGGGCGGCTGCGGAATCGCCGGACCGAGTACTTCACGTCCGTCAGAAACTCGTCGAGCCAGACGATCGATCGCGCGTCGCGATGTGCGTGTTTGGCGGATTCGACGCCGCCGAGTGCCCTGCGCGCCGCAACGCGGGCTTGTTCGCGCGTCATGCCCTGGCGCACGTACTCGTCTTCGATCAACGTCAGATGTGCGGCGACCTCGCGCGCGAGATCGGGCTCGGCACGCTCGGGGCGGATGGCGTGGATGAGACGTTGCAGGAGTCGTCGAAGATTGTGCATCGTTCGTGTCTCTTATCGCTCCGTAGGGGCCGGCCTCGTGCCGGCCCTGCACCAACGCGCGGGTGTCAGGGCGGACACAAGGTCCGCCCTACGGCCCGGCCGTCGGCGGCGCAGTCACGATTCCCGCAGGAAGAGCTTGTCGACGAGCCCGGCCAGCCGGTACCAGCGCTCGGACTGCTTCGCAATCGCCTTCGAACCGGCCTTTGTGATGCCGTAGAACTTCGCCTCGCGGTTGCTCTCCGTCCGGCCCCACTCGCCCTTGATCCAGCCCTTCTGCTCGAGACGGACCAATGCCGGATACAGCGTGCCCTGGTTGAGCGTCAGCGGGTGATCCGACACCTGCTCCAACCGGGCCGCCAACCCGTACGCATGCTGCGGCCCCATCGTCGACAGCGCCTGGAGCACGATCAAATCGAGCGCGCCCTGCAGCAGCTCGACCTTGTCCTCTTTTCTACTGGCCATTCGAGTGGACTCCCGCGACAGAGCATGCGCCGGCATTCACTGGCATGTCAAGTGAAGGCTGGGAGGCGGCAGGCAGGGAGGAGGCTGGAAGGCTGCGAGGCTACGGGGGCGGCGCGTGAGGGCGTCCGGGCGACCGACGTGTGAGCGACGCGGGGGCGCCACCGTGCCGCCGTGCAGCCGCGCAGCCGCGCAGCCGCGCAGCCGCGCAGCCGCGCAGCCCGTATGATCGTCCCCCAATGCCCCACACCGTCTTCGTCTCCGGCGCCACGGGCTTCATTGCGGCCCACACGATCGCGCAGCTTCTGGCCGCGGGGCATCGCGTGCGTGGATCTGTCCGCAGCACGCGCAATGCCGATGCGCTCGCGCCACTGCGCGCGCTACCGGGCGCCGCGGAACGGCTCGAGTTCGTCGAGGCCGATCTGCTCGCACCCGACGCGTTCGCCGGACAACTCGACGGGTGCGACGTCGTGCTCCACATGGCCAGCCCGTACGCGCTCGACGCAAAAGATCCCCAGCGCGACCTCGTCGATCCCGCCGTCAATGGCACGACATCGATGCTCACGGCATGCCTGAACACGCCCGGCGTCCGCCGCGTCGTCCTCACCTCGTCGATGGCCGCGGTGACCGACGAGCCAGATGGCCGCGTGCTGACCGAGGCGGACTGGAACACGCGGTCGACGCTCGCGCGAAATCCGTACTACTTCTCGAAGGTGACAGCCGAGCGCGCGGCATGGTCGTTCGTCGACGAGCGCCGACCGCCGTGGGATCTCATCGTCATCAATCCGTTCCTCGTAATCGGCCCGAGCCTGACGAAGGCGCTCAATACGTCAAACAAGGTCGTCGCCGACCTGCTCAACGGCGTCTACGCCGCCATCGTCAGCCTGACGTGGGGCGCGGTCGATGTGCGCGACGTCGCCGATGCGCACATCCGAGCGATGGACGCACCGGCGGCCGCCGGCCGCTATCTCTGTGTGGCTGACGCGATGACGGCACGTCAGATGGTGACGCTGCTGCGGTCGAACGGGTACGACCGATACCGGCTGCCGACGTTCGGGCTCGATGGTGCCTTGGGCACAACAGTCGCGCGACTGGCCGCGTACGCGCAGTCATCTGGCGTCCGGCAATATCTACACACGCATCTCGGACGCGGGATCCGTTTCGACAACACGAAGATCCGGACGGACCTCGGCATGGTGTTCCGTCCGGTCGATCGGACAGTGCTCGAGACAGCGGCGGACCTGGTGACGTGGGGGCATGTGGCGGGGAGGGGATGAACAGGCTGGGAGGCCGCAGGCGGGAAGGAGACGGGGAGGCGGGGAGGCCGGAAGGCCACAAGGCTGCGAGGCTACGGGACGGCGCGTGCGCGGCTACGACCGCGGACCGGCGTACGCCAGCAGACGCAGCGCGTTGGCGATCACGAGGAGCGTGCTGCCTTCGTGGAAGAACACCGCGACGCCGAGGCCGATGGCGCCGGTCACGGTGGCGATCATCAGCAGCGCCACGACGCCAAGCGCGATGACGAGGTTCTGCCGGATGATCGCCCGCGCACGACGCGCGAGGCCGACGGCAAACACCACCTGCGCGAGATCGTCGTTCATCAACGCCACGTCGGCGGCCTCGAGCGCTGCGGCCGTGCCCGCGGCGCCCATGGCAATGCCCACAGTGGCCTGAGCGAGCGCAGGCGCATCGTTGACGCCGTCACCAACCATCGCCACGTGTCCGTGTTGACGACGGAGGCCGCGAAGCGCTTCGACTTTGTCTTCGGGAAGAAGATCGGCGCGCACCTCGTCGATGCCGACCTCGCGCGCCACGGCTTCGCCAACGCCGCGATTATCGCCGGTGAGCATCACGATGGGACGCACGCCGAGTGCCTGCAACGCGGACACCGTCGAAGACACACCCGCGCGCGGACGATCCGCCACGCCGATGACGCCGAGCCACCGCTCGCCGTGCCGCACGATGACCAGGCTGCGACCGGCCGCGCGCAACGAGTCGACAGCGGCTGTTACCGCGTCGGGCACGACGGCGCTCGTGTCCCACATCCGCAGGCTGCCGATCTCGACCGGTTCTCC
>CAZVHY010000012.1:5093-10917 GCA_964627115.1 uncultured Solibacteraceae bacterium | reverse complement strand
GCACGACGGCGCTCGTGTCCCACATCCGCAGGCTGCCGATCTCGACCGGTTCTCCATCGACGACCGCGCGCACGCCACGTGCCGTCACACTGACCATCGGCGACGCGTCCGGCACTGAAAGACCATCGGCCTCAGCGCGACGGACGATGGCGGCCGCGAGCGGATGTTGCGATTGCCGCTCGACCGCGGCGGCAACGCGCAGGAGATCCTCCGCCGACGATGCATCGATGCCGATGACATCGGTGACCTCGGGGCGACCCGTCGTGATCGTACCGGTCTTGTCGACGGCCATCGCCTTGATCTCGGCCAGGTTCTCGAGATGTGCCCCGCCCTTGATCAGCACGCCGCGACGCGCGGCCTGCGCGATGCCTGCCAGCACCGCCGCCGGTGTTCCGAGCGCGAGCGCGCACGGCGACGCGCCGACGAGCATCGCCATGCCGGTGTAGATGCTCGTCGACCAGTCGCTCCAGCCGGCGAGCGGTGGAATGACGATCAGCAGCGCATCGGCCACGAGCACCGTGGGCACGAAGACGCGCTCGAACCGTTCCGTCAGGTTCTGCGTCGGCGCCTTCTGCGTCTGCGCTTCGGCGACGAGCGAGATGATTCGATCGAGCGTGCGATCGCCGGACGCGCGCGTGGTCGTCACCTCGATCGCGCCGTCACCATTCACGGTGCCCGCGAACACGTCATCACCAGAAGCCTTGTCGACAGGCACGGACTCACCGGTGATTGGCGCCTGATTGACGGCGGACTCGCCGGTCTCGACACGTCCGTCCACGGGAATGCGCTCACCGGGCCTCACGAGCACACGCATGCCGGTGCCCACATCCTCGACCGGCACGAGGCGTTCAGTCGCGCCGTCGATGACGCGCGCAAACGACGGCGCCAGATCGCCGAGCGCGGCAATCGCGCTGCGCGCGCGGCCGAGGGCGTAGTGCTCGAGTGCGTGCGCAAGCGAGAACAGGAACAGCAGGAGCGCCCCCTCCGCGACCTCGCCAATCGACGCCGCGCCGGCGGCCGCCAGCAGCATCAGGAGATCGATATCGAGCTTCACGCCGCCTCGAACGACACCGGCAAGCGCCTGCCGGACGAGCCCGAATCCACCAAGTACGTAGGTGGTGGCGTAAAGCGCCAACGCGATCGGTGCCGGCAAGCCGAACCAGTTCTCGCCGATCCAGGCAACGGCGAGCGCGACGCCCGCCGCGAGGCTGCGCGTCAGCCGTCCGATGCTCGCGTTGCGCGGATCGGAGACCTCCGGCAGCAGTGCTGCCAGGTTCGCGCGCAGGGTTCGGATCATGAAAGGTCGTGACTCCGGGTAGGATCGGCTACCGGCTTCCGGCAACCGACTACCGGCCGAGAGCGCAGGCGACAGACGACATGCCGGAAATCTACTCCAGACTCACGCCGGGACTGCCGGCAGGCGTTCGCCGACCAGTCGCCGCCCTGCTGTTGACGATTGTCGCAATTGCAATCGCGTGGCTTGCACACCTGGCTGGCTGGCCGCGCGAGCAGGTGCTGGCGTCCGCCATTCTCGCGACGACGGTGCTGTTGTGGATCACCGAGACGCTGCCGCTGTTCGCGACCGCGTTCATCTCCATCTCGCTGCAGATCCTGCTGCTGGCCAACCCCGGCCAGTGGTCGTGGCTCGGATTCTCCGATCGCAGCGGTCCGACGCTTCGCGACTTCATGTCCGCGGCCGTCGATCCCGTGCTCCTGCTCTTCTTCAGCGGCCTCGTCCTCTCGAGGGCTGCGGTGAAGGCCGGCGTCGATCGCAAACTCGCCGCCGTTGTGCTCCGCCCGATGACCGGATCGCCGGCGCACCTGCTTGCCGGTGTCATCGCCGCGACGTCCTTCTTCTCGTTGTGGATGAGCAACACCGCCACGACAGCCCTCATGCTCACGCTCGTCGTCCCCATCCTGACGCAGCTGCCGGCTGGCGATCGGTTTCGCAAGGCGCTCGTCCTCGCGGTGCCCGTCTCCGCGAACATCGCCGGCATGAGCACGCCCATCGCATCTCCGCCGAACGCCATTGCGATGAGCTACATCAGCAGGGCTGGGCTGGAATTCAGCTTCGTCGGCTGGATGGTGCTCGCCGTCCCGCTCGTGGTGGCACTGCTCGTCGCCACCTGGTGGTGGCTGCTGCGCTCGTACGGATCGACCGCAACGGACTGGTCGGTCGATCTGCCCGACGCGCACCTGTCGCGTCGTGGTGCGTGGGTGATTCTCGTCGCGATCCTCACCTTCACCGCATGGATCACCGAACCGCTGCACGGCGTTCCGGCATCGGTGGCTGCCGCACTCCCGGTGACACTCTTCTTCGCCACGGCTGTCATCACGCGAGACGATGTGAACTCGCTCGACTGGGACGTGCTCATCCTCATTGCCGGCGGACTGGCGCTGGGCTACACGCTGCAGGTCACGGGCCTCGACCAGCGGTTCGCGGCCATCGTGCCCGTCGACGCGTCGGACTGGGTACGCCTGACCGCACTGGCCGCGGCCACGCTCGCGCTCGGCACGTTCTTCTCGAACACGGCCATTGCCAGCATGTTCATTCCGGTGGCCGTCATCACGTCGACGCTGTCGGTGTCGGTCGGCCTCACGACGTTCGTCGTGGCCACGGCGTTCGTGGCCTCGCTCAGCATGGCACTGCCGATGAGCACGCCGCCGAATGCCATGGCCTACAGTTCGGGTGAACTGACGAGCCGGGATTTCATGCGCACGGGCGGCCTCATCGGCGCGTGTGGCGCCGCGGTGGTGGTGCTGCTGGCGCTCCTGCTGAGCCACGTGATGGCGTGAGCGAGCGAACGGGTCAGATGGCATTCTTGACCGAGACGACCTTCAGGATCTGCAGCGACAACGCGGGCGCAATCTTGAGCTGACGCGCCAGTTCACTCAGGAACTGACGTTCCTGCCGTTGAAGCGTGCCGTCGACGAGCACCAGATCGGCGGCAACGGCCAGCACCGATGGCCGCAACGCCGCCGGGATCACCTTGGATGCCTGCTGAACCACGGCCGCCGGTCCCTCGGCCACGATGCGCTCGCGGACGCGGCCGATGAGCCGTCCGACGGTATCACCCGACCGGCGCCGGAAGCGGCGCATGGACCACGTCACATGGTGCGCCCGTTCGCTTTCCTCGGCCGACACGTGGTCGTTGGCCATCATCGATCCGATGAGCACGGCGATGATGGCCTGATCCATCGTCAGGGGCCCGGGTCTCGTGGCACGTCGCGTCGTGCGTCGTGTCCGACCGGTCCGTCGTGCCGTCTTCGATGTCTTCTTCTTCGCTGCCACTGTCGTCTCCGGCGTTCACCTTAACACGCAGGCATTCGGTCCTGTTGGTCCTCGAGGTCCTTCGGGTCCTTCAGGTCAAAGGAGCGCGCTGGCGCTGGCCAACTTCTGGACGTGGCGTCATGGCTTGAGCGCGCGTTGCGGTCTTGACACACCCCAAGAACCGCCAGGACCTGAAGCACCTCAGGACGCACCCGAAGGACCCGAAGGACCCACAGGACTCCGAGAACCGGTCACTGATGTCTCGAACATCACTCGACGTCTCGGAGACCACGCCGCCGATCTCGACAGACCGGCGCGGTGACTGTTAAGGTGAGCCGACATGACAGCGTCTGCGTCTCGCGGCCCGGACGAATCGATCTGGATGCCGCTCTTCGCCGCCTGGGTCGTGAGCCTGGTGGCCACGATGGGGAGCCTGTTCTTCAGCGAGGTGATGCACCTGCCGCCGTGCGTGTTGTGCTGGTACCAGCGCATCTGCATGTATCCGCTGGCGGTCATCTTCACGGTCGGCCTCGTGTTCAACGACCGCGGAGTCGCGCGCTACGCGTGGCCGCTGGCGCTCGTCGGTGTGAGCATTGCCGTCTACCACAACCTGCTCTACTACGACGTCATCACCGAGAGCATCATTCCGTGCGCCCTCGGCGTGTCGTGTACCGACCGGCAGATCGAGTGGTTCGGCTACCTCACCATTCCCCTGATGTCGCTGACGGCGTTCGTGCTCATCATCGGGTGCCTCGTCTGGTTCGGACTCCGCACGAAAGGTGCGTCGCATGAACGTCAGTAAGCCGCTGCTCGCCGCCATGGCCGCACTCCTGATTGCCGCGTTCGTCATCGGCGCCAATCGATACCGCTCGAGCGAGGAAGCGAGTGCATCGACCGCCGCCACCGCGAATGCCGATCGGCTGATCCGGCCGTACAGCATCTCGCTCGGCCCGGCCGGCGCGCCGGTCACGATCGTGGAGTTCTTCGACCCCGAGTGCGAATCGTGCCGCGCGATGTATCCGCTCGTGAAGCAGGTGATGTCGGAGTTCGACGGACGCGTGCGGCTCGTCATCCGCTACATGCCGCTGCACGGCAACTCGGCGTACGCGGCGACCCTGCTCGAGGCCGCGCGGGCACAGAACCGCTACTGGGAATACCTCGACATCGTCATGCTCCGGCAGCCGGAATGGGCCAGCCACGCGGCGCCACGGCCCGATCTGCTGCTGACCTATGCAACGGCCGCGGGACTCGACGCCGAACAGCTGCGCATCGCGACGACCGATCCCGAGATCAAGTCGCGCATTCAACAGGACGAGGCCGATGGCGTGGCGCTCGGCGCGATCCGCACGCCGACGTTCTTCGTCAACGGCACGCTGCTGACGCAACTGGGTTATCAGCAGCTGCGCGCGGCCGTTCAGGCAGAGTTGCCGTAGCCTCGGTTCGATCGGGATCGGCGCGGACCACGCGTCCGGTCAGGGGCACCAGCATCGCCGCGACGATCGTGGCGACCGCGCGCGTCGTTTCCCCCTGCTCGGCTCCACGCGGCAACTCGAGAGCGAGAACGCCCGCGCAGCCCGCCGGCGACAGCAGCGGCACGACAAGTGCCCCGCTTGCCTCGTCACTCACACCAACGGCACTCGCCGACCTGAACGCCGTGGCCGTCGGATTGTCGGCGTCGCGGTGTACAGGCGACAGACGTCCCAGCACGCGCCGGGAGTAGCCGTGCGCGAACGTGGGCCGCAGACAGGCGGTAATTTCATCGCAGAGCCACACAATCAGGCCGCGCGCGTCGAGAACCGCCGCGGCCTCGCGCAGCAGCGGCTGCACCTCGTCGGCGCGCGTGGCGCGACCGAACGACGTGCACAGGCGCGCGACCGCCTGGAGGTCGGTACTGCCGTCTTCGATCGACGTGGACGAAGCGGGCTCTGACGACGCGATCGGCTCGGGCTCGATGACAGCGGGCGGCAACGACTCTGGAGGAGGAGATCGGCGGAGCCAGGTGGTAGCAGCCATGGCCGAACTCAGAATCATGCCGATGCGCGTCGGCGGCCCGGCGCCGGGCCGTGTGCCGGCGGCGGCGTCCACGGAATCCGCCATGTCGTGCGGATCGGGATGGAGCGCGAGAAACTCCCGCAACTCGGTGTCGACGTCGGCACCAATGGCCTGCGCGTACGAGCGAAAGTACGCGCGTCGGAAGATGCCCGCAGGCCAGCGCGAGACGTCGTCTCGCTCGAGGGCCGCGAGCAGGCACGGCTGGATTTTCGTCTGATCGGCAATCGCGCTGAGGGTGACCCCTCGCTGCTCACGCCGATGGCGCAGTCGAGCGCCGAAACTGTCGGACATGCGATCCCCCCTTGCTTGCCGGTCGCACACATCACACCGCGTCGCGACGGGAGGATCGAGACAGAAATCGAATGGATCAGAGCGTAGCAATACGGGCGCGGGGGTTCAAGGGTGATCGACGGCTACCGACGACCGACCACCGGCTGCGGGCTGCGGGCTGCGGGCTGCGCGGCGGCGACAGACTTTCGGAGCCCCGGGTCTTCACGGCTC
>CAZVHY010000012.1:0-4993 GCA_964627115.1 uncultured Solibacteraceae bacterium | reverse complement strand
GGCTGCGGGCTGCGCGGCGGCGACAGACTTTCGGAGCCCCGGGTCTTCACGGCTCGACGTCGCTCGCCGTGCCCTGAGCCTGCCGAAGGGCAGACCCGGGGGAGACTCATTCCGCGATCCGGATGTCCTGCACGGTTCGCTCGCCGTCGCGCACGGTGACGACGATGCCCTGCTCGGCGAGCGTGTCGACAAACACGCTGTCGTGCAGATCGGACGGATCGAAGTCGGTCAACGCCGCGAGCCGGTAGGTGCCCGCGGGCACGCGCGTCAGCGCGAACGTGCCGTTCGTATCGGGACGCGTCGACATCATCCGGCGCGATCCCGGCTGCCGCAGCGCACGGTCGTCGGGAACGGCGACGACGTAGTAGTCGGTGGCCGGCAAACCGCTGGCCGTCTGGAACCTGCCGCCGAGCTCGTTGACGCGGTCGCTGTAGGTCAGCACGACGTCCGACAGGTTCTGATCGCGAATCTCGACGAGACCGTCGAGCAGATCCCGGCCATCGACCATGGCCGACCGCAGCCACCACTGGCCGTCGACATCGGTCGGAATCGTGCCGCGAAGCTCGTAGCCGCCGGGCGCGACGCCGACGATGTCGAACCGACCATCTTCGAGCACACGCGGCGACGACGGCGTGACGATCGTGTTGCCCGTGACGGTACCATCGCCGAAGTTGGACATGTATCCGCCGCCTGGACGCATCAACGAGACCCGGATGGACGCGAGATCGTCGGGCGGCGTCAGCGTCGTGGCGTCGAACGCCACACGTCCCGAGACGGTCACACCCGGCTGCAGTACGAGCGAGAGGCCTCGCGCATCCTGGCCGAACACGGCCACCTCGGCCGCCGCGAACCAGGGGTCGAGCGTTGCAGACGCACCGCCGCGGCCGGGCATCGCCGGCGCCGAACTGCGCGCGTAGATCGTGTAGCGTCCGGGCGGCACACTCGTGTAGCGAAACCTTCCGTCGGCGCCGGGTCGCTGCGACAACATCGGCCGGCTGCCCGGCATGAACGTCCGCGGTCCGTCGACAACGAAGCTCAACTCCACGGACGCGAGCCGCTGCGGATCGCCAATCACCGTGCCTTCCATCACGGCAGTCGCCACGGGTGCGAGCGTAAAGTCGAGTCCGCGTCGCTCGTCACCAGCAGCCACACGCACACGCGAGGCATCGGCGAACATCGTCGTGCCGGGGAAGTACGTTGGTGCGTAGCCCACAGTGGGTGCTGCCGGGCGGGGAGACGGCGGGCCCGCCATCGGCTGACCGCGCCCGGCCGATCCGAGCTGCGCGAGCAGCGCATCCACCGCCGCATCGGCGTATCGACCAATCTCGCCGTCACCGCCGGGGCTGAAGACCGACGCGATGATGTATTCACCGGGCACGACGCCGTAGATGCGATACACACCACGATCGTCGGTGACCGCGGTCGACTCCTGACGCGAGAACGGCGACGGCCCCATGACGCCCGGATCCGACGGCGCGAACGCGTAGACCGTGACGCCGGGAAGCGGATCGCCGGTTTCGCCGCGCAACATGCCCTCGAGCACGGCGCCACGCGCCATGCGGATCGCCACGTCCGCAGTACCGGCCTCGTCGAGGTGCACGGCCGTGCCCGGCCGTCCGGGACGTTTCGCACCGTACGCCGCGTCGAGGTATGCGGCCTTGCGGGCGATCACCGAGTACCGGCCTGCGGGAAGCTGGCGTGCGATGAACCGCCCGTTGTCGTCGGTGACGACGCTGCGCGACGCCACCGATCCGCTTCCCTGCACGGTCACCGCCGCGCGGCGTACGGGCCTGCCGTCCGCGTCCTCGATCACGATGCCCGTCAGCGTCGCCGTTCCCTGCCAGAGCGCGGGGCCGGCGCCGTCTCGCGGGGTCTGCGCGTCGGTCGCATACGCGATCGTCGCGAGCCACGCCGTCAGACACACCGCGAGTCCCCGCGTCACAACGGGCCAACGCGCGCTCATCGTCCACTCCGAATGACCACGGTGGCCGTCTGCCCCCACGCAACGGTCGTCCGCTCTGCCGTGGATGCCAGACGGGCCAGCACGCTATCGCGACGCCACGTGTGTTCGTCGTCGCCGGGAATCGTCGCGACGTAGTAATCGCCGGCAGGTATGCCGGTGAACCCGAACGTGCCGGTGGTCGATACCGGCACCGATATCATCCGTGGAGGCTGGAGACCGAAGTCGGTCCATGCCGATCGATCCGTGGGAAACGCGACCGCGTGCAGCGTCGTGCTCGCGTCGCCGTTCGGACGCACGACAGACCCGGCAATCGTCGTGGTCTCGCGCGTGGCGGTGATGACGACGCCGCCGATGGATTGGCCGCCGGACAGATCGATCGGCTGCTCAAAGTAATCGCGCCCCTCGTGGACGATCGACTTGATCGTCCACTGGCTCGGAAAGACCTGACGCAGGAAGTAGACGCCGGGCACGATGTCGCGTAACTCGAAGGGCGACGGGTTCTGCCTGGTGTTCGCGAACGCACTGGACAGACCGAGGCCGGGGCTTCCTGTGGCCGGATCGGCGCCGATGTTGGCCGCACCGGTGCCTGCGGCATCTCCCTCGAAAACCACGTGCCCCCGGATGGTCAGCGTGCCGCGCAGGCGCACGACGACGTCCGGCGATGCACCGGCCCGGACCGAAACCGGCTCGCGCGCGTAAAGTCCTTCACTGTTGTCCGTTGAAGACATCGCCGTGCCACCAGCGAACGAAGCGCTCCCGGACGAATAGGACACGACGGTCGTTCCTTCCGGCGCGCCGCGGACGGCCCAGATCCGGCTGTTGAAGCTACCGGTGCCCTGCGGCCGTTCGGGTCCGTCGCCCAGCGGGCCAGCGGGGCGGAACTGGTACTCCGTCAGCGTTGCCGGCACGTCGAGCACGTACTCACCGGCCGGCACATTGGCGAAGGCGAACGTGCCATCGACGTGGGTACGCGCCGTGGCGGTTTCGAGGCCGAGGCCGAGATCGGGATGAGTCACCAGGCGCACGAACAGGTTCGCCATCTGTCCCGGTCCTTCGACGCGTCCGCGCAGGGAGCCCGTGGGCACCGGCTGGAGCTGGATGTCGGCAACCGCGTCCGCGCCGCTGAGCTCGATGCGTGTCGCCTGATCCGGGTGCGGTGTGCCGGGATGGAAGGTCGCGGCGTAGCCGAATCGTTGTCCATCGACGGGCGGGGGCGGTACCGGGCCGCGGCCAATCACGACGCGCAGGCCGTCATCGGCATCGAGAATCGGCACGGTCATCGACCGCGCGCGTGCCGGGGCCTGACTCGCGAACTGCGCTTCGCTGTAGCCGTGTATCGAGGCCACCGTGGCATACGTCGTCACCGACGCCTGCAGTGACGGCACCATGACGAGATACGTGCCGGGCAGCAGACCGGCGACACGATACCGGCCGCGATCGTCCGTTCTGGTGATCGGGCCGGAGGCAAGCTGCCGCCGGCCGGCGATGTCGACGAGGGCGACCGCGCGCACGTCGATGCCCACGACGGGTTCACCGGCTTCGTCGGTGACACGGCCCTCAATCGCGCCGGTGCGCCGCAGCGCGAGCCGCACGTCGCGTAACCACTGGCCCTCGGCCAGCGTGATGTCGCCAGGGGTGCCACCGACCTGTGGTGGCGTCGGCGGCTGGAAGTATCCGGGTTTGCCACCGGTGAGGACGAAACCTTCGCCCGCCGGTTGATCGACGAACACGAACCGCCCGCGCGAGTCGCTGATCTGGCGATTCTGGAAACCGATGGGGCCGCGCGGCGAACGACCGAGGTGCACGACAACGCCGGGAATCGGGCGGCCCGTGTCGGCATCGACGACCACGCCGCTGACCGCCGAGGTACCCACCTGCCGCATGTCCGGCTGCGGCCTCACCACACTTCCCTGCGCGGCGAGCAGGGCACCAGTCGCACACGCCACGGCGAACGTGGCGCTGCACACGCGCGCGAGTGTCGGCTTCATGGGCTGAAGCCGACATGATACCGCTACTTCTTCTTCGTGCCCTTCTTCGCCGGCGGCAAAGTCCGCTTGCGCGCGGGCGCCCCGCCGGCACCGGGCGCGATGGCCGCGCCGCTGCGCGCGAGCGAGACGACGATGTCGTATTCAGCGGGGGCGACGGGCTGCACGGACAGGCGGCTGCCCTTCTGTGTGACCACCATTTTGTCGAGGCCCTTCGTGGTCTTCAGCGTCTCGAGCGGGATGGTGCCGTGGAAGTTCTCGACGAATGCGATGTCGACCATGTACCACGTCGGCGCATCGGCCTTGCTGTCGGGATCGAAGTACTTGTGCCCCTTCTTCGTAGCGAACACGTCGGCGTAGCCTTCGCGCGCGATTCGCGCCAGGCCGGTGACGCCCGACGGTTCGGCGTTCGACGCGTAGAACAGGACGCGATCGCCCACCGTCATGTCGTCGCGCATGAAGTTGCGCGCCTGGAAGTTGCGCACGCCCTCCCAGCTCGTCGTGCCGTCGCGCTCGAGGTCGTCAATCGTGTAGGCGGACGGTTCGCACTTCATCAACCAGCATCGTGTCGAGGATTTTGCGGCCATGGCGCAAGCAGCATAACGCGAACCCGCGCGCAGCCCGCCGCCGCGGAGCCCGATGCCCGCCGCCGTTCTAAAATGCCCGGCGTGACCATCGGAATTCTCGGCGCCGGGGCAATGGCCCAGGCCATTGCCACACGCCTTGCCGCTGGTGGCTTCACCGTCATGCTGTCGAACCGTCGCGGGCCTGGCTCTCTCGCGGCCGTGGTCGCGGGCCTCGGGCCAGGCGTATCGGCCACAACCATCGAGCAGGCCTCGGCGCAGTCGATTGTCGTCATCGCCATTCCGTGGAGCCAGCTGCCGTCGGTGCTCGGCCGCGCCGGCACCTGGAACGGGCGCATCGTCGTCGACGCGACGAACCCGATCGAGCCGCCGCACTTCACGGTCGCGGACCTCGGCGGCCGGACGTCGAGCGAGGTGGTCGCCGATCTGGTTCCCGGCGCGAGACTCGTGAAGGCGTTCAA
>CAZVHY010000011.1:18743-40164 GCA_964627115.1 uncultured Solibacteraceae bacterium | reverse complement strand
AAGCCGGCGCGCAGGCCGACGGGCGACCCGAGGTGCGCGCGCATCAACGTGAGCCGCCGCGATGCGCGATCGGCGAACAGCTCGCCGAAGTACACGCGGCCGAAGCCCGGCACGTACAGGACGTGCCCGTCGATGATGGCGTCGGGGTGCGGGCGACCGACCCAGCGCAGTTCGCGCACGACCGACGTGTAGATCTTGTCTCCGGTCCGCTCGAACGCGCACGCGCCGCGCTTGCCGCCGGCCACCTTTGCGAGCGCATCGAACGTGTCGGCGGCCTGGAACATCTTCACGTCGACCGCGACGTCGAGCTCGTGTCCGTCGATCGACACGCCGCGGATGGCCGTCTGCCGCCCCAGGGCAATCGGCGGTTCGTTCCCCTTGCGCGGGCTCCATGCCTGGACCACCGCGTGCAGGTACTTCACCTTGAACCGCTTGTCGTCCAGTTCGATGTCGTGCACTGTGGCCGCCGACGTGGTCGTGGCCGTCAGGTCGTCTTCACCGAGTTTGCCGTGCGTCATCTCGACGGCGCGCTTGCGGTCGTCGAACTGCCCCTTGGCCGACGCCGACGACTTCCCGACGGTGATGTACGGCGCGAACCGCTGCCGCTTGCCTTCCTGGGCCGACAGACCGCCGGCCACCGAGAGGGCTGCCGATGCCGGGGAAGGAATCGTGATGTCCTTGGGCCGATAGACTCGGCCGCTGTAGGCGCAGGCGTAACCGGTGAACAGGAAGCGGGATGCGATCTCCATGCAGGCTCCTCGAGCCAGCACGGTCATCGCACAGTGAAACGATAGGTCCCGACTTCGTGGTCAGGAACGTCGCGCTCGCGTACGACGATGACGTACTGGCCGGACGTCAGTGATGTGGCCGGTATCAGCAACAGCAGCGGGGTGCCCTGGGAAGGGACCGGGGCCTGCCCGGACAGGAGCACTTCGTCGCCGTCGGTGCGCAAATCATAGACCAGTTGCGGGGACGAGAGACTGGTGTTGATGTCGAGCGCGAGCACGACCGGCCCACCGGCCGCATCGCGCGTCACCGCGGCGCCCTCGCCGCGGCTGGCCGGAGCCAGCGCCACGGGGGCCAGCGCGTGCGGTGTCGCAACCGCCTGTCGCAGGCTCGGGATGGTGACGAACGTCTGGTACCCGGCAACAAGCGCGAGGGCGGCTGCGGCCGCCAGTGGCGCCCACGTGCGCAGGCCGCTGCCGCGAGCGGCCGTCGTCCCCGCTGGAAAGGCGACGACACCGGGTGGCACGCGTCCGTCGCGCGCGGCGTCGGCCAGGGCCGCACCCGCGCGGACCAGCTCGGCACACTCGGCGCACTCGAAATAGTGGGATTCGAACGTCTCGCGTTCCTGCTCGTTCATTTCGTCGAGCAGGTACCGTTCGGCCGCGAGGGTCCGGATGGCGTCTTGATGCTCCATCGTCTGCTCTTTCATGGTGCACCAGCCCGGCCGGCCGTTTCAGGGCGTTTGCCGGAATGCGACGATTCCGCTGACTCCAGCCCGAAAAACGCGTCCCGGAACCGTCCCTTCGCCCGGTGGAGCAGCACGCGGAGGTACTGGCGGTCGACCCCCATGGAGCGACAGACCTCGTCCTTGTCGCGTTCCTCGAAGAACAGGGACCGCAGCAGGTCGCGATCCTTGGCCGGAAGGCCGGCAATGGCCTGCCGCACCCGCTCGTGCTCGTCGGCGTTGAGCATGACCGACTCGACACTCGCGGTGGGCGCTTCGAGCGGTGTTTCGTCCTCCGGCACGTTCTGGCGCCGCTTCGTTTCGGCCCGGTAGGTCTCGAACAGGACGTTGTTGCAGGTCGAGTTGACGAACGCGCCGAGGCTGCCCGCCGACGCGAGGCCGCCCCGGCGCAGCGTCGTCAGCACACGCAGGAACGTTTCCTGTTTGGCGTCTTCGACCAGCGCGGGCGAGCGCAGCCGCGCCCGCAGTTTGATGGTGAGCAGATCACCGAAATACTGCGTGAAGTGGCGCTCGGTCGCGTCGTCGCCGTTGGCCAGACGCTCGACGTACGCCGCATCGAATTCGAAGCGCGGAACCAGTGGCACGCGGGGTAATGATACTCAGGTTCGAGGGTGCGAGGTGCGAAGGTGCCAGGGGGCGAAGGTGCGAGGTGCGACGGTGCGAGGTGCGACGGTGCCAGGGGGCGACGTGCGATGGTGCCAGGGTGCGACGGTGCGGAGGTGCGACGTGCGAAGGTGCGAGGGGCGATGGCCGTAGGAGACTGCATCGCCAGCCATTCTGTTTTTATTCGGATGGAGCGCCGCACTTCGCACCGTGGCACCCTGGCACCGTCGCACCTCGCACCCTTCATCTCGCCGGCCGCACCCCGGTGAGCCGGCCGATGAGCTTGACGGCGTAGATGCCCATGCGATGTCTCACTTCCTGGATGTCGCTTGGGCCGTTGGGAATGCCGAGCGGCGCCATCTGGTCGACGGCCGCGTCGCTGCCGTCCTCGTAGTTGACGGCCACCCAGTACAGCACCTTAATCAAGACGTCCTTGTCGATGTCGCGCTCGAGGATGTCGTAGACCATCTGCGGGACATAGGCTTCCATCGGCAACTGGAAGACGTCGACCACGGCCGGCACGAACAGCAGGTTCCTGGTGCGCTCGACGAGGTCCTGCACGCGGCCCGGCGCCCACGTCTGCAGGCCGTCGTACATGATGTCGAGGTCGGTCCAGGTCTCTTCCGGTGGCTCCTGCGTCGCGCTCGCGATTGGCGTCACCACACCGGCATCGGGCGGCAGCCCCGCGAATACGAGATCCGCCATGATCTGCTCCGTCGTCACCTTCTCCCACGGCTCGGGCGGGGGAGAGGCAGGCGCCGGAGGTATCGCGGGTGCCGGCGTCGCGACCGGACCTGACGGTTCGGTCGCGCGCGGTTCGGGCGTGGCGGGCGCACTCGGCGTGGGTGTCGTGGGAGGTGGTGACGCAGCAGCCGCTGGCGGCGTCGCGCCTATCGGCGCCGGTGTGGTCGCGTCGGCCGGCGACGTGTCCGCGACGTCGTCTGGTGCCGCGCCCGCATCGTCAGGCGCGGTTGCGGGCACGGCGGTCGTGGCAGCTGGCGGCGCGGTCGTGGCAGGGAGATTTGCGGCGGCCGTGGCCATGGCCGCGCGCTCCGCCGCGATCTCCATCGGGATGATCCGGTTCTGCCACTGCGCCAGCAGACCAACGCCCATCCAGCCGGCAAGCGCGACGACGAGCCAGCCCTTGCCGCGGCCCGCCGCGAATCGCTGCTTGGCGTCCCACCGGAACATGCCCGCGCCGGCGACACACGCGGCCGTGCCGATGAGCAGGAGCGCCAGCAGACTGAATCCCACCGTGCCCAGTCCGCCGCCGTTCACCGTGGCCTGAATGGCTTCGACCGCGTAGCGGCCCGGGAAATACGCCGACAGGTGCAGCGCCCAGTCGGGCAGGCTCGTGAGCGGCACGGCCACGCCGCCGATGATCAGCATCGGCAGGAAGATCGTCTGGCCGAGCGCCTGCACGGCGGGCACGTTGTCGGCGAGCATCGCGATGACCAGCCCCAGACCGAGAAACGCGAACGCAGCCAGGCTGAAGGCCACGACGAGTTGCAGGGGGTGGTCCGGCAGCGGCATACCGAGCGCCATCGCCAGCATGAGCTGCAGCAGACCGGCTGACAGCAGCAGGAGGTACCGCGCGAAGAGCGTGCTCGCGACCAGGGCGCCTGTGGACACCGGTGCGAGCCGATACCGGCGCCACACGCCACGTTCCCGTTCGCTCACGAGCGTGGTGGCGAGGCCGAAACACGCGCCGCCGAGAATGGTCACCGTGAGCAGCTCGCCCATGTGCCGGACGAGCGGCACGCGCTCGTAGCGATACAGCACGTAGAACGCGAGCAGGAAGACCGACGGGAACAGATAGCCGTAGAGCATGGCCATCCGGTTCCGGAAGTAGAGCGTCAGGCTGAGGCGCAGCTGGGGCCAGATGCCGTTCATGCCGTCGTCTCCGTCGGGACGTTGGTGAGATCCACGAAGACGTCCTCGAGCGTGGCCTTCTGCACGTGCAGCTGCTCGAGACCGATGCCCTGCGATTCGAGTGCGGACACGAGCGCCAGCACGGTCGCACCCGGCGTGGTCGTGCGCAGCGTGGCGCCGGTGAGGTCGGCAGCGCCCATCTCCTTATGGAGCCCCGGGTCTTTAGACCCGGGGGACACGCCCGAAACTCCCGGCAACGCCTCGATCATCGCCGCCGGGAATGGCCGATCCGTCTCGAACGTGATCTGCTGCAGCCGCCCCGAACGGGCCACGAGCTCGCGTGGGCTGCCGGTGGCGACGATGCGGCCTTTGCTGATGATGGCGATACGGTCGCAGAGCAGCTCGGCCTCGTCGAGGTGGTGTGTGGTCAGCAGCACGGTGTGCCCGTCGGTCCGCATCCGCTGGATTTCCGCGTGCAGTTCGCGCCGCGAGTGGGCGTCGAGTCCGGCGGTTGGCTCGTCGAGGAAGACGAGCTCCGGCGTGTTGACGAAGGCCAGCGCGAGGGCGAGCCGCTGCTTCTGTCCGCCCGACAACGTGTCGACGGCCACGTCGGCCTTTGCCGTCAGCGAGAAACGCTCGATCAGCGTGTCGGCGGGCTGGCGATTCCGGTAGAACGCGCCGAAGACCTGGAGCGCCTCGCGCGGGGTGACGCGATCGGGCAGCGCGGTGGTCTGCAGCGCGGCACCGACCTTTTCGCGCACGGCTACCGGGTGCTTCCGCGCGTCGATACCGCAGATGTCGATGTCGCCGGCGTCCGGCGTGTTGAGTCCCAGGACGCACTCGATCGTCGTCGTCTTGCCCGCCCCGTTCGGCCCGAGCAGCCCGAAGATCTCGCCGTCGTCAATCTCGAAACTGACACCCGCCACGGCCTCCAGCGCGCCGTATCGTTTTCGTAAATTCGAAACGCGGACTTTCGGGGGCATGGGAGCAGATTACACAAGACGCCAAGTGGGAAGCCAGAAGGGCGTCCATGCTCCCCGTTAGTGTTGTCGGGTCCGGGTGTCGGAGTGTAGACTGCGCGAAAGTTCAATTCGGCCAGACCGTTAAGGAGAAGTAATGCATCGACGAGATCTCTTGAAGACCGGCGCGGTGGCGCTGACTGCTGCCGCTGCCACGCCTCTGTTCGGCTGGCAGGGTGCCAACAACCGCGTGCGCATGGCCGTCATCGGCATGGGGAACCGATCGGGTCGCGTGTTCGACTCGTTCACGCGCTTCGACGACGTGCAGTTCACGATGGGATGCGAGGTCGCCGACAACCGGACGGCCAGCTTCCAGAACGCCAACCGTCCGCTCGCGCAGAAGCTCGAGGTCGTCGGCGACTACCGTCGCGTGCTCGACCGCAACGACATCGACGCCGTGCTCATCGGCACGCCCGACTTCTCGCACGCGAAGATCACGGCCGATGCGCTCGCGGCCGGCAAGCACGTCTACGTCGAGAAGCCCATTGCGAACAACATCGCGCGCATCAACATGATGCTCGACGCGTACAACAAATATCCGAATACCGTCGTGCAGGTCGGCACGCAGCAGCGGAGCTGGGATCACTTCATCGAAGCCAAGCGGCAGATGCCGCGGCTCGGCCCCGTCACCCACGTGCTCATCCAGCACGGTGGTGGCTATTCGCAGACCCGGCAGGACGTCGCCGACGTGCCGCCCGGACTCGACTGGGACGCCTGGCAGGTCGATGCGCCGAAGAAGCAGTTCAAGCGTGGCTACACGTCGTTCCGCGCGTGGTGGGAGTACGGCAGCGGCCTGGTCGGCGACTGGGGTGCCCACCACATCGACGTGGCGAACTGGTTCATGGACGCCGACAACCGGCAGCCGCTCAAGACCACGGCCGTCGGCTTCTACTCGAACCCGGACACCGATCCGGAGTGCGTGTACAGCCAGTTCTCGATCGCGTGGCAGTACGACAACTTCATCATGTCGTTCGCCAACGACGTCTTCCCGCGTCCGAACTTCGCCGATCCGAGGGCGCCGGACATCGAAGGCTGGGGCGTCTACTTCTACGGCACCAACGGGACGCTGCAGGTGAACCGTATGGGATGGGCGCTTCGTCCCAACGTCCCGCAGACGCGCAATCGCGTACCGGCTGAGCCGGCGCCAGGCGCGCCCGCGGCAGGTGCCGCACCGGCGGGTCCCGGTGGCGGCGGCCGTGCGGGTGGGCCGGGCGGACCCGGCGGCGGCCGCGGAGGCGGCGGTCAGGCTGTCGAGGCGAACGTGTACATCAACCCGCGCGGCGGCGTCGAAGAGGATTACCCGCTGCACGTGCACACGCGCGATTTCCTCGACAAGCTGAAGGTGAACAACCGCAACACCAACGCGTCGATGGAAGTTGGCTACAACTCGGCCCTGCCCGCCCTGCTCGCGCTCGAAGCGATGAAGACGAACAAGGTGCTCGGCTGGGATCCGGTGAAGCGAGCCACGACGGTGCTCTGATCGCGCACGCTGAACGACATCGGGCTCCAGGTTCTGCCTTGCGCAGGACCTGGAGCCCGTTTCTTTTTGTCGACGGTTGACGTCTGCCGGTTCGCCTATGCCGTGGCGCGCCGGCGCACGAGGATGATCACCACGCCCACGACGAGCACGAGGCCGGCGACGATGAGGGATGCGGTCGCGAGGTTGTCGCGGATGTACTGCGTGGCCTGCGGGCCGTACATGTAGGCCAGCCAGCCGATGCCGCCGAAACGAAACGCGCGCCCGATCGCGATGCCGAGCACGAACGCGGCGGGCCGTACGCCGGCCAGTCCGGCCAGGAGCACGAACAGCTTGAACGGCGTTGGCGGCGGCAGGAAGGCGGGGACGATGACGGCCAGCAGCCCGTAGCGCCGGAACACGCCGAGGCCCCGCTCGATCTGCGCTTCGTTGAACTGCCGGCGGAGAAACGCTTCGCCGCCTTTCTTCGCAATCGAGTAGAGGACGAAACAGCCGGCCGTCGAGCCGAGCGTGGTCGCGGCGCTGTAGAGCACCCAGCGCGGCGGCTGCTGAATCGTGAGCGCGACAATGAGCGCGTCACCGACCTGCGGCAACGAGAGGAACGACGAATCGAGGAATGCGATGACCGCGAGTCCCGGCGCCCCAAGCCGTTCGGCAATGGGAAGAATCCACGCAATGACCCGCTCGAGGAGATCTGAAATGTACTGCATCACGGAAGCGGCGATTATCGCACGCTGGCCTGCCATGGGATCGTAACTCCTGCTGAGTTCCACGACCGGCCGCAACGCGCGACATCACCGCGAAATGACCGTGTTTTCCGTGAACGAGCAGTGGCTTCAGGCTGCATAAGACGATAAAGTCGACGGCGGGTGAGGACCCGGACACTTCGATGAAACATCAACTTGGATTGGCCCTGCAGCGTCTGCGCCAGACGCCGGGTTTCGTGGCGATTGTCGTGGCGTCGCTGGCCCTCGGGATGGGCCTCAACATCCTGATCTTCAGTTTCACGAGCCCCGTGCTGGTGACGGCGCTGCCGTTCCCCGAGCCCGACCGGCTCCTGGACGTGAGCCTCGCGCCGCCAGACAATCCGGACACGAAGGGGCCGGTGACGCCGGCGTTGTACCGCCTGCTGCGCGACCGGACGAGCGCGGCCTTCGACGCGGTCGGCGCGTTCGACGGCGGACAGGCGGCCAATCTCGCCGGTGATGCGGGCGCGCGTGCGGAACGGCTGGCCGCGCAGCGGATTTCCGCCACGGGCCTGGCGGCACTTGGCGTCAGTCCGCTGGTGGGCCGTCTGCCAGAGACGGCTGACGAACAGGCCGGCGCCGCACCTACCATCGTGCTCAGCTACCCGGTGTGGCAGCGGCGGTTTGCCGGCCGCACCGAGGCGGTCGGCCAGACCGCCATGGTCGATGGACAGCCCACGCAGATCCTCGCCGTGATGCCGCAGGGGTTCTGGCTCATGGACAACGCGTCCGATGCGTGGTTCACGTTCGGCTTCGAACCGGCGCCTGGACAGGAGACACAGCGCAACGTGCGCGCGCTCGCGCGCCTGAAGCCCGGCGTCTCGATGGCCGACGCCCAGGCCGCAGTCAAGGCGGTGATCGACGAGTACGTGCAGACCTACCCGAACATGGACGGCTGGACCATCGAGCTCACGCCCTGGCGCGAGGCACGATTCGGCGGGCTGCGCGGGCCGCTGACGATGGTGGTGCAGGGCGTGGGCGTGCTGCTGCTGCTCGTCTGTGTGAGCGTGGCGGTGCTGATGCGCGCGCGCACGGTACGCGGCGAGCGCGCCGGCGCGCTCGACTCGAGACAACTTCGTCCAGGTGTCGTGTTGGCCGAGAGCCTGCTGCTCGCGACGGGCGGCGGTGTGCTCGGCGTTGCGCTGGCGGCGTACGTGGTCCCGGCGCTTCGCGACATCACGCCGGGCGTGATCCCGCGTCTCAGCAGCGTCGGCGTCGGCACTGGTGCCGTCGCGTTTCTCGTCGTGCTCATCGTCCTCGTGACGCTGGTGGTCGGAGCGCTGCCGGCGTTGCGCGCCTCGCGTACCGACACCGCGACGCGCGGATGGCTCGGCGCCGTGGCGCTGGCCGCGCTCGTGGCCGTGCAGGTGGCCCTGGCATTCGTGCTCATGGCCGCGACCGGCCTTGCGACGCGCGCGGTCGACGATCTGCGCGGCAGCGACAGTGACATCGGCATCGACACGACGGGCCTGCTGAGCGCGGACGTGTACCTGCCGCGCGCGCCGTACGTCACGCGCAACATCTCTGGAAGCGGAAACGCCGAGATCGCCGAGTTCAGCCCCGCGGGTCCGGCCCTCTACGATCGCGTGCGCGCGGCACTCGAAACCACACCGGGCGTGGTCAAGGCGGCTGGCGTGGGCACGCCGCCGTTCTCGTCGAATCCGTTCGTGCAGGTCTGGATCGGGGACGTGGAACAGGCACCCGAAAACCGCGTGGCCGCGCAGTACCTGGCCGTGACCGACCAGTACTTCGACACGATGGGCATGCGCATCGTTCGCGGCCGGGACTTCTCGTCCACCGACGAGCTCGACTCGCCGTGGGTGGTGCTCGTGAACGAAACGCTGGTGCAGCAGCACTGGCCCGACCAGGATCCGATCGGGCAGCCGCTGACGCTGAACTTCTTTCCGAATGACGAGGAGCGTCCGCGCGAGGTCATCGGTGTGGTGGCTGATGCGCTGCCGTTCCGTGGCGCGTCGGAAGTGCCGCCGCTGATCTACATCCTCCACCGGCAGCAGGCCACGCTGCAGCGCGCCTCGCTCGAAGGCCGGCGCACGGTGATGTCGTTCGTCGTGCGCACCACGGGCGATCCGCTGTCGCTCAGCGATGCGATCAGGTCGCAGGTCGGCGCGGTCGACGCCGCGGTGCCGGTGGGGACGATCCGCACCGTCGAGTCGTATCTCAATGCCGGTCAGACGGCGCTGCTGCAATACGGCAAGACGCTGGTCGGCATCTTCGCGCTCGTCGTGCTCGCGGCCGCAGCCGTGGGCGTCCACGCGCTCACCGCGTACGGAGTCGCGCATCGTCAATCGTTCGCGGCGATCGGCATCCTCGTGGTGGCGGCGGTGGCGCTCGGCGTGGCGGCCGGATGGAACGGCTGGATGCGACTGGCCGGTGTCATCGAGTCGTTTCTCACGAACCTCACCATCTCGCCGTCGGATGTCGCGCCGCTCGTCGTCATCGGCGGCATCATCGCGGTGGCAGCGGTCGTGGCTTTTCTCGCGGGCGTGCGTCGTTCTCCGTCAGTCGGTCGGTAAGACACGCTATAATTTTCACGTTCGTTCCAGGAGGTTTGTGCATGCTTCGTAGAATTTCGACGTCTTTCGTGCTGGCCGCGCTCGTCGCGACCGGCTCGGCTTTCGCGGTTCGGACCGATGTCCAGGCCGCGGGCCAGGCGGCCGCCAGACCTGCGCCAGCGCCGCTGACGCCGGCCGATGCCAAGCTACTGCTCGGCACGTGGCAGATTCCCCTCGAGACGCCGACTGGACGGCTCGTTGCGAATATCGTCTTCCGCGTCGAGGCGGGCAAGGTCGTTGCGGGCGTCAGCGCCCCGCAGTTCCCCGAACACAAGATCACCGACATCACGAAGACCGGCCAGGTCATCACGCTGAAGGCATCGACGGAGTACTCGGGCGCACTGACGGCGTACTCGGGTCCGGTGTCGATGGTGTTGACGCTCACGCCCAAGGGCCCGGACATGGCCGCGTGGTTCGATTTCAACGACTCGGGTTTCCAGATTGGTGGCACAGCCCGCAAGAGCTGAGCGCACACCAACAGTCCCACCTCTTTCGAAAAGACGGCTTCCGCCCCGGGCTGCGATGATGCAGTCCGGGCGGCGGGAGTACCGGCCGTATGTCTGACCCACTCCATGTCGCGTTCCTCGGGTGCGGATTCATCACCCGGGTCCACAGCCAGTACCTGAAAGGCGCGCTGTCGGGCACGATTGTCCCGAGCTACGCCAGCCGCGATCGCACCAAGGCGGACGGCTTCTGTCGCCAGTTCGGCGGCAGAACGGCCTTCGGCAGCTACGAGGAGGCGCTCGCGGATCCCGGCGTGGACGCCGTCGTCATTGCCGTTCCGCCGACCTTCCACCTCGATCTCGCGCAGCGGGCGCTGGCGGCCGGCAAGCACATGCTCGTCGAGAAGCCGGCGTTTCTCCGCACCGAGGACTACCGCACGATCATCGCGCAGCGCGATCGGGCCGGGCGCACCGTCCTAGTGGGCGAGAACGATCACTACAAGCCGCTGGCCGTCTGCCTGCGGCGTCTGCTCGCCGACGACACGATCGGCGAGATGGTGTTCGGGCATTTCATGACCGTCGCGCTCCGGTTGAAGACCGCCGACGACTGGCGCAATGACGAGAGCATGGCCGGCGGCGATGCGTTCTTCGAGGAAGGCATCCACTGGCTGCACATCGCCGGGAGTCTCGGTCCGCGCATCACGAGGATCCACGGCTTCAAGCCGGCGCCATCGCACGAGGGCCCCGACAAACGCGTGAAGAGCATGCTGGTCTCGTTCGCGTACGACAACGGCGCGGTCGGCTCGCTCTACTATTCCCGGGAGATCCCGTCGCTCTTCCGTGGCCTTCGCATCTCGAAGCTCATGGGCCGCAAGGGGGTCATCTCGTTCGAGTCGAACGGCGTGGCGATGCTCGTGCGCGGCAAGCGTGGATCGCGGTTGATGATGCCCGGCTTCCGCGACATTCGCGGATACCGCGCGATGTACGCGGATTTCGCCGCGTCGATCCGCAAGGGCGGTCAGCCGGAGATGAGCCTCGAGCGCGCGCTCGAAGATCAGCTGCTCATGGACCAGGTGTACGAGACGATTCGACAGTCGGCAACGTAGAGGCCAGCCACGGCAATGACAGCGCAGGGGCCGACCCCCGCGTCGGCCCACGGGCTGGTATGGGCGGGCACGGGGGCTCGCCCCTACGGTATGCTCTCCGCACGCCCATGAAGCGCATCGTCACGGCCGTCGTCCTGGCGCTCGTCCTCGCGGCCGCGATCACCGTCGTCGTCCTGCGTCAGCCTCGCACGAACGACTACAGCGGGTGGTCTGCGTATGGCGGCGGTCCGGAACAACTCCGCTACTCGAGCCTCGATCACATCAATCGCAGCAACGTGGCGCAGCTGCAGATCGCCTGGACGTGGGACAGCGGCGAGACCGGCGGCCTGCAGACGCAGCCGATCGTGGTCGATGGCGTGGTGTTCGCCTACACGCCGACGCACAAGACGGTGGCCATCGACGGCGCCACGGGCGCGTTGAAGTGGACGTTCGATTCCGGCATTCGCGGGCAGGGGCCGAATCGCGGATTCATGTACTGGGCCGAAGGCGATGACCGTCGTCTGTTCTCGGCGGTCGATCAGTATCTGTATGCGCTCGATCCGGCGACGGGAACGCCCATTGCCGGATTCGGTACCGACGGCCGCATCGATCTGCGCGAAGGCCTGGGGCGTCCGGCCGGGCAGCAGAACGTGCGGCTGACCTCGCCTGGTGTCGTCTATCGCGACCTGGTGATCGTCGGCGGTCGTGTGTCGGAAGGGCTGCCGGCCTCGCCTGGTGACGTGCGCGCCTTCGACGCGCGCACGGGCGAGCTGCGCTGGCGATTCCGCACCATTCCGCATCCCGGCGAGTTCGGCCACGACACGTGGTCGCCCGAGTCGTATCAGGTCAACGGCGGCGCGAACAACTGGGCCGGCATGGCGCTCGACGAGGCGCGCGGCATCGTCTACGTGCCAACCGGATCGGCGGCGTCCGACTTCTACGGCGCCAATCGCATTGGTGACAACCTCTTTGCGAACTCGCTCGTCGCACTCGACGCGGCCACGGGCACGCGGATCTGGCACTACCAGTTCGTCCGGCACGACATCTGGGATCGCGATCTGCCGTCGCCGCCGACGTTGATTGCGGTCAATCGCAACGGCCGTCGCATCGATGCCGTGGCGCAGACCACGAAACAGGGGCACGTGTTCGTGTTCGATCGTGTCACGGGCGAGCCGCTGTTTCCCATCGAGCAGCGCGCGGTGCCGACGAGTGACGTGCCGGGTGAGGTCGCCGCAGACACGCAGCCGATTCCGCTCCTGCCGCGTCCCTTCTCGCGTCAGGAGCTCACCGGCGATCTGCTGACGACCCGGACACCCGAGGCGGCGGCGTGGGCGCGCGAGGAGTTCAAGACGCTCCGCAACGGCGGCGCGTTTCTGCCGTTCGAACTGGACCGGCAGACCGTCATTTTCCCCGGCTACGACGGTGGTGCTGAGTGGGGTGGCTCGGCAGGTGATCCGGTAACAGGGATGTTGTACGTCAACGCCAACGACCTGGCGTGGACAGGCGGCCTGGCGTTGAACAACGTGGGGCAGAACGCCAGAGACGTGTATCTGCGCGAGTGCGCGAGTTGCCACCGCGACGATCTGCGGGGCACACCGCCTGCCATCGCGTCGCTCGTGGGCATCGGGCAGCGACGTCAGGCTGCCGACATCACGCGCGTGATTCAACAGGGCGCCGGCCGCATGCCGGGCTTCCCGAATCTCGGGCCGCAGGCCACGCAGGCGCTCGTGCGGTATCTGCTGAGTGGGGAGAATGGGCCCGCGGGGCCGAGTGGGCAGTCGTCGAACGATCTCGCCTACCGCTTCACGGGATACCGCAAGTTCCTCGATCCGGACGGATATCCCGCGACGGCGCCGCCGTGGGGCACGTTGAACGCCATCGACCTGAACACGGGCGAGTATGCATGGTCGATCCCGTTCGGTGAGTATCCCGAGCTGGTCGAACGAGGCCTGAAGGACACGGGCAGCGAGAACTACGGTGGGCCGGTCGTGACGGCCGGTGGCCTGTTGTTCATTGCCGCATCGAACCACGACCGCAAGTTCCGCGCGTACGACAAGGCCACGGGCGAGCTGCTCTACGAAGCCGTGATGCCGTTCTCGGGCAACGCCACGCCGGCCGTCTACGAGGTCGATGGACGCCAGTTCATCGTGGTGGCTGCGGGGAGCGGCAAGACGAATGGACCGTCGGGCGGGATGTACGTGGCGTTCGCGCTGCCGCTGTCGTAGCCGGCGGGCTTTATGCCCGCCGGGTCCGCCGTAGGGGCGGGGCTTGCCCCGCCCGTGTGCGGGCGGCCCAAGGGCCGTCCCTACGAATATCAAGATGCCTGATCTCTTGTTTCCGCTTCGTGCTCCCTCCGTCGCCATCGCGGGCGATGCCGTGCGCTTTCCCGTGCGTCGCATCATCTGCGTGGGCCGCAACTACGGCGCACACGCGCGCGAGATGGGGAAGGACCCCGACCGCGAGCCGCCGTTTTTTTTCTACAAGCCGGCCGATGCGGTGGTCGACGATGGCGCGCGGGTGCCGTATCCGCCGATGACGAAGGACCTGCACCACGAGGTGGAACTCGTCGTCGCCATCGGACGTGAGGGCGCCGATATCGCGCGCGAGACCGCGCTCGATCATGTCTTCGGTTATGCCGTCGGCATCGACCTGACGCGTCGCGATCTCCAGAACGACGCGAAGGCGCTCGGGCGTCCGTGGGACTGGGGCAAGGGATTCGATCGGAGCGCGCC
Source organism: uncultured Solibacteraceae bacterium (assembly GCA_964627115.1). Classification (GTDB taxonomy): domain Bacteria; phylum Acidobacteriota; class Vicinamibacteria; order Vicinamibacterales; family SCN-69-37; genus SCN-69-37. The sequence continues at coordinate 26,143 of CAZVHY010000011.1, read as the reverse complement.
CTGTGGCGCGATTCATCGCGTGGCCGATGTCGGGCACCCGGCGTCGGGCCGCATCTGGCTCGAGGTCAACGGCGCGCTGCGCCAGCAGGGTGATCTCACCGAACTCATCTGGCCCGTGCCCGACGTCATCCATCTCGCATCGCAGTCGATCCGGCTGATGCCTGGCGATCTCATCTACACCGGCACGCCCGCCGGTGTCAGCGCCGTTGGCGCCGGCGACCGGCTGCGCGGTGGCATCGAGGGCGTGGGAAAGATCGCGATCGAGATCGCGTGAGTCGAGCGCTCCCGCGCGCCCTTGCGTTACATTCACCCCTTCGGAGGATCCCCATGTCCGAGAGCACACCTGCGTCCATGCGGCAGCTCGGCCGGCGCGACTGGTTCCGGCAGACCGCGACGCTTGCGGGCGGAGCGGCAGCCGCGCCGCTGTTGACGAGTGCCTGTTCATCGTCCGATCAGGCACCGGCCACGACGCCTGCGTCCTACAGCGGTCCGATCATCGTGGCGCCGAACGATGGCAATACCGTCGAGACGTCGTCAGGACGCGTCCGGGGATTCGCACGCAATGGCGTCTTCTCGTTCAAGGGGATTCCGTACGCGGCGTCGACGTCGGGGGCCAACCGGTACATGCCGCCCGCACGACCGGAACCCTGGAGCGGCGTCCGCAGCGCCATGGCGCTCGGCTTCGCGTGCCCGCAGGGACTGCACGTGAACGAAGGACGGCGCGTCGGCTGGAGCCGTGACGAAGAAGCGTTCATGTTCGAGTGGGACGACGGCCAGCCGGGCGAAGACTGCCTGCGCGTGAACGTCTGGACGCGCGGGCTCGACGCGGCCGCGCGCCGGCCGGTCATCGTCTGGATTCACGGCGGCGGCTACACGAGCGGATCGTCGAACGAACTGCGCATGTACGACGGCGAAAGTCTCGCGCGCCGCGGCGACGTCGTCGTGGTCAGTCTGAATCACCGGCTCGGCCCGCTCGGGTACATGAACCTGCTCGAGTACGGCGAGCGCTGGGCCGATGCCGCCAATCTCGGTCAACTCGACCTCGTGGCGGCGCTCGAGTGGGTGCGCGAGAACATCGATCGGTTCGGCGGCGATCCGTCGCGCGTGACCATCTTCGGCCAGTCGGGTGGCGGCGGCAAGATCAGCACGCTCATGGGCATGCCGTCCGCGCAGGGCCTGTTTCACCGGGCCATCGTGCAGAGCGGATCGCTGCTGCGCCAGACGATGCCCGACGCGTCGGGCGCGCTGGCGGACGCGACGTTGCGCGAGCTCGGTATCGCGCGGGCGTCGATCGATCGCCTGCAACAGGTGCCGGTCGACGACATCATCCGCGCCGGTATCCGCGCGCGTCAGCGGCTGCAACCGGTCGCGCCGGCGCCCGGCGCACCGGGCGCGGTCAATTGGGGGCCCACGATGGATGGCCGGGTGATTCCGCAGCAGGCCTGGGATCCGGCCGCGCCGGACGTCACCGCGGCGGTGCCGATGATCATCGGCACGACGCTGCACGAGTTCGGCAACAGCATTCAGGCGGGCGATCCGTCGCTCGACACCATGACACTCGACGACGCGCGCGAACGGCTGACCGCGCTCTACGGCGACAAGGCGCAGGCGATCGTCGAGCTGTTCCGGCGGAAGAATACCGCGATGTCGCCCTACGAGATCGTCGGCCGCGCGTCGGGCATGTCGTGGCGAAACAATGCGGTGCAGCAGGCCTCACTGAAAGCTGCGCAGCGCAGCGCGCCGGCGTTCCTGTATCTCTTCCAGTGGCGAACGCCGGTGCTCGACGGCCGGCCGAAGGCCTATCACTGCGCGGAACTGCCGTTCGTGTTCGCCAACACGGATCGATGCGCGCCCATGACGGGCGGTGGCGCCGACGCCAGGGCGCTCGAAGCGAAGATGGTCGACGCGTGGATTGCGTTCGCGCGCACGGGCTCGCCCGATCATGGCGGGCTGCCCCCGTGGCCGATCTTCACCGACGCAGACTGCCCGACGATGGTCTTCGACAACACGTGCGTCGTCAGCCGCAACGGCGATCGCGAGGAGCGGGAGTTGTTCGCGAGCTGAGCGGCCTCCATCTGACGTAGCGATCCTGGGCGGGCACAGGCGCCCGCCCCTACGAGAGATGTTGTCCGGCAGCCCGCCAGCCGTGCAGCCGTGCAGCCGTGTGCGTCACCGCACCACGCGCGCCGGCGTCAGCGCGTCGCTGAGCTCCACGCGCCTGACGCGGCCGGACACCGGCACGATGACGCGTTCGGTCGCGGCCGTGATCGAGAGGGGTACCCGCTGGCGCGTGCCATCGGCGTAGTACACGACTGCCGTGTGCGGCAGATCGAACACCGGTCCGCGCTGTTCGATGTCGATCGCAATCGTACCGTCTCCGCCGTGCGACCACGTGAGGCGCAGTTGCGGAAGGTCCGCTCCTCGCACCCATTGCTGGAAGAATCGCTGCAGTGGGATGTCGGTCTGTGCCTGGAACACGCGCTGCACGAGGCTCGTGTCGATGAGCGAGAAGCGATGTGTGGTCGCAAGCTCGCGCAGCCCCGTCATGAACGACTCGTCGCCCATCAACCGCCGCAGCATGTGCAGGACGACAGCTGCCTTGTTGTAGGCCACCGCGCGGAACACGCGGCGATCGTTGCGAAGGTGCCCGAGGCGGAAGCCGAGGTGAATCGGCCCTTCGGCGACGAAGGCTTCAGCCGACGCCCGCATGCGCGACATCAGGCGCTCGGCCACCTCCGGCCCCTGCACCGATGCCACGTACATCCACGCCATGTACTGCGCGAATCCTTCGCTGATCCACTGTTCGCGATACGTGCGGCCGGCGACGGCCTGTCCCCACCACTGGTGCGCCAGTTCGTGGGCCAGGAAGAAGTTCGGGATGTCATCGAACGCGACCGGATCGTTGCGCCACGAGTATGGCGTCGTGGGCAGTGCATGATTCACGAGCGCGAAGTATGCCGGACTGTGGCCGCTCGGCAGACGGTCCTCGAGGACGACGAGCGACAACGGGGGATAGGGCGCCTCGCCGAGGTGATGCGAGAAGAAGGCGAGGATGTCGCGGACGCTACCGGCATCAGGCCGCCGCCGCGCGACCGTGGCGGGCACCGAGAACACCTCGACATCGGACATGGCCGGCGGCTCGGCCTCCGCGCGCGATACCTCGTTCATGCGCGCGGCGAGAAACGCCAGGTACCGCACCGGCCGATCGGCGGCGAACGTCACCGTGCGTGACGATCGCGCCGGATGCCCGGGCGGGTCCTCGCCGAATGTGGACGTGGTGACCGACGTGCGGCGACCCGTTGCCACAACCTCGAATGACGCGGGCACCGTGATGCGAATCGTGGCCGTCGCATGGTGCGTGGTGTCGGGCTGCGGGTACCACGCCGTCCCGTGGCTGTAGAGCCAGCGCGGCGTCACGCTCAGGACGTCCATGACATCGGCCTTCTGTTCGAACGCCGGCGTGTCGTCGTCGAGTGCCTGTGGTGGCAGCGTGCCCTCGAACTGCAGGTCGATCGTCGGCGTGTCGCCCGCGTTCAATACGTGCGGCAGGCCGATGATCGCGCCGCTGTCGAGTGATGACGACCGGAGCGCGAGCAGCGGGCCGAGCGTGGGCGATGACGCGGACGTCACGCGCAGGGAATCGGCCAGGCGCAGCGTGAGCACGCGCGTCTGGGAATTCACGCGCAGACGCAGCGACGCGCGGCCTCTCAGCCAGTGCCGATCCGGATCGCTGACGATATCGATGTCGGTGTGTTCGATCGTGTACGGTCGCTCGTCGGAGGAGGAGGTGGTGATCGACAACGCGCCGCCGTTCGCCGCGGTTGATGTGTACAGTGCGATCTGACGACGGCGCGCGCGATCGGTGAGCGCCACGTCCTCGGCCGTTTCCGGCACCGTGGTGTAGGTCAGCCAGCCGTCGCGTCGGGTGCGGAACTCGACGAGCAGGTTGCCGGGCCGAACACCGACCGACCATCGTCGCGTGGACAGATCGCCGAGGTCGAGGCCCTGGCCCGCATCAGCGCGCTCGGCGAAGAGGCGCTCGAGACGGCCGACAGCTGCCGGATCGGGCCGCGGGTGATCTTCGATCGAACCACGGACGAAGCGCGGCACATCGACCGGGTTGAGGCGCACGAATACGGCGTCGGCCGTGGTCTCGAGCCTGGGCGCATTGGCGAAGATGCGCAGTTGTCCCTGCTCGGTCGGGTCGTGCGGCGTGAAGGCAATCGTCGATCGTCCTTGAACCGCGAGCGCCGTCCAGGCGCCGTCGATACGGCTGGCAAGCGCGACGCCCGAGGGCACGGTCAACACGAAGTCCGGGCCGGTCACCACCAGGTTGCGCACGGTGAGTAGACGCGTGGCGTCGGGTTCGAGTGTGACGAGGTTGTCGATGCGCGACGTCTCGGCGATCGACGCGATCGAAAGATGTCCGTCGGGATCCCTGGCGACACCGACCTGCCAGCTCGCCACGATCGCGCGTTCGCCCCTGCTGATGAGGGCATCGGCGGCAAGTAGGCCACCGGCCTGCGCACGCTCGCGGATCGTGACCGACTGGCGCACGGTTGCGGGGGCCTGTGCCCGCAGCCAGTCGCGTTCCCCGGCCGTCAACGCCGGCGCCGACGACGCCAGGAAGCTGTCGATCGTCGTCGACTCGAGCGCGGAGGCCAGGCTGTCGAGCAGCGCCTGCGCTGGTGGCGCCGGCATCTGCGCACGCAGCGTCGTGCTCGCCGCCAGCACCAGCACCAGCACCATCAGCCGGGCCACGGGCCGCATGAAGCCAGCATATCCGGAGCCACGGCGAAACGCGGAGGCACGGAGGGCGCGGAGGGAGAAGACGTGGAAAACACACTCGAACCTGCGTTCGTCGCGCGTTCCCATGCCTATCCTCCCTCTCCGTGTCTCCGCGTCCTCCGCGTTTATCCCCGTCCGCGCGCTCCGCGGTTCCCCTCCGACGCTCCGCGTGCCCGTGTTACCATGCGCCCGTTCAGCCTGACAGTTGTCGGATACGTTCGCGGCGCGTGGTGCGCCAGCGACGTGATCCGCCGCGTGCCACGCGGCGCACCTGTCGCCAGTTGTCCCTGTCGCACCAGTTGCACCTGAGGCTCTATGCAAATCATTCGTTCCCCAAGGGTCTACGACGTCTGCATCGTCGGATCTGGCGCCGGTGGCGGCACCACGGCCAAGGTGCTCACCGAAGCCGGCGCTGACGTCGTGATGCTCGAGGGCGGGCCCATGTGGGACTCGGCCACCGACAGCGCGATGTTCGCGTGGAACTACGAGTCCCCGACGCGCGGCTGGGGCGGTGATGAGAAACCGTTCGGTGTGTACGACGGCTGTCTTGGCGGCTGGGACATGCCCGACGAGCCCTACACCGTGGGACGCGGGGCCTGGCGCTGGTTCCGCGGACGTATGCTCGGCGGTCGCACGCATCACTGGGGGCGCATCTCGCTGCGGTTCGGTCCCGACGATTTCCGCCGCAGGAGCCTCGACGGTCTGGGGGACGACTGGCCGATCACGTACGACGAGATCAAGCCGTTCTACGACAAGCTCGACGCGTTCGTCGGCATCCACGGCAGCAACCACGCGCGGGAAACCGGCCTGCACAACGAGCCCGACGGCATCTTTCAGCCGCCGCCCGCGCCGCGCGCGCACGAACTGCTGATGAAGCGGGCCTGCGACCGGATGCAGATTCCGTTCGTGGCCGCACGGCGGTCGGTGCTCACGCAGCCGCTCAACGGCCGGCCGGCCTGCCACTACTGCGGCCAGTGCGGCCGCGGATGCTCGGCGCACTCGAACTTCTCGAGCGTATCGGTGATGCTGCCTCCCGCGCTCGCGACCGGACGCCTGACGATCGTTCCGAACGCCATGGCGCGCGAGGTCACCGTCGGCGCCGACGGTCTTGCGACCGGTGTCTCGTACATCGACACGCAGTCGAACACCGAGTATCAGGTGCGCGCGCGTGTGGTCGTGCTGGCGGCCAGCTGTTGCGAGTCGGCGCGGCTGCTGCTGAACTCCAAGTCGACGCTGTTTCCCGACGGCCTCGCGAACTCGAGCGGCACGGTCGGCAAGTACCTCACCGATTCGACCGGCTTGAGCGTCAACGGCTTCATCCCCGCGATGATGGATCTGCCGCGCTACAACTCCGACGGCGCCGGCGGCATGCACATGTACATCCCGTGGTGGGGCGACAACAAGGCGCTCGGGTTCCCGCGCGGCTATCACGTCGAACCCGGTGGCGGATTCGGCATGCCGGGCTACGGCTTCAGCGGCGGCATTCACAATTACCCGATGAGCCAGGGCGGCGGATACGGCGCGTCGCTCAAAGAGGAATACCGCCGCTACTACGGGGCCTTCGTGAACTTCGCGGGGCGCGGCGAACAGGTGGCGCGCGAGGATTGTTACTGCGAGATCGATCCGAACGTGGTCGACAAGTGGGGCATTCCCGTGTTGCGGTTCCATCACACCTGGAGCGACCACGAACGCCTGCAGGCGAAGCACATGCAGGAGACCTTCCGCGCCCTCATCACCGAGATGGGCGGCACGCCGACGGGGACGATGCCCGGACCGCAGCAGGACTACGGACTGGCGGTTGGTGGCCTCATCATCCACGAGGCGGGGGCCACGCGCATGGGTAACAGTCCCAAGACGTCGGTCCTCGATCGCAACTGCCAGGCCCACGACGTGCGGAACCTGTTCGTGGCCGACGGCGGGCCGTTCGTGTCGCAGGCCGACAAGAACCTGACGTGGACGATCATGGCGCTCGCCTGGCGCACGGCGGAGCATCTCGCCGAGGAACGACGGAAGGGGAGCCTCTGATCATGGGTGCGATCAATCGACGGAAGATGCTGACGGTTCTCGGCACGGCGCCCGTGGCGGCAGCCGTCTCGTTCACGCCCGGCACGGTGCAGGCCTATCTGGCCGAGCGCACGCAGGCGGCGGCACAGCCCTATCAGCGTCGCTTCTTCACCGAGCGCGAATACGAGACGATCAAGGCGCTGGCCGACACGATCATTCCGCGCGACGCGCGGTCGGGTAGCGCGACCGAGTCGGGCGCCCACGAGTTCATCGACTACATCGTGGCCGCACAGCCCGATCGGCAGACGCCGATGCGTGGTGGCCTGGTCTGGCTCGACTCCGAGTGCCGGCGGCGCTTCGACAAGGCGTTTCTCGAGTGCACCGGCGCCGAGCGCGGTCAGGTGCTCGACGACATCGCGTATCCCGCGAAGGCGCGTCCCGAGATGACGCACGGCGTGCGCTTCTTCACGAGCATGCGGGATCTGGTCGCCGCTGGCTTCTGGTCGAGCCGCATGGGCGTCGAGGACCTCGGCTATGTCGGCAATCGGCCCACGGTCTGGGAAGGCGCCCCGCGCGAGGTGCTGGAGAAGATGGGATTGTAGGGAGGC
>CAZVHY010000011.1:2232-18643 GCA_964627115.1 uncultured Solibacteraceae bacterium | reverse complement strand
CGCCCACGCTTTCCCCACGCGCGACAGCGGAATGCATCCCTCGAACGGACCGGGAATCGGGTCGTAGGCGAGCAGCTGTTCGCCGACCCGTTCGGACGCGAAGTAGCCGGTCAGGGCCATCTGCTTGAACATCCGGTAAAAGCTTGGCGGTTCGACCACGTCGGTGAGCTGGCCGCCCCACACGTTGGGCGCAAGTCCCGGCGACTCCTTCTCGTATCGCGCGAAGATCTGATCGCGTTCGTCTGTCGACAATGCCGTGAAGCTGCGCCCGTACGTCGTCTGGCACGCGGTTTCGAAGGCGGTGAGACCGGTGAGGAACGTCTGCTGATCGGCCACCGGCGTGAAGTCGCGCAGCACCTGATCGATGAACCGTTCGACGAGCACGTCCGAGGCACTCGGCGTGGACGTGGCCGGCAGCAGGTGATCGGCCATCGAGCGCACCGTGATGAGCTGCTGCGCCGTCAGGAGCCGGGGCGACCAGTTGAGTGACGGATCGATCTGGCAGCCGCTGAGCAGCGCTGCGGCCGACGAGCCGGTGACCGCGTAGCCGAGCACCAGCGAGGCACGTTGAAGGACATCGCGTCGGCTCAGCATCAGAGATTGCCTTTCTTCATCTCGTCGACCGCAAACGCACACGCGCGCGCGGTGAGCGCCATGTAGGTGATCGACGGGTTGACGCACGAGGCAGACGTCATGCACGAGCCGTCGGTGACGAAGACGTTCGGCACGGCGTGCAGCTGGTTGCGGCCGTTCAGCACCGACGTCTTCGGGTCGCGGCCCATGCGGGCCGTGCCCATCTCGTGGACGCCCTTGCCCATGCCGCCGATGTAGTCGAACGTCTGAATGTTGCGGACGCCGGCGGCCTCGAGCATTTCGGCGGCGTCGGTCAGCATGTCCCTGCGCATGGCGAGATCGTTGTCGACGAACGTGCAGTCGAACGCCACCGTTGGCTGGCCCCACTGATCCCTGACGTCGCGATTGAGGAACATGCGGTTGCGGTGATCGGGCAGCACTTCACCGAAGCCGTTGAGCATCATGCCCCAGCCGCCGGGCTGGAACAGGCCGTCCTTGAACGCCGCGCCGAAGCCAGGCGCGTTGACGCCATCACCCCAGGATCCGCGACCGGCGCCGCCCTGATACCCGTAGCCGCGCAGATAGTTACCTTCCCTGCGGCCGCCGAGGTTGCGATACCGCGGGATGTAGACGCCGTTCGGCCGGCGGCCCTTGTAGTACTCGTCCTCGAATCCGTCGTAGCCGCCCATCGCGCCGACGAAGTAGTGGTGGTCCATCATGTTGTGACCGAGCTCACCACTGTCGTTGCCCATGCCGTTCGGAAACCGGTCCGACGTCGAGTTGAGCAGCAGCGCCGTGGTGGCCACCGTCGACGCGTTGCAGAAGATGATCGGCGCGAAGTACTCCGTGGTCTCGCGCGTGGCCGCATCGGTCACGCGGACGCCCGTGGCGCGCTTCGTCTCGTCGTCGTAGACGATCTCGGTGACGATCGCATCGGGCCGCAGCGTGAGATTGCCGGTGGCCTCGGCGGCCGGCAGCGTGACCGCGTTGCTGCTGAAGTACGCGCCGAACGGGCAGCCCCGTCCGCAGCGGTTGCGCGATTGGCAGGTGCCGCGGCCGTTGATCGGCTCGGTCAGGTGCGCCACGCGGCCGATGGTCATGCGGCGGCCCGGAAACGCCTTCTCGATGCGCTCGCGCGCGTGGCGTTCGAGGCAGTTGAGCTCCATCGGCTTGAGGAACTGGCCGTCGGGCAGGTGCGCCAGCCCGAGTTTTTCGCCGCTCACGCCGACGAACCGCTCGACGTAGTCGTACCAGGCGACGACGTCGGCGTACCTGATCGGCCAGTCGATGGCGACGCCCTCGCGCGCGTTGGCGGTGAAGTCCAGATCGCTCCAGCGATAACACTGCCGGCCCCATGTCAGCGACCGGCCGCCCACCTGGTAGCCGCGGATCCAGTCGAAGCGCTGCACCTCGGTGTACGGGTGCGAGACGTCGTTGACGAAGAAGTGCGCGTTGGTCGCGTCGACGAACCCCGTGCGCCGCTGGATGTGCTGTTCCTGCGCCTGCTGCGCCGTCTGTGCGCCGGCGCCCGGCAGATCCCAGGGGTCGGCGTGCATCGTGGGGTAGTCCTCGACGTGACGGACCATCCGGCCGCGCTCGAGGACCAGGGTCTTGAGCCCCTTTTCGCAGAGTTCCTTGGCGGCCCAGCCGCCGCTGATGCCGGATCCGATGACGATGGCGTCGTAGGTCTGTCGGGCTCGAGCCGTTGTGGCGAGATTGCTCATGGGAAATGCCGGTCGGATTGGGAGTTCGGGGAGAACATATCAGATGGGCGCTGAAGACCTTGACGATGGGTGTTTAAACACGTATATTGTCGCCGTGTCGCCGCGCCTTCAGGACGAGCTCAAGCAGACGCGCCCGTGGACGAGCCTGCGTGAGGAGGCGGCGCTCAGCATCGCGCGCACGGCGGCGGTGCTCGAGCACACCCTGGCGCAGGTGCTGAAACCGCACGGCGTGACGCCCACGCAGTACAACGTGCTGCGCATCCTGCGGGGCGCCGGTGACGCAGGCCTCTGCCGTAACGAGGTGGGCGAGCGGCTCATTCGCCGCGTGCCCGACGTGACGCGGCTGCTCGACCGCATGGAAGAGCAGGCACTCATCGACCGGCGCCGGAGCGAGAGCGACCGCCGGTTCGTGACGACGTGCATCACGCCGCGCGGGTTGGCGCTCCTCGACGAGCTCGAAGGGCCCATTCTCCGGTTCCACGAGAGTTGTCTGGCGCACATGGCCGACGACCAGCTGGCCGCATTGATCGAGATGCTCGAGGTGGCCAGGGAGGGCTGCTGAACAGCGCGCCCGAATATGTGTTTGAACATGTAGCTGGGGCGTCCCGACGACGTCCCGTCACCAACCACCAGAGAAGGAGAGAATCGCAATGAGCACGTTTCAAATCGACAAGGCCCACTCAGAAGTGACGTTCCAGGTCAGACACCTGCTGACGAAGGTGCGTGGACGTTTCTCTGATTTCGAGGGCACGATTGACTTCGATGCGGCACGGCCCGAGGCGTCGTCGGTGAAGCTGTCAATCCAGGCCGCCAGCATCGACACCAACCAGGCCGATCGCGACACGCACCTGCGCTCGGCAGACTTCTTCGCGGTCGACCAGTTCCCGACGCTGACGTTCGAGAGCACAGGCATCACCACGGCCAGCGAGGGCACGTACGAGGTGGCCGGCACGCTCACCATTCACGGCGTGTCGAAGGCCGTCGTCCTGCCGGTCGTCCACCTGGGCAGCGCGAAGGACCCGTGGGGCAACGAGAAGCTGGCGTTCGAAACCGAAACGACGATCAACCGGAAGGACTTCGGGCTGAACTGGAATGCGGCGCTCGAAACGGGCGGGTTCCTCGTCGGCGACGAGGTGAAGATCAGCGTGTCGGTGCAGGCAGTGGCGGGCTGAAGCGAGGGGGCCGGGCGCCGGTTGGTCCGCGCGGTGCGGCGGACCCCCGGCGGCGGGTCAATCAGACGGCGTCCTGGTCGTCGGCCTTGGGTGCGGCGACCGCCTTCTTGCGGCGGCCTTTGGCCGGCTTGTTGGGCGCCGGCTCGTCGGTCTTGCCGAGTGTCACCATGTCGGTGATGAACACGCGGCGGCCGTGGTTGTCGAACTCGATGACCGTGTAGCGCTCATCGGATGAGACGACCGTACCGGCACCGTAATTGGCCTGCGACACGCGGTTGCCTTTGGTGAACAGCTTCACGAACACCTCGCAATGACACATCGGCGGCAGCACCAGGGGTGCCACCGCCGATGATTCTCAAAACACCTGACTACCAGCGCGGCTCGCGGCGACGGCCACCGCCGCCACCATTGCCGCCGAAGCCGCCGCCACGGCCGCCGCCGCCACCACCGGGCCGGCCGCCGCCACCACCGAAGCCGCGGGGCTCCTGCGGACGGGCCTCGTTGACCGTCAGGCGACGGCCTTCGAATTCCTTCTCATGGAACCGGTCGATGGCCGCGCGCGCGCCCTCTTCCGTTTCCATCTCGACGAACGCGAACCCGCGCGACTGGCCCGTGGCGCGATCGCGCACCAGGCTCACCGACTGCACCGGGCCGACCTCGGTGAACAGGCTCTCGATGGCGTGTTCCTCGGTGGAAAACGCGAGATTTCCGACGTACAACTTCTGACTCATATACCCTCTTCTCGTCCGCAGTCACGGACAGACCGCCACGGCGTGGCGTTCCAGAGATTAGCCGGTGGACCATCCACCACAGACTGCTGCAAGGCAAGAGGGAAGCGAGAAAGAGCTCGATCGTCTCAGGTCGTTGTCAGCGGCAGGCTAGCTCAAGCCCTTCAAGCATAGCCGTTTCCGGCCACATTCGCTACCGGACGCCGGATCGACTACCATTCGGGTGCCTGCCGGTCACAATTGGTTCGGCGGGGGCAAGAAGTGCTGGAGGCCCCGTGCAGAAGTCCCGTCCCACGCAGAACAAGCGCGCGCGTGAGCGTGCGCGCCAGGAAAAGCGTCAACAAAAAGAGGCGCGCCGCCTCGAGAACCGTGGCCGCCGCGATGCCGGCCCCGACGTGGCGCCTGGTGAAGACCCCGATATTGCCGGCATCGTGCCCGGTCCGCAGCCCTCGCCCTGGGGCGACGACGACGCGTTCGACACAGACGACAACGACGACGACGCCTCCGAAGATCGCGAGTAAGCCCGCACGCGCGTCATCGGTCGCCAACTGCAGCGGTCCCTTCGGAGCACCTGCGCATGAACCCACAGATCTTCCTCGTCAACCCCAGCCGAGTGACGTTCGGTGTCGGTGTCATCACTCCGCGATGGCTGTTCGTGCTGGCCGCCGCGACGGGGACCGATTGGGGCGATCCCATCATCGTCGACGAATCGCTGACCCGATTCGACGTGAACCGCGTGCGCGCGGGTGATGTCGTCGGCATCGGCATTCACACCGGCAACGCCCGGCGCGGCTACGAGATCGGCAATCAGGTGCGCGCGCGTGGCGCGTGGGTCGTCTACGGCGGCATCCACAGCACGCTGTTTCCGCAGGAAGTCCAGCAGCGCGGCGCCGCGCACGCGGTGGTGAAGGGCGACGGCGACCTGGTCTGGCGGCAGGTCGTCAGCGACTGCCTGGCCGGCCGGCCGCAGCCGCTGTACGACGGCGGCCGCGTGTCGGGCGACTCGTTCGTGCCGGCGCGCTGGGATCTGATGCCGAAAGACAGTTACATGTGGGCGTCGGTGCAGACGCTGCGTGGCTGTCCGAAGCACTGCTCGTTCTGTTCGGTCTGGCGCACCGACGGTCAGCAGCCGCGCAATCGCGAGGTCGAGAAGGTTGTCGGCGAGCTCGTCGATCTGCGCCGCCGCGGGTTCCGGTTCATCGCGCTGGCCGACGACAACTTTTATCCGGTGCCGCTCGCCGATCTGGCCCAGGCCGACCGTCGTCAGGACAAAACCCGGCTGCACGAACTGCAGGCGCTGCGCGCCGAACGGTTCGCGCTGATGAAGGCGATGGAAGCGCTGCCCGACGACATGGTGTTCTTCACGCAGATCACCATGGAGGCCGCCGAGGATCCCGAGTTCCTCGACGCGATGCGCCGCGCGCACATCCGCGGGGCGCTGGTCGGCGTCGAGGCCGTCACCCCCGAAGGCCTGAAGGACATTTACAAGGGGTTCAACCTGGCCGGCGATGCGCTCGTCGAGCGCCTGCAGCAGTTCCGCGCGCACGGCATCTACATCCTCGGGTCGTTCATCTTCGGATTGCCGAGCGATCGCTCGACGACCTTCGACGCCACGTTGACGCTCGCACAGAAGGCCAACGTCTCGTTCGCGCAGTTCGTGCTCCTCCAGCCGTTCCCAGGCACGGTCGACTTCGAGAAGTGGGCGAAGGAGAAAGAAGAGACCGGCACCGCCACGATGATCAACGGCGTGCCCATCACCCAGCACTGGCTGATGGACGAGGCGAGCCGCCCGAAGATCTACATGGAACACCCGACGATGACGCCCGACGAGATCCGGTCGCGCACGCAGGGCGTGTGGGATCGGTTCTACAGCGTCGGGCACATCTGGGAACGATCGAACATGCTGAAGAGCTACAAGTCGCGCGTTGCGTTCGTGCTGATTTCGAAGCTCTATCGGCAGATGTACGCCAACACCGGCATTGCCACCGACAGCGCGCGCGTGCAGGCGTCGGCCAGGCGCGCGCAGATGATCGGGCGATTCGCGCGCCGGTTCTTCGTGGCCCCGCCGATGCCCGACCTCACCCTGCCGCGCTCGTAGGCGGCGCCGGGGGACCAGCCGGTCCGGCGTCGACCCACGTGCGCATCGCCCCGCGGAAGAGCGCGCGGCCGGCGCGCCACACCCAGCGGACGAGCAGGACTGCGAGCACGACGAGCACCAGGACGATGGCGCCGGCGATGAGTGGGTAGGTGACGGCAAACCACGTCAGGCCCACGGCCGCCACGTCTTCGGCGGCGCTGAGCGCGACGTTCGAGAACGGCTCGGGCGAGGCCGAGGCCGTGCTGCGCAGCGCCAGCTTGGCGCTCTGCGCGGCCAGTGCCGCGCCGCCGCCGGCCAGCGCGGCGAACACCTGCATGCCCGGCGACAACGTATCGGTGGCGGCAAACGCCAGGACCGCGCCGGCCGGGACGCGGACGAACGTCAGCAGCGAGTTCCACACGAGGTCGAACGCCGGGACTTTGTCGGCGAAGCTCTCGACGACGAACAGCAGCGCGGCGATCGCGATGACCCACCACTCGCCGACGATCGCGATGGGCCCGGGCAGCGCGAGCAGGCCGGTCTGCGACAGCAGGCCGAGCGTCACCAGCACGGCCGACAGGTTCAATCCCGCCGCGAAGCTGACGGCAATGGCCAGTGCGATGAGTTCGTTGGTGGAGACGTCCGGCATCGTCGTGTCATCCCTCCAGAGAAGCAGCCGCAGCCGCCAGCATAGCGGGCCGCGCGCGCGGCGTCGATGAGGGCGCCGCGTCGCGGGATCCGCGCATCTCCGATCAAGACGCAGGTTTCAGCGTGATGTTCCGAATCACGTCGGCGTGCTGCAGCTTGTCGACGATGTCCATGCCCGAGGTGACGCGGCCGACCACGACGTACTTGCCGGTCATCGCCGGCGTGTTGCCCCTGAGGATGAACAGCTGGCTGTCGGCCTTTTCCGGCCCCTCGCCGCGCGGATACGCGTAGCCGACGATGCCGCGCGTGAACGGACGTTTGCCGAGCTCGGCGAAGCCGAGCGCCTGCCGGCTGCCGCCGTAGCCCCACGACCCCATGCTTTCCATGTTGCGTGTGGCGGGATCGCCGAACTGCACCATGTTCGGCTGCGCGAGGTGGATGCGCAGACCGCGGTAGAAGTTGCGATTGACGAGTTCGAGCACGCGTGCGACCGACTTCGGGGCGTCGGGCAGCAGCTCGATTTCGACGACGCCCTTGACGGTGTTCATGACAAGGACGGTGGGAGCGGGACCGGCAGCGGGCGGGGCTTGCGGCGAGGCCTGAAGAAGTCCGGCGGCCGCGACCAGACCAACGAGCACGAGGGCAACGCGGGGCTGCAGCATCTGACACCTCCATGGGTGCCTGCGTATCCGAACCCGGTACACGAAGAACTCCCCGAGACCGGGTGGAGATCTCCGAATCCGCTGGCAGGGCACCAGTCTACGCCATTCTTGTAGGGACGACGCACGCGTCGCCCCTACGCCGGCCCGAGAAAGTTGCAGGCGAATGCAGGGGCCGACCCCGGTGTCGGCCCACACCAACTAAGCTGTCGGATGAGGTGTGACATGAAACGAGGGATGCTCGCAGGGGGACTGGCGCTGGCGGTGGTCGCACTGGCGTCGGCCGCGGTGCTGGCCGGCCGGGAGCAGGCGCAGGCGCCGAACGTGCCGGGGATGCCGACCATCGCGCGCACGGTCGTGGTCAACGGGGCGGCGGAAGCCGTGCCGGTGGTGCTGGCCGCGCCCGGCCAGGTTCAGCCGGTCACACTGGTGGAGATCCCGTCGGTGGCGCTCGTCGAGGGCAGCGTGGTCATCTCGCGCGCCGGCCGCCAGGGGTGGGAGTACCGTTCGATTGCCGTGGACGCGGGACAGGATCCGGCCGCAGCGCTCACGGCCGCGGGTATCGAGGGATGGGAAGCGGTAGGCGTGACGGCCGCGCCCGCCGGCGCGAGCCGCGTGTTGTTGAAGCGCCCGCGGTGAGCGCGGCGCGGCGCCGTCGCTGGCCGTAGGGGCGAGGCTTGCCTCGCCCGATCACGAACCCGACGTCGCGGGGGCGGCCCAAGGGCCGCCCCTACGGAATCTCGATCTGGACCTACCAGCGCGGTTCGCGCCGGCCACCGCCGCCGCGGCCGCCGTTGCCACCACCGCCGTAGCCGCCACCGCCGCCACGGCCACCACCACCGCCGCCGTACCCGCCACCGCCACCGAAGCCGCGGCCACCGCCGCCCGCTGGCGGACGCGCCTCGTTGACCGCAATGCGCCGGCCATCGAGTTCCGTCTCGTTGAACCGGTCGATCGCGGCCTGCGCGGCTTCCTCGGTGGCCATCTCGACGAACCCGAACCCACGCGAACGACCCGTGGCCTGATCGCGCATCACGCGAACGGAATCAACCGGTCCGGCCTGTGAGAACAGGTCCTGAAGCGTGCTCTCCTCCGTGGAGAACGGCAGGTTTCCGACGAACAACTTGCGATTCATGCATCCTCTTCTCGTCCGCGAGTGCGGGCGTACCGCGCGGAGCGGCGCCTGGCGAACCCAGCCTGTGGACCATCCACGAACTGCTGCAGGAACGAACGGGGCTCGAGCGATGGTCGGTCGGCTCCTGACGATACCGGCGGCGGCAGGCTGATTGTTCCCCCGCAGGGCAGCATAGCGGACGTCACGGGCCGGCGCAAACCGCCGGCGCACGTGACGTCCGCTACCCTGTCCGCAGACGATTTCGCGGTATGGTTGCGTGCGGGACGAACAGGCATGACGCGGCGTGTGCAGGTCATCGGGCGTGGACGGGTGGGCGGTGCCTTTGCCGCGCGTTTCGCCGAGCGCGGTGTGCTGGTCGACCAGGCCCCGGATGTCGTCGTGTTGTGCGTGCCCGATCGCGCCATCGCGAGCGTGGCGTCGTCGCTCGCGCCAGGGCCGTGGATTGGCCACGTCAGCGGCGGCACGCCGCTCTCGCACCTGGCGCCGCACGAGCGGCGATTCGGCCTGCACCCGCTGCAGACGTTCACGACGGCCCGTGGCGCCGAACAGATTGATGGTGCGTGGGGCGCCGTGTCCGCCGTGTCGGACGACGGTCGGACAGTTGCGCGCGAGCTCGCGTTGCTGCTCGGTCTGCGCGCCTTCGATCTGAACGACGACCAGCGCGCGATTTATCACGCGGGCGCGGTGATGGCGTCCAACTATCTCGTCACGCTCCATCGTGCCTCGGCGCGTGCGCTTGCGGTGGCCGGCGTCCCCGCCGACGCGCTCGTTCCGCTCATGTCGCGCACCATCGAGAACGGTTTCGATCTCACGGGGCCGATTGCGCGCGGCGACTTTGCGACGGTGGCTGCGCACCTCGATGCGCTTGGCCGCGACCTGCCGGATCTCGAGCCGATGTATCGCGCGCTGGCCGAGGTAACACAGCCATGAAGTGGGTACGAACCGTCGGCGAACTGCGTGACACGCTGTCGGCGCAACGCGGCGCCGTCATCGGCTTCGTGCCGACGATGGGCGCGCTGCATCGGGGGCACGTCACGTTGTTCGACACCGCCCGGCGCGAGTGCGACGTTGTCGTCGCGAGCGTGTTCGTGAACCCGACGCAGTTCAACGATCCCGCCGATCTCGCGGCGTATCCGCGTGTGGAAGATCGCGACGGCGCGATGGCCCAGGCGGCCGGCGTCGACGTGTTGTTCGTGCCGCCGGTCGACGCGGTGTATCCCGATGGTCACGCCACGAAGGTCGTGGTTGCGGGTCCCGCGCTCGGCTTCGAGGGTGGCCATCGGCCCGGGCATTTCGACGGCGTCGCCACCGTCTGCCTGAAGCTCTTCGCCATGGTCCAGCCCGACCGCGCGTACTTCGGGCAGAAGGACGCGCAGCAGGTGGCCGTGATCCGTCAGATGGTGCGCGATCTCGATCTGCCGCTGGAGATTCGCGTGGCGCCGACGGTACGCGACGCCGACGGGCTCGCGATGTCGTCGCGCAACGTGCGCCTGTCTGCCGGGGAGCGCACGCGCGCCCTGGCATTGCCGCGGGCGCTCGCGCGCGGGCTGGCCGCGTATCGCGCGGGCGCCGATCCGGTGGCCGCCGCGAGGGCAGAATTGCACGACGTCGATCTCGATTACGTCGACGTGGCGACGTTTCACGGCGAACCGACGCTCGTCGTGGCCGCGCGGGTTGGCGTTACGCGGCTGATCGATAATGTTCCCCTGCGCGATCCTCGGGCGGCGGGTTTCGACACCTGAGCGGCCGTGCACTGGTGAATGGCCATGACTGACGCAACCGTCTCGCATCCGGTGAAGCTGACGCTGCCCGATCTGGCCCGGCGCCGTGCCGAGGGCCGACGGATGGCGATGGTCACCGCGTACGACGCGCCCAGCGCGCGGCTCGCCGACCTTGCGGGACTCGACATGATCCTCGTCGGAGACTCGGCGGGTACGACGGTCCTCGGCGGCACGTCCACCGTGCCCGTCACCCTCGATGACATGCTCGTCTTCACGCGTGCGGTCGTCCGCGGCACGCGGCGCGCGTTCGTCGTGGCCGACATGCCCTTCGGATCGTTCCAGGTGTCGGACGAAAGCGCGGTCGAAGCCGCCATCCGCCTCGTCAAGGACGGCGGCGCCGACGCGGTGAAGCTCGAAGGCGCCGGTCCCATGCTCTCCCGCATCCGCGCCATCGTCGACGCGGGTATTCCGGTGATGGGGCATCTCGGCCTGACGCCGCAGTCGGCGACGATGCTCGGTGGCTATCGGGCGCAGGGACGCACGGCACCGGCGGCGCGGCAACTGGTCGATTCGGCGGGCGCGCTCGAACGTGCCGGCTGCTTCGCGATCGTGCTCGAGGCCGTGCCGCCTGTCGTCGCCGATCGCGCCACCGCGGCCGTGTCGATTCCCACCATTGGCATCGGCGCCGGTGCCGGCTGCACCGGGCAGGTGCTCGTCTGGCACGATCTGCTCGGGTTGTCGGATGGACACATCCCGAAGTTCGTCAAGGTGTACGCGAACCTCTCGGCGGAGATCGTGAAGGCGCTCGAGTCGTACGTCGCCGAGGTGTACGACGGCACGTTTCCCGACGCGCGTCAGACGTATGCGATGTCCGACGAGGAACGGGAACGCTTCGAACGCGAGCTCGATCGGCCCGCGGGGTTGCGCGAGTAGGAGGACGCCGTGTTGTTGGTCTGGCTTCCCGCGGGACTGTGCCTGAGCGCAATGCTGCTGGCGAACGGCGTGCCCGGCGCGGCGCGCGACGCGGGCGTGCGCGCGCAGAGCCCGGCATCGGCGGCGCTGCCCGAGCAGTTCGCCGGCGTCTGGACCTACAACTCGGCCGACAGCCGGAACATCGCCACGGGGCGGCCCGAGCGCGGACCGCGCGGCGCGGCACCGCCGCGACCGATCGTCGCGCGCCCGGCTGCGCCGGCCACGACCGACGCGCCCGATGCGAGCCGCCAGTCGCCCTTCGCGCCATCGCCGCACATGCTGCGCGAGAACCGCGACCTCACGCGCGACCTGCTCGAGATTGCGGAGACGCTCGCGTTTGCGGTGTCGGACGACACGGTGATGATCACCGACGATCTCGGGCGTGAGCGCAGCTATCCGTCCGACAACCGCCGCCAGCGATACCGCCTCGGGGCTTCGGAGTTCTTCGCCCGCGTGCGGTGGGAAGACGGCCGGCTGCGGCGCGACATCGAGGGATCGTTCGGCTTCCGCATGACCGAGACCTACTTTCTCAACCCGGAAGCCAGCCGCCTGTTCGTCATCATCCGCGTCGGCGAAGCGTCTCGCGGCCGGCCGCAGACCGGCGTGGACCGCGTCTACGACCGCGTGTCTGCAGAGGAACCATGACAGTCGATCACCAGCGTCCGCCATCGGTCAGCCGCTACTTCGCCATCGTCGTGGCATTCGGCGTGGCGTTCTATCAGGCATCGCGCGGCAACTGGTTCGAGGTGGCCGGCCTGGTGGGACTCGCGTCGGGCCTGATCATGCTGATCCTCGCGCCGCGTCGTCCCGCGCTCCGCTGGGTGGCGTGGGTCTGTTTCGCCGTGACCCTGGCCGCCGTCATCCACGTCGCCCGGCGCGACTACTGATCGCGCCTCGCCGGCGCGCGGCGAAGCCCGTAGAATGGAGACCCATGGCCCTTCACGCTCAGTTCGAGACATCTCTTGGCAACTTCACGGTCGAGCTCTTCGAGGATCAAGCCCCGAAGACCGTCGCCAACTTCGTCGGCCTTGCCGAAGGCTCGAAGGAGTGGACGCACCCAGGCACGCGCGAAAAGCAGGCGCAGAAGCCGTTCTATGACGGCATCATCTTCCACCGCATCATCAAGGGATTCGTCATCCAGGGCGGCGACCCGCTCGGCCAGGGATACGGCGGACCGGGGTACCAGTTCGAGGACGAGTTCCACCCGTCGCTGCGCCACGATCGCGCGGGCATCCTCTCGATGGCGAACGCCGGACCGAACACGAACGGCAGCCAGTTCTTCATCACGCTCGGGCCCACGCCGCACCTCGATCGGCGCCACGCGATCTTCGGCGCAGTGACCGAGGGCATGGATGTCATCGAGAAGATTGGCACCGTGTCGACCGGCCCCAACGACCGGCCGAAGACGCCGGTGGTGATGAACGCGGTGAAGATCGTCAGGTCGTAGCGAGCAGCGTACGGGCTGTCGTAGCCGGCGGGCTTTATGCCCGCCGGGGTCCGCGGGGCATGAAGCCCCGCGGCTACGACAGCCGGTCGCCGGTCGTCCGCGTCAGTTCCTCAGCCGGTAGTTCGCCGGCACCGCCACGTCTGCGTCGGCAACCGTCGTGTCGATCGACAACAGTTCGTGCGTCGTTGTCAGAATCTTCGTGCGCGGCTGCGGTTCGGCGCGGTTGCCCATGATGCGGCGGCCGAGCATGCCGCCGATGCCACCGCCGCCCGACGACTGCTGACTCTCGGCCGCTGCGGCCTTCATCTGCTCCGCACTTCGCACGGTTTCGAAGGTCATCGTTGTCGAGAGCGACGTGCCGTCGAGTTTGCCGCCTTCTTCCTGCATCCGCGACGCCATGCCGGCAAACGCCGGGTACATCGCCATCATGCCGGCCATCTGCTGCATGTCGGCCACGAACGTCTGGCCGTACACGGCCTGGATGTACTTCAGGTCGAACGCCGACAGCTCGTCGAGCGCGGCCACGCGCGGCGCGAGCCAGAGCGTGTTCGTCAGCACGAGGCCGCCACCCTGATCGAGCGTCTGCCCCTTCTGGCGTCCGGTGATCGTGACCACCACTTCCCGGGCCTGATGACCGAGGAGCGTCTGGCGTTCGCCCGTTTCGCGCACGTCGATGTCGAACTCGAGCTCGCGCCCGGCCTGATCCATCTGCTCGCGATCTTCGGGCTTGGCGTTCTGCGCCTGCTTCTCCGCGTCGGCCTTGGCCTTCTCGAACTCGGCGCGCAGCTCGGCGAACGTCTTGACGCGATACTCGCGGCGACGCACGTCGATCGTGTAGACCTTCTCTTCACCGAGATCGACGATCTCTCCGGTCGTGTCGTTGAGCGTGGCCTTGCGATGGCCTTTCACCGCCACGGTCGACTCGACGCCCTCGCGCGCGGCGCGTCCGCCGAACACGCGCACGACGCCGCCGAGGAACCCCTCGAGCGTGAACGTGGTTTTCTCGCGGGTCTTGACGTCGGCGTGAACGATCGGCGCGGCGACCAACAGCGCCACAGCCAGGACACCCAGGCGGGACAGGCGTTTCATCTGATTCCTCCGTTGAATGCGCGCGCCATTGCGCGCACGAACTATGTGGTAATCGGCTGACGATACGTGCGCTCCACGTACTCGTCGATCAGGCTCTGGAACGCGACCGCCAGTTCGTCGTACGTGCCGCGCAGTGTCGTCGTGTGCTGGCCGTCGACGAAGACGGGGCAGTTCGGCGCTTCGCCCGTGCCCGGCAGCGAGATGCCGATGTTGGCGGCCTTCGATTCACCGGGACCGTTGACGACGCAGCCCATGACGGCAACCGTCATGGCTTCGACGCCAGGGTGCGTTTCCTTCCAGATAGGCATCATCGTGCGGACGTAGGTCTGCACGCGTTCGGCCAGCGACTGGAACGTGGTGGACGTGGTGCGTCCACAGCCAGGGCACGCGGTGATCGACGGTGAAAACGAACGCAGGCCGAGTGCCTGGAGCACTTCGCACGC
The DNA here is from genome assembly GCA_964627115.1 of uncultured Solibacteraceae bacterium. Taxonomy (GTDB): domain Bacteria; phylum Acidobacteriota; class Vicinamibacteria; order Vicinamibacterales; family SCN-69-37; genus SCN-69-37. The sequence goes on along the minus strand of CAZVHY010000011.1, from coordinate 4,255 downwards.
GGCGTAGACCTCCTCTCGCCGATCGCCTCCCGGACGTGGCGTGAGCGACACACGGATCGTGTCCCCGACCCCTTCGCTGAGCAGCATCGACAGCGCCGCCGCGGACCAGACGAGGCCCTTGATGCCCATGCCGGCCTCGGTCAGGCCGAGGTGCAGCGGCTGCGACGTTTTCCTCGACAGATCGCGATAGACCGCGACGAGATCGCGCGGACGCGAGAGCTTGCACGAGATGATGATCTGGTTGCGCGTCAGTCCGGCTTCGAGCGCCAGGTCGGTCGACTGCAACGCCGAGAGCACCATGCACTCGTTGATGATCTCATCGGAGGTCAGGCCGAGATGGCGGTCCGTGTTCTCCTGCATCCGCGCCATGACCAGTTCCTGGTTCAGCGAGCCGCCGTTGACGCCGATGCGGACCGGCTTGCCGTGGTCGACCGCCACCTTGCAGATGGTGGTGAACTGCTCATCGCGCCGTTTGCCGGTGCCGACGTTGCCGGGGTTGATGCGGTACTTGTCGAGCGCGCGCGCGGTGTCCGGGAAGCGCGTGAGCAGCAGGTGGCCGTTGTAGTGGAAGTCGCCGATGAGCGGCGCGCGACACCCGGCGTCGATCATGCGCTGCTTGATCTCGGGGATGGCCGCGGCGGCTTCCGGCGTATTGACCGTGACGCGCACGAGCTCCGAGCCCGCCTCCGCCAGTTCCACACACTGCTGCGCCGTGGACGCCGCATCTGCCGTGTCGGTCATCGTCATGCTCTGGACGACCACGGGGGCGCCGCCGCCGACCTGGACGTGGCCGACGAGGACCGGGACGGTGCGATGGAGGCGGAGCGGCTGGGACATCCGAATCATGATGCCATGGTCGGACGCCCGCCCGAAGGCGGGCCGTGTGGGCGGACCGCCCGCAGGCGGGTCGCGGGGGCGGCCCCCCGTGTCCGCCCGAAGGCAGACGTAGGGGCCGGCCCGGATAAAATGACCAGGGGAGGCATCCATGCGATCGATTCGATTGTCACTGTTGCTTGGAATGGCGCTGGCGGTCGCCACGGGCGCGTTCGCGCAGGCCGTGGTCACGGCGGCCGACATCACGAGGCTCGAGACGACGGCCGACGAGATCGGTGGCCGGCTCGACGCGCTGCGCCAGACCGACGCGACGCTCGCGTCCGAGGTGACGGCCACGCTGGCCGATCTGCGCGACGAGGTGACGTATCTGCGCGTGAAGATGCGCCGCGAGGGGAGTGTGACGCGCGACGAGTACGCCACGTTGCGCGATCGTCTCGAGACATTGCGTGTGCGGGCGGAAGGACAGAAGGTGTCGGCGCAGCCTGTGCTGGGTGAACCCGAGCCGCCGTCGCTGTCGAGCATCGCGGTCGGGACGGAGTTCGACGTCCGGCTGCAGACGCCGTTGAATTCGGGCACGGCCAAGGTGGAGCAGCGGTTCGAGGCCACGACGGTGCTCGACTACAGCGTGAACGGCACGGTGGTGGTGCCGGCCGGATCGCTGATGCGCGGCTTCGTCAGTTCCGTGCGTCCGGCCGGGCGTGTCGATCGTCGCGGCAGCCTGACGCTCTCGTTCGACGAACTGCGTATCGACAACCGCTCGTATCGCCTGCGCGCGGCCGTGACGGAAGCCATCGACGGCAAGATGGGGGAGGATACGCGTCGCATTGGCGCCGGCGCGGTGGCTGGCGCCATTCTCGGCGGCATCTTCGGCGGCGGCCGCGGCGCGCTGCTGGGTGTGCTGGTGGGGGGCGGCGGCACGATTGCCGCCACCGATGGTACCGATGTCGAACTGCCGGCCGGCACCATCCTGCGCGTGATGCTCGATCAGCGGGTTGATCTCGTCGCGCCGGCGGCGCCGTAAACAGAACGTCGCGGGGACGAGGCGTCCCCCCTGCCTGAACGGCAGGTATCTGTTCCCCAGGCGCGCGAATGCCGGTCGATCGGCGCCGACGACATCGGCGTCGATCGTCTCGGCCGTGGCCACGAGCCACGCGTCGTTCTCGCCCATGCGGTGCGCAGAGCGCCGCTG
>CAZVHY010000011.1:0-2132 GCA_964627115.1 uncultured Solibacteraceae bacterium | reverse complement strand
CCGAGCAGTTGGGCGGCTTCCGCCACGCGGCCGCCTGTCGACTCGAGGGCGTGTGCGATGAAGCGTTCCTCGAGATCGCTGACGGCCTGCGCGAGCGTTTGATCGAGGCGGACGTGGATGCCGGGCGCGGCCGGCACCGCAACCTCGGCGCCACCGCGCGCGCGCCAGAGTCGCGCGATGTGGGGCGCCAGGTCGTGCGCGCCGAGTACGGCGTTATCGTCGGCGAGCGCGACCGCGCGGCGGATTTCGTTGGCGAGCTCGCGGATGTTGCCCGGCCAGTCGTAGAGCAGCAGCGCGGCCACGAAGTCGTCGGCGAGCCGCACGCCGGTCCGTCCGCACTCGGCAACAGACTTCGCGAGGAAGAACGACGCGAGCGCCGGGATTTCGTCCTTGCGTTCGCGCAGCGGCGGCAGCGCGAGCACGGTGACGCCGAGGCGGTAGAGCAGGTCCTGGCGGAAGCGGCCCTCGCGCGCGAGTGTGTGGAGGTTGGCGTTGGTCGCCGCGACGAGACGCACCGGCACGCGGCAAGGACGAAGCTCGCCGAGCGGCTGAATTTCGCCACTCTCGAGGAACCGCAGCAGCTTCGGCTGTGCCGAGAGTTCGAGGTCGCCCACTTCATCAAGGAACAGCGTGCCGCGTTCGGCTGAACGGATCAGGCCGGCGAACGATTCGCTTGCGCCCGTGAAGGCGCCGCGCCGGTAGCCGAACAGCTGGCTCTCGACGAGATCGCGCGGCACCGTGGCGCAGTTGAACGGTACGAACGGTCCGCGCTTGACGCGACTGTTCTCGTGGATGAGGCGCGCGAAGATTTCCTTGCCGGTGCCGGTCTCGCCGGTGATGAGCACCGGCAGATCGGTGCTGGCGAGCCGCGTGGCCACCTTCAGCAGCTCGATCATCCGCGGCGATCGGAACACCGCATCGTCGCCCGCCGAGGCGGCGGCCAGGGGCCACAGGTTCTCGCCGCCCTCGTCGTGCTCGGTGTCCACGGTGCGGTGCACGCCGGCCTTGACGACGTCGGCCAGGCTCTTGAGGAAGGAGAACTCTTCGATGGAGCGGACCGGACCCACGCGGACGTCGATCCGCCGGTCCGATCCGCGGAGTCGAATCTGCAGGCTGCCATCCGACGTGGCCTCCCACGAGGCGGACGGGTCTGCCTGGTATTCGCAGTCGCCCTCGCCGTCGACCGTAAGGCGTGAGCGCAGGTCCGTGCCTTCGATCACCGACACGATCCGGTGCGCCATCAAGTCGATGGAGTGGCCGGCGCTGAGGATGGTGGCGACGTCGTTGAGCACGAGCGCGGCGTCGGTGCTGTCGAGGGCGAGGTGACGACTCACCGCGACCTGTTCGCGTCGTGTGGCGCGCGCACGGACGGTTTCGATCCACTTCTCGTGATAGCGGTGACCGATGGCCTGACATCCGGCCACCGCGCGATCGAAGTGCAGGGCGCCGCTGCGCGCGTCTCCCTGGAGCGTGGCGCAGAGTCCCTTCGACGCTTCGAGGACGATCAGCGGATCGACCGCACTGCGCGGACACGCCTTGACGGCGGACGCGAGGACCCGCTCGGCCTCGTCATGCTCATGCAGATGCGCCAGCGCGCGGGCCCGTGCGCAGAGCAGCGCCGTGTGGACGGCCCGATACTGCCGCCGCTCCACCTCTGGTGCGGTTTCACCGACAATGGCGAGGACGTGCTCCCAGTCTTCGAGCCGCTCGTGATAGCTGCAGCGCGTGACCTGGTGGGCGAAGTCGTTCCAGGAGCGGGAGGGGAGACGATCGGTTGCGGCGACGTCATGACAGCTCTGGATGATCCAGGCGCACTTCTCCAATTGAGCATCGTACAGCTCGACTTGAGCGAGTGTGTCCAGCGCTCCGAACTTGACGTACGTCAATTCTGACGTCGAGGAGACTATGCGTTCGAGTTCGCGTCTGGCTTGCGCATTCCTTCCGCCATAGAGTGCGACAACCGCCAAATTGGTAGAGAAGCTGAGAACGTACTTGGAGAACTCCGTGCTCATCGCACGATGGAGACCTCGTTCGGCCGTGAGTCGGGACCGCCGCAAGTTGCCGGAGAGACACTCGAGCGAGCTCTCGACCAGATCGAGTCTGCACGCCATCGTGCTGTCGTCGACGAGTGT
>CAZVHY010000010.1:5185-40570 GCA_964627115.1 uncultured Solibacteraceae bacterium | reverse complement strand
CCTCGGCGGCGGGCACGACGAGGCCCGCGCCGCGATGACGGCCGACCGCGTCGATTTCATCGATGAAGACGATGCACGGCGCGTTCTTCTTGCCCTGTTCGAACAGGTCGCGCACACGCGAGGCGCCGACGCCGACGAACATCTCGACGAAGTCCGAGCCGCTGATCGAGAAGAACGGGACGTTGGCCTCGCCGGCCACCGCGCGCGCGAGCAGGGTTTTGCCCGTGCCAGGCGATCCCATCAGCAGCACGCCCTTCGGGATACGGCCGCCGAGCTTCTGGAACTTCTGCGGCTCGCGCAGGAACTCGATGATCTCCTGGAGCTCTTCCTTGGCTTCGTCGGCGCCGGCCACGTCGCGGAACGTGACCTTCTTCTGCGAGCTCGACGAGAGCTTCGCCCGGCTCTTGCCGAACGACAGGGCCTTGTTCCCGCCGCTCTGCATCTGCCGCATCATGAAAATCCAGAACGCGATGATCAGCAGGATGGGCGCCCACGACAGCAGGATGGTCGTCCACGCGCCGGCCGATTCGGGCTCGGCCGAGATGAGCACGCCCATGTTCGTCAGCCGGTTCGCCAGGCCCTCATAGGTCGGGGGCATATGGGTGCTGAAGTTCTTCGGCGCCCCGTCGGTGGCCAGTCCCACATACTTGCCACGAATCTCGTACCCCTTGAACGTGACCTCCTGGACTTCCTTCTGATCGACTCTCGTCAGGAACTCCGAAAAGGTGATGCGCGTGCCGGTGTTCTGCACGGCGCCGACGAATTGCCAGATCAGCGCCAACACGACGACCAGCGTCATCCAGAACAGGAGACTCTTGAGGGTTGAACTCACGGTGTTCCCTTCTTGAATTCCAAGATTACCATGCCGGCCTCGGGCGTCCGGACGCGACAGCGTTCGCTCACGGCCAACCCCGGCACCCACACAATCTGCCCCTCGGCATCGACGACCACGGGCCACCGGGAGCGCCAGGCGCGAGGCAGCTTCCGGTCCACGAACAGGTCCTGCAGCGAGCGGCTGCCGGGCGCCCCGAGTGGCGTCATCCGGTCGCCCGGCCGGCGCGCCCGCACGGTGAGCGGCCGGCTCACCGTGGCGTCCTGCAACGCCACGAGGCCGTCCCACCCGGCCGACACCGCTGGACGATCGGGACCTCTAACAAAGGACGCCTGTAGGACAGCTCCGGTTTCAACAATTCGCACGTCACCGGGAATCTCGAGCCGCAGCTCCCCGGTAAACGGCGCATCAGTGGGCCCGGGCCGGCGCAGCCTGACGGACTCAGGCGTGCGGTCGGCCACCAGACCGTGCAGATCGACGCGGGCGTCGGGTCGTCCGGCGTCCGCGAGCCGGCGGACACGTTCGACATCGGCAAACGTGGCCGATCCTCCCGCGAGATCGAGCGCGTGACGCACGACGCGGCGCGCCAGTGCATCGGGCAGGGCGACCAGACGCGCCCCGATCAATTCGACCCCGTCAGCGCCTGTACGGATCACATCTGCCGAAGCCTGCCCGGCCATCCTCGCCAGCAGCCGGTCGTCGTCGGACGCCAGGTGCGCGAACCGCGCGAGCGCGGGCACGGCGCCGGGCCAGTCGCGCTCGACCACCGGCAGCAGCGTCTGGCGCAGGCGATTGCGCGGCAGGGTCTCATCGAGGTTCGACGCGTCTTCCCGCCACGCCTGCGGCAGGGCCTCGAGATACGCACGAAGTTCGGCGCGCCGCAGACCGAGGAGCGGCCGCGCGTATCGCCCGCGCCGGCGCCGGATGCCGGCAACACCGCGCAGCGAGGCGCCGCGCAGGAGCCGCAGGAGCACGGTTTCGGCCTGGTCGTCGGCTGTGTGTCCCGTGGCCACGACCGAGGCGTCAAGCACCTGCGCCGCGGTCTCGAATGCCTCGTAACGCAGCGTGCGCGCCGTCGCCTCGAGCGACCGGCGCGACGCGGCCATGGCCGCGCGCACGTCGACGTGCACGACCTCGATGGGCAGGTTCAGGCCGGCGGCCAGGGCGCGGCAGAAGTCCGCATCGCCATCGGCGTCAGCTCCCCGAAGACCGTGGTGTACGTGAATCAGTCCCGCGAGCGTCCACGGATAGCGCGACGCGAGTGCCGCCAGGAGGCGGACGAGCGCCACCGAGTCAGCGCCGCCCGACACGGCCACGGCCACGCGGTCCCCGGCGCGCCACAACTCATCGTCGTGAACGGCCTCGAGGACGCGATGCGCGAGGCGGGACATGGGAGGCTGGGAGGCTGCAGGCTGGGAGGAGACTGGGAGGCGGGGAGGCCTTCCAGCCTCCTTCCCGCCCGTCGCCTTCCAGCCTTCGAAGATGGTGCCGGTGCAGGGACTTGAACCCCGGACCCTGCGGATATGAGCCGCATGCTCTAACCAGCTGAGCTACACCGGCGTAACCGAAGAATGATAACAGAAGGCTGGGAGGCTGCAGCCACACCACCGCTGTAAACTACGACTACCGTAACCGGAGGTTGCTATGTCTACCTTGGTCGAAGAGCTGTCCGCCCGTGCCAAGACCCTATCTGCTGAGGATCGCGCACGTCTCGCGGAAGAACTCCTGGACTCCCTGGAAGGCGAGCCAGATGTCGAGGCTGAGGAAGCCTGGGACCGCGAGATCGAGCGTCGAGTTGCCGAGATCGAGTCTGGAGCGGTCACACTGATCGCGTCCGAGGATGTTCACGCCGAAGCGCGCCGCCTGATCCGCCGGTGAGAGCCGTCCAGTATCACCCGGCGGCTCGCGACGAGTTCCTGCGCCAGGTCGTCTACTACTCCGACGTCAGTACCCGCCTCGCAGAACGCTACGACAAGGCAGTCCACAAAGCCGAAGTGCAGGCCGCCGAGACACCGGAGCAGTGGCCGCCGTACAAGTTCAAGACACGCCGCGTCATCGACCGGACATTCAAGTTTTCCCTGGTGTACTTGCACGACGAGAACGGGATCTACGTCGTGGCCGTAGCGCCAATGAGGCGCAAACCCGATTACTGGAAGGCGAGGCTCCGCGACGCATAACAGATCGCTGCAACGGACATTTGGCCCGGCCTGCCCCCTCACACACGGCGTCACCATTCGCCGGCGACGCATCGCGGCTGACGGCGTAAGCGTGCATAGTGGCCGCCGCGCGGCCCTGTCGCCTCGTAGCCGCCTCCAAGGCTGCAGCCTCCCAGCCTTGCTGATCGCGTAGCGGTTCGGGCCTTCGGCCTGAGCCGCTACGTGATCAGCATCGCATCCCCATAGCTGTAGAACCGGAAGTCGTTGGCCACCGCGTGGCGGTAGGCGGCCAGCGTGAGTTCACGGCCCGCGAACGCGGCCACGAGCATGAGCAATGACGACTTCGGCAGGTGGAAGTTCGTCATGAGCGCATCGACGACCTTGAAGTCGTAAGCAGGCCGGATGAACAGGTCGGTCGCGCCGCAGCCGACCTGTACGATCCGATCGGCAGAGGCTGCGCTTTCGAGCGCGCGGGTCGTGGTGGTACCGATCGCCACGATGCGGCGCCCCTCGCGCCTGGCGGTGGCGATGGCAGCCGCCGCGTCGGCGCCGATCTCGTACGACTCGGGGTCGACCGTGTGTTCCTCCACGGTCTCGACACGCACCGGCTTGAACGTCCCGTATCCGACGTGATGCGTAATCGTCGCCCAGCCAAGGCCGGAAGACCTCGCCGCGGCGATGATGTCGTCAGTCAGGTGCAGGCCCGCGGTTGGCGCGGCCACCGATCCCCGCGTGCGGGCGAACACGGTCTGATACCGCTCGAGGTCCGACGCCTCATCCGCGCGATGAATGTACGGCGGCAGCGGCACGTGCCCCAGCTTGTCGACCGCGTCGTCAATGTCGCGTCCCGCCGCCGTGCCGCCGTGCAGCCGCGCAGCCGCGTCACGCTCCACGTCCAGTTCCACGAGCCGTCGTCCGAATCCATACCGTTCGCGCACGACCGCGTGAATACGGATGCCGGGCGCGCGATCGGCGTCCTCGAAGACGAGTCGTGCGCCCGGCTTGAGTTTCTGGCCGGGGTGCACGAGTGCGAGCCACTCGCGATCGCCCTGGCGTTCGAGCAGGAAACACTCCGCCGCGCCGCCGCTCGGATCGCGGCGACCGATGAGCCGCGCCGGGAAGACGCGCGTGTCGTTGGCCACGAGACAGTCACCCGGCGAGAGCAGCCGCGGCAGATCGGCCACCGTGTGCTCACGCCACGACTGCGCCTGGCGGTCGACCACGAGCAGCCGCGACGTCCCGCGCGGACGCGGCGCCTGCGCAATGAGCGACGCGGGCAGATCGAAATCGAAGTCGGCGACCGATGTCATTACACGATCGGCCTTGTCGACAGCGTCGTCCACACGAGCCACGTCAGCCACAGCGCGATGGCCACCGGTACGAGGAGGACGAGACCGAAAATGCCGGCCGCCACGAGCACGAACACACGATCGCCGCGCGTGGGCACGACGCCGGGCGTGGCGTAGCGCTCGAGCAGCGCGAGGTTGCGCAGGTTCGCGCGGTAGAAGATGTCGCCGACCACACCCACAACCGGGATCGCGCCAATCAACGCGTCGATCAGCGCATTGAGGAGCATCCGCACGACGATGACGCGCGGCACGCCTTGATAGACCGCCTGCACGAGCAGCGCGACGGCAAATGCCGGGCTCGCCAGATCGCCAATGCCCGGGACCAGCGAGAGGATCGGATCCAGCCCGAAGCGGATGTTGGTACCCGGAACCCGGAACCGCGCATCGAGCAGCGTCGCCAGACGACGCAGCCAGAGAAGGGAGAACACGGGGACAGGGTACGACAGGTGCGAGGTGCGAGGGTGCGAGGTCCCAGGGTGCGAGGGTGCGAGGTGCGAGGTGCGAGGAACGGGACACTGAGGACACGCACCCTCGCACCGTGGCACCCTCGCACCGTGGCACCCTCGCACCCTGGCACCCTCGCACCTCGCACCGTGGCACCTGAATTACTCTGTCCCCCGTGCGTGCGTGGCCAGGCTCTCCGTATCCGCTCGGCGCGACCTGGGATGGGTCGGGCGTCAATTTCGCCATCTACTCCGAACATGCGACACGCGTCGAGCTGTGCCTGTTCGACGATCCGGCGTCGACGGCCGAGCGCGTGCGCATCCCGCTCGTCGATCGCACCGATATGGTCTGGCACGCGTACCTCCCGGACGTGCGTCCCGGGCAACTGTACGGATATCGCGTGTACGGACGCTGGAGCCCGGCCGAGGGCCATCGCTTCAATCACGCGAAGGTCCTGCTCGATCCCTACGCGCGCGCCATCGGGCGGGCCATGCAGTGGCATCCGTCGCTGTTCGGGTTCCGCGAGGGGGATCCGGATGGCGCGGCCGATACGAGCGACAGCGCGCCGTACGCGCCGCTCGGCCGCGTGGTCAGCGAAACGTTCGACTGGGGCGCCGATGCGCCGCCGCGCACGCCGTGGCACGAGACAGTCATCTACGAACTGCACGTGAAAGGTTTCACTGCGCTGAACGAACAGATTCCACCCGACGAGCGCGGCACGTACCTGGGCCTCGCCTCCGCGCCGGCCATCGCCCACCTGAAGTCGCTCGGCGTCACCGCGGTGGAACTGATGCCCGTGCACGAACACGTCGACGAGTGGCGGCTGGTGCAGCAGGGCCTGACCAACTACTGGGGCTACAACACCCTGTCGTTCTTCGCGCCCGATCACCGGTATGCCCGCAAGACGGCCTCGACCGGTGGCGTCCACGAGTTCAAGCAGATGGTGCGCGCGCTGCACGATGCCGGGCTCGAGGTGATTCTCGACGTCGTCTACAACCACACCGCGGAAAGCGACCACCTCGGCCCGACGCTGTCGTTCCGCGGCATCGACAACCGCGTGTACTACCGGCTGCTGCCCGGCCGCGCGGCGCGCTACCAGGACTTCACCGGCACGGGCAACACGCTCAACATGCAATCGCCCATCGTCCTGAAGCTGATGATGGACAGCCTGCGCTACTGGGTGCAGGAAATGCACGTCGACGGGTTCCGCTTCGATCTCGCGGCCGCACTCGCGCGCGAACTGCACGCGGTGGATCGACTGTCGGCGTTCTTCGACGTCATCGCGCAGGATCCCGTGGTCTCGCGCGTGAAGCTGATCGCCGAGCCGTGGGACGTTGGCGAAGGCGGCTATCAGGTGGGCAATTTCCCGCCGGGATGGACCGAGTGGAACGGCCGCTACCGCGACACCGTGCGGCGGTTCTGGCGCGGCGATGCGGGCGTGCTGCCGGAACTGGCCACGCGGCTGTCGGGCAGCAGCGACCTCTACGGATCGTCGGGCCGGCAGCCACACGCGAGCATCAACTTCGTGACGAGCCACGATGGGTTCACGCTTGCCGATCTGGTCAGCTACAACGACAAGCACAACGAGGCCAACGGCGAGCAGAATCGCGACGGCGATCCACACAACCTCAGCTGGAACTGCGGCGTCGAAGGATCGACCAATGATCCAGACGTGCTCGCACTGCGGCGACGGCAGCAGCGCAACTTCCTGATCACGCTGCTCACGTCGGTTGGCGTGCCGATGATCTCGGGCGGCGACGAGATGCGGCGCACGCAGGACGGCAACAACAACGCGTACTGTCAGGACTCGCCGTTGTCCTGGACGCCCTGGGCGTTCGATGACGATGCCGAGGCGATGCTCACGTTCACGCGGCAGATCGTGGCGCTGCGGGCCGCGCATCCCGTGCTTCGCCGGCGCACGTTCCTCAACGGCCGGCAGCCCGACGCCGCCGACGTGTTGTGGCTGCGGGCCGACGGATCGGAGATGACATCGCCGGACTGGCAGGATCCGTCGAACCGCACGATCGGCATCCTGCTCGACGGCGACAACATCGGCGAACGCAACGCGCAGGGCGAAGCCGTCGGAGGCGACACGATCCTGATCCTCCTCAACGCCGCGCCTTTCGACGTGCCGTTCGTGCTGCCCGATCACGCCGGTGGATCGTGGGAGTGTGTGCTCGACAGCCTCGACCGCTGCCCCGCTCCGGCCGTCGCCGCGGGCACGTCGTGGCCGCTCGACAGACATTCGTCGGCGGTGTTGAGGGCAAGACAAATGTAGGGGCCGACCTCGTGTCGGCCCATACCGACCACCCGCCGCCCACGCCGCGTTCCCGCCGCCGCGCCGCCGTGCAGCCCACGGTGGCCGGTAGCCGGTCGTCGGTCGCCCGCAGCCCCCCGTCCGTTATCATGTCGCCTCTCATGACAGGGCGGGCTCTGGCGGCGTTCGGACGGTCCGGCGTGGTGGTGTGCGCGGCGATGGCGTGGCTGTGCGTAGCACGGCCGGCGCTCGCGCAGCCCGCGACGACCTGGGGCGAACTGCCGCTGCCCGGCGGTGTCGCTGCGGCACGCGACGTACTGGTGCTGGGCGATGCGGAAGGCCGGCTCGACTCGAGCCTGCTCGTCGACGTCGTGCGGCGGTACGCCAACACGGATCTCCGCGCCGCGGCCGATCGATTCGAACGGCACCTCGCAACCGTCACGTCCCAGGACCCCGTCTCGCCGCTCCCGCTGCCGTTGCCCGCGTTCTGGCAGGCGACGCTCGGCCGCGGCAACACGCCGCTGCTCGTCTCGATGCTCCGCAGTCGCGGCGCGATGCTCACCTACCACGGACTGATGAGCCTCGACGCAGGCACGCTGGCCGATTTCGCCGGCCGGCCCGCGCTGCTGCGCGACATCGTCAACAACGGCACGGCCAGCGCGGCGTTCGCCGCGTTCGCCGCGGGCCTGCGCATCGGCGACGAGGGTGTCGTCACACCGGGCGGCGCCGATGACAGGGCCCTCTGGCAGTCGCTCGCCGGCGCCGATCCGGCGGACGCCGACGCGTTCGTGCGCGCGCTGCTCACGCGCGACGGCGGACGTCTCGCCTGGTTCTACGACACCGTGGCGCACCTGCCCACCGCCACGCAGCGGTTCGTGCTGATGTCGCAGCTTCCAGCCGGCGATCGCGCGCAGGCCGTCACGGCGATCTATTCGCGCTTCGCGGCGGTCGAACCGACATGGCGCATCGACACGCGGCCGTTCCATCGGCCGCCGTTCGATGGCGCGCTCGCGCTGCTCATCCTCGATGCACGCGACGACGGCACGATCGGCCCCTCGTGGTGGCCGGCCACGTTCGATGCGGTCACGCGACAGGCAGACTGGTCAACGGCACCGCCAACGTCGACTGACGTCACGGATCGCCCGGCTGACGCGCGCTGGATGTTCGAGTGGGTCTTCGCCAACCCGGATGCGGCGCGGCTGCGTTTCGCCGCGCTCCGCTTCGCTCAGCGGCAATTGGCCGGCGCGCCGCGAGAAGCGGCACTGGACGTGATCGCCGCCCTGGGCGGCGTGCTCGAGATGCCATCGCTCATGTTCACGCTGGAGCGGATTGGCGTGCACGATCCCGCGATCTTCGGCGAGGCCGCTCGTGCGGCGCGGCGCGTCACGTACAGCGGCAGCGAAGCGCGCGTACGGCCCGCGCTCGCCCGATGGCAGATCGGACTCGGCCTGCTCGAACAGATACAGCGCCGCGCGCAGTTGCCCGAGAGCCGCATCGACGCGCTCGTGCGTGCGTGGATCGCCGTGGCGCCCATCGACGCGGACAGCACCACAGGTGCGGTGGCCGGATGGTTCCACGATCACCTGCTGCCCGCGCTCGTGTCCGGGAACGTGTCTGGCGCGGCCCTGGAAGAGGCGTTTCTGGAAGCGGCCACCACGCCGCGTGGCGGACGTCGTCATGTCTTCACGTGGGAAGGACTGGCCTATGCGGTCGACGATGCGGGCGCGTCGTACCAGACGGCCCTGGCCATCCGGCGCGCGCGAACCGGGCCGCAACTCCACCACGTCGTCGAGCTGCGCGAGGTCCTCACCGAGGCGAGCGCCGCGCGCGAGTCGCCGCCGGCCGCCACGCGCGCGATCGTGGTCCGTCTCGAACGGCTGGCGTCGGCCATCGCACAGATCGATCACCGCGACGATCGGCGCGTGCGCGACTTCGCGCGCATGATTCAGTCGATCGGCGGCACCACGGGGGGCCGCCTGACCGAGAACCTCCCGGTCGTCGGCGCCGCACTCGACGCGCTGACCGAGTCCGTCCTCTCGTCGCTGATCTACGCGCTGGCCGTGGCGCCAACGACCGAGTCCATCCTCTATCCCGACGCCTGGACGCGTCACAGCCTCGAGCAGCCGCGAGGTGTCCCGGCCGGGTCCAACCGCGGGTGGCGCGATCTCGCGTGGCAGTTTCCGCTCGACTACGGCCTCGGTGGCGGCACGCGGCTCATCGGCGCGTACCTCGGTGTGGACGTTGCGCTGGCCGGTTCGCAGCTCGTGCGCGTGCCTTCCGAGACGCTGCCCGTCCCGGGCGCGATCGACGATCCGACGCGCCGCGGCCTGGTCGAACAGCTCGTCGTGGCCGATCGCCGCGCGCCGGCCGGCCTGCCTCCCACACTGGCGGGCGATATCGCTGCGGGCCGTGGACTCGTCGACGCGTGGATCGACACGCCGCCCGACGAAGGCGCGTTGCGGGCAGCGCTGCGCCACGCGCGGATCGACGGCTGGCGCATCAACACGATGGCCTGGGACGTGTCGCGCGGCCATCGCGAATCGCTGCGCCAGTTGAGCGTGACCGAGCTCGCCACGCTCGGCATGAATGAACAGCTCCATCCCGGCCTGCCCACGCAGTGGTCGGGCTCGAGCCGGCTCGTCGATGGATGTCTCTGTCTGCTCGGTGCGCGCGCGGTCACCAACGACCAGATGCGCGGCCGCCGCCTGGGCGTGCAGGCGCTTCGTCCACTCGACGTGTCCGTGCGCCTGGCCGAACTGCTGGCCGCACTCGATCTCGACGCCGCCCTCGTGCCCACCCTGCTCCCCATGGCGCTGCAGGACTGGCTCGATCACTCGCGCCCGGCATGGCTCGACGACTGGGACGCGTTCGCCGCCTGGCCGCGATCGCTCACCCTCGAGCGCGTCGAAGCGTACCTCTTGCATCTGGTGTCGACCGGGATATTCTCTCCTCCGTCCCCGGGGGAGATGCCACGATGACGCGAGTACTGCCTGTCCTCGCCGCTGCCTTGTCGTTCCTGCCGGCGCCGTTGCCGGCCCAGTCGCCCGACGCGGCGCTCGTCATTCTGCAGCCGGAGGCGCGCGCCGTGCTGTCGGGCCCGTCGTCACTCGAAGCGGACGTGCGTCCGGCGTCGACATCCGTGCGGCGGGTGACGTTCTTCGTCGACGGACAGGCCGTCTGCGACGCGCACGAGCGTCCGTTCAGGTGTCAGTGGGATGCGGGCGGCCGCGCCGAGCCGCGCACCGTGCGCGTGGTGGCCGATCTCGACGGTGGCGGGCGGCTCGTCACCACACGGCGGACGAGCCCGCGCGGCCTGACGTTTGGCGCGTCGGCAGACGCCATCCTCGTGCCGGTCCGCGTCATGAACACGCGCGGCTCGTTCGTGCAGGGACTCGACGCCAGCCGCTTCCAGATCTACGAGGATGGACGTCCGCAGCGAGTGATGTCGATCTCGAGCGACGGTGTGCCGGCCAGCGTCGTGCTCGCGCTCGACATGAGCGCGAGCATGCGGCCGAAGCTGATGGATCTCCAGCGCGCGGCATCACGTTTCCTCGACGCCGTACGGCCCGGCGATGCGGTCTCACTCGCCGGCTTCAACGAGAGTTTCTTCGTGCTCACGCCCCCGGGCGCCGATGCCGACACGCGGCAGCAGGCGCTCGGGCAGTTGCGCCCCTGGGGCGACACGGCGCTGTACGACAGCCTGATCCGCGCGGCCGGCCTGCTGCGCGCGCAGCCCGCGCCGCGCGCGATCGTGGCCTTCACCGACGGCGACGACGTCGCGAGCCGCGCGTCGGTGCAGACGGTGCGTCAGGCGCTGCAGGCGTCCGACGCGGTGCTCTATCTCGTTGTCGGGGCCGTGGCACCGGCACCCGGCAGTCCGCTCGCGCAACTGGCGCGCATTGCGGAAGAGACGGGCGGCGGCGCCTGGTTCGCGCCGCGGATGGAGACGCTCGGCGGCCAGTTCACCGACATCGTCCGCGACCTGTCGAGCGGCTACCTGCTCAGCTATCTCCCGGATCGTCCACTCGGCGACGGCAGATGGCGCGAACTGCGCGTCGAACTGGTCGGCCCCGGCGGCGGCCACAACATCCGCGCGCGACAGGGGTATCTGGCGATCGAGCGGTGACGGTGCCATGGTGCGAGGTGCCATGGTGCGAGGTGCGACAGGCGAGAGGAACCTGCAATCGGGGCCAACGTTGATTGGTGCGGGCCGACACAAGGTCGGGCCCTACGACGACCAGCGTAGGGCCCGACCGACGACGGCCAGCGTAGGGGCCGACCTTGTGTCGGCCCATGGCGATCGCAACCGCCGCGGTCTGTCGCTGAACACGCGCGCTCGAATCAACGAACGGATCTGTACATGACCTCTCCAACAAAGACATGGCTGCTGACCGCCCTCTGCGCGTCGGTCGTCGCCGTCACGCTCGCTGCCGATGCGCGGCAGGGCCAGACGAGTGACGCGCCTCGGCCCATCCGCGCCCTCTACGTCACGGGCGGCGGCTTTCACGAGTTCGTGAAGCAGGAAGCGATTCTGCCGCCGGCCGTGGCGCGCGACGTCAACATCGAGTGGACGATCGATCACAGCGCCGGCACGTCCACAGAGGTGTTGATCGAACGGCACCGGAACACGGACTGGACGCGCGACTTCGACGTCGTCCTCTACAACATGTCGTTCTCGTTCGTCGTCGACGTGGCCTGGATCGAACGTCTCGCCGCCGCGCACCGCGACAGCGGCGTCGGCGCCGTGATCCTGCACGGCGCGGTGCACAGCTATCGCCGGTCGGAGTCGAGAGCGTGGGGCGAACTGATGGGCGCGTTCAGCATGCGTCACGATGCCCAGCGACCGCTGACCGTCGAGACCGTCGCGCGCGATCACCCGATCATGCGCGGCGTCCCGCAGCCGTGGGTGACCACGCGCGAGGAGCTGTACGAACTGGAGCGAACCTGGCCGGGGCTGACGCCGCTGGCGCAGTCGTACAGCGTCGAATCCGAGCGATACCATCCGCTCATCTGGACGAACGTGCACGGCAAGGCGCGCGTGTTCGTCACGACACTCGGCCACAACACCGAGATGATTGCCGACCCGGTCTATCTCGATCTGGTGACGCGAGGCCTGCTGTGGACGGTCAATCGACTGCAGGATGATGGAACACCGGCGCCGGAGGTACGGCGCAGCGCGCAGGATCGCACGTCGGCGTCTTCCCCAATCGTCCCCGTCGAACCCGTGACGCCAGACGTCATCCAGCGTGGGGCCGCTGAAGTCGCTGAGCATGCGGCGAAGGTTCGGGGCGAAGCTGGCGTGAAACTCTCCAACGGGCTGGAGTTCCAGCTCTGGGCGGACGAGTCGCTGCTCTACGATCCCATCGCGATCGACATCGACGGGCAGGGCCGGCTGTACGTCACGCAGACCGGACGCCGCCGCAGTCCCGACGTCGACATCCGCCAGCACCGCGACTGGATGAAGACGTCGCTGACCTTCCGCACGGTCGACGATCGGCTCGACTTCCTGCGCCGGACGCTGACGCCGTCGCAGAGCGCGCAGAACACGTGGCTCGACGACGTCAACGAAGATGGCTCGCACGACTCGCGCGATCTGCTGACAAAGAAGGAACGCGTTTCGCGCATCGAAGACACGGATGGCGACGGCCGCGCCGATCGTTCAACCGTCCTGCTCGAAGACTTCCGGACCGAGGCGACCGACGTGGCGGGAGGACTGCTCGTCGACGGGCAGGACATGTACGTCGCCGTCTCCCCCGACCTGTGGCGGGTGCGCGACGACAACGGTGACGGCATCGCCGACACGAAACAGGCGATCGCCAGCGGGTTCCACGTGCACATCGGTTACGGCGGACACGGGATGTCGGGCGTGACGATGGGTCCTGACGGACGCCTCTACTGGTCGATCGGCGACGTCGGCCTGAACGTCGTCGACCGCGACGGGCGCCGGTGGGACTACCGCAACCGGGGCTCGATCGTCCGCACCAATCCGGACGGCAGCGACTTCGAGGTGTTCGCCACCGGCCTCCGCAACGTGCACGAGTTCGCGTTCGACGAACACGGCAACATGGTAAGCGTCGACAACGACGGCGACCACGCGGGCGAGAACGAACGCATCGTCTACCTCACCAGCGGTCAGGACAGCGGCTGGCGCATCAACTGGCAGTTCGGCAAGTACACCGATCCCGACAACAACACGTACCGCGTGTGGATGGACGAGGGGATGTTCAAGCCGCGGTTCGAGACGCAGGCGGCGTGGTTCACGCCGCCGGTCGCCGCGTATGACGGTGGACCTGCAGGCCTGGCGTACAACCCTGGGACGGCGCTGTCGGATCGATGGCGCCGCCATTTCTTCGTCGCGGACTTCACCGGCTCGCGTGCGAACTCGAAGATCACGGCGTTCGAGCTGACACCAAACGGCGCGGGATTCGAGCTCGGGCAGAGCACGGTCGCGCTCACGGGCGTGCTCGCCACCGGCTTGAAGTTCGGGCCCGACGGTGCGTTGTACGTCGCCGACTGGATCGCGGGGTGGGGCACGAAGAATCAGGGGCGGATCTGGACGCTCGACGTCGCGGATGGCGCGAAGGACCGCGGCCGCCCGGAGACTGCGGCGCTGCTGGCAGGCTCTCCGGCCGATCGATCCACCGCGGATCTTCGACGCCTGCTCGCGCACGTCGACATGCGCGTGCGGCTCAGCGCACAGTTCGAGCTGGTAAAGCGCGCAGACGCCGCGACGCTGCTCGGCGTCGTCGACGCCGATGCCGATGCCGCCAGCGCCGGACTCGCGCCACTGCACGGTCTGTGGGGCGTGGCGCAGCTCGCGCGATCGGACGCACACCATGCCGCATCCCTGATGCCATTCCTGCGGGCGGCCGATCCAGAGGTGCGCGCGCAGGCGGCCAAGATGCTGGGAGACGTCCGCTACAAACCCGCGGGCGACGCGCTGGTGGAACTACTGCGCGATCCCGCGCCTCGACCGCGCTTCTTCGCGGCCGAAGCGCTGGGACGTCTCGCGCATCGCAACGCCGTGGCGCCGCTCATCTCGATGCTCGACGCCAACGACGACCGCGACGTGTACCTGCGGCACGCGGGCACGGTCGCGCTGGCGCGCATCGGCGCGGCGGAGCCGGTTGCGGCGCTGTCGACGAGTCCTTCTCGCGCGTTGCGCATCGCCGCCGTTGTCGCGCTGCGTCGCATGAAAAGTCCCGAGCTGGCCCGGTTCCTCGCCGACGCCGACGAATACGTCGTCACTGAAGCCGCCAGGGCGATCAATGACGATGGCGGCGTGGAAGCCGTGCTGTCTGCGCTGGCGCGGGTGATCGAGGACGGGCGATTCTCCACCGAAGCGCTGATCCGCCGGGCCGTGAATGCGAACCTTCGCGTGGGCACGTCCGAGGCGGCTGATCGTCTCGCGTCGTTCGCGCTCTCGTCGAGAGCAGCCATGGTGACGCGCGTCGAGGCTGTCGACGCGCTTGGCGTCTGGGCGCGCCCGTCTCCACTCGATCGCGTGGACGGCTGGTATCACGGCCCCGCGCTCGAGCGCGACGCGAGCGCCGCCAGGGACGCCGTCGAGCGGCTGATCTCGCCCGTGCTCGAGACCGGCGATCCCGCGCTCAAGATTGCCGTCATCGGCGCCGTGGCCCGGTTGAACATCGCCACGGCGAAGCCGGCGTTGCTCGCGCGCGTTCGTGGCGACGCGTCGCCGCAGGTGCGGATGGCCGCGTTGCGTGCACTGCAGGTCGTCGGAATTGACGGTGTGGAGACCGCCGTGTCGACCGCGCTGGCCGACAGCGCGGCGGAAGTGCGGATGACCGCGCTGGAGCTCCTGCCGGCGCTTCGCCTGCCCGCAAGTACGACGGTCGACATGCTGCGCACGGCGATCGAGACGGGCGCGACCGTGGAGCGACAGCGCGCCGTCACCACACTCGGCCAGCTCGACACGCCGGAGGCGGCACGCATGCTCGCAAGCCTGGTGGACCGTCTCGCGTCCGGCAACGTGGCAGCCGAGGTGCAGCTCGAAGTGATCGAAACCGCGCGCGCGAGCCGGTCGCCCGAGGTGCGCAGCAGTGCGGCGCGATACGACGCTGCGCGTCCGGATGGCGATGTCGTTGCCAGCAACGGCGAACTGCTGCACGGCGGGGATGCGGTCGCCGGCCGCCGCGTGGCGCTCAGCGCCGCGGCTCAGTGCAGCCAGTGCCACGCGATCGGGGCGCCCGGCGCGGACGCCGGGCCGAACCTGGCGGGCGTCGGGTCGCGCCTCTCGCGCGAGGATCTGCTCACGGCCCTGCTCGACCCGAGCGCGCGCATCGCGCCCGGGTTCGGCATCGTCGGACTGACGTTGCGATCGGGCCAGACCATCACCGGGCGGCTGGTGGAAGAAACGTCGACGACGCTCGTCGTCGACGACGGTGGGGATCAACCAAGACGCGTGGCGACGTCGGACGTTGTCACGAAGGAGCAGGCGCCGTCGCCGATGCCGCCGGCGCAGTTGTCGCTCAGCCCGCGGGAAATCCGCGATGTCGTGGCGTATCTGGACACGCTGCGGCCGTAGACGATGCCGTTCATCGCACGGCTCATCGCCCTCCTCGGTGC
This sequence comes from uncultured Solibacteraceae bacterium, assembly GCA_964627115.1. Lineage (GTDB taxonomy): Bacteria > Acidobacteriota > Vicinamibacteria > Vicinamibacterales > SCN-69-37 > SCN-69-37. Next base: position 24,943 of record CAZVHY010000010.1, on the reverse strand, counting down.
CATCGCCGTCGTTGCGTGCACGCGCGGCGCTACTGACGTGGCCCCGCATGCCGACGACAGCGCGCGCTTCTCCGATCTGACGACGATCACGCGGGAGAACGTCGCATCGCTCGAGCCGGCCTGGACGTATCACTCCGGCGACTTCAGCGGCGGTCGCGGCCCGGAGCCCGCCGGCTCCGTCGAGAGCGTGCAGGTGCGTCCCGTCTTCGCCAACGGCGTGCTGTACGTCACCACACCTTCCAGCATCGTCATCGCCCTCGATGGCGATACGGGCGCAGAGCTGTGGCGACACGATCCGCAGGCCGGCGTGTCGACGCGCTGCTACGCACCACATCGCGGCGTGGCGTTGTGGGAACCGGTCGCGCGCGACGGAACCGTCCCCGATCGCGTGGTCTTCTCGGGAACCTGTGATGGCCGGCTCCTCGCACTGGATGCGGCGACGGGCGCGCCGGTTCCGTCATTCGGAGCCGGCGGCGCGCTCGATCTCCGCGCCGGCGCCGACGCTCGTCCCGGCGAGGCGTACGCCATGACGTCGCCGCCAGTCATCTTTCGCGACATCGTCATCGTCGGCGCGCTTGCGCCCGAAGGCACGCCGCGCGGGCCTGCCGGCGACGTTCGCGGACTCGACACGCGCACCGGACGTGAAGTGTGGCGCTTCCACACCGTGCCGCGGCCCGGCGAGCTCGGACACGACACATGGCCCGACGACGCCTGGCAGCGGCGGACGGGCGTAAACGTCTGGACGTCGATGTCGGTGGACCGCGAGCGTGGACTCGTGTTCCTGCCGATCGGATCGCCGTCCTACGATTTCTACGGCGGCGACCGTCACGGCGCGAATCTGTTCGGCAACGCGCTCGTCGCCCTCGACGCCGCCACCGGCGAACGACGATGGCACCAGCAGCTCGTGCACCACGACCTCTGGGACTACGATCCGCCGGCGCAGCCGATCCTGGCCGACATCCGTCGCGAAGGACGCGTGATACCGATGGTGATCCAGGTCACGAAGATGGGCCTCGTGTTCGTGTTCGATCGCGAAACCGGTGAGCCGGTCTTCGGCATCGAGGAGCGGCCGGTGCCGGCGAGCCCGGTCTCGGGCGAAGCGGCGTGGCCGACGCAGCCATTTCCATTGAAGCCGGCGCCGATTGCGCGCACGACGCCGATCACGGCGGCCGACCTCACCACCGTCACGCCCGAATCGCGCGCTGAGTGCGAAGCCATCTTCGCGCAGGTGAAGACCAGCGGCGGGCTCTACACACCTGCCGGCCTGGACGTGACGCTCTGGTTTCCTGGCACACTCGGCGGCGCCACGTGGTCGGGCGGCGCCGTCGATCCGGCGCGGTCGTATCTCATCGTCAACACGAACGAAGTGGGCGCCATCGGGCTGCTCGCCCCGACGGCCGATGGACGCGCCGAACTGCCGTACACGCGATCGGGTCCGTTCGGTGCGTACGGACGCTTCTGGGACAGCCGGCAACTGCCGTGTCAGCAACCGCCGTGGGGACAGCTCAATGCCGTGGATCTTTCGACCGGCGAGATCGCGTGGCAGGTGCCACTTGGCAATGCGCCGCAGCTGGCCGATCTCGGCATCACGGGAACCGGCACGCCCAACCTCGGCGGCGCCATCGTCACGGCCGGCGGCGTGGTGTTCATCGGCAGCACGAACGACAGCCGCTTGCGCGCGTTCGACGTCGAGACAGGTCGCGAGCTCTGGCAGGGCGAACTGCCCGCGAGTGGACATGCCACGCCCATCACCTACCGCGGCGCAAAGACCGGGCGTCAGTTCGTGGCGATCGCCGCGGGCGGCGGCGGGCGTTTCTCGCGGCGTATCTCCGATGCGATCGTGGCGTTCACGCTGCCGAAGTAGCGCGGTTCCCGATCGCGCAACACGGCGACCGGCGCTGCGACATAATGACCGGCGCGCATGTGCGGTATCGCGGGAATCTGGCAGCCTGACGGACCACCCATCGGCGACGCCACCACCAGACGCTTCATCCGCGCACTTGCGCATCGCGGGCCCGACGGTGAAGGCATCGCCGCCTTCGACGCAGGGCGCCTTGCGCTGGCGCACCGGCGGCTGGCGATTCTCGATCGGAGCGACGCCTCGGCACAGCCCATGCGGTCGTCGAGCGGCCGCTATCACATCACCTACAACGGTGAGGTGTACAACTTTCTCGAGCTGCGGGCCGAACTCGAAAGCCACGGCGTCAGGTTCCGCAGCGATGGCGATACCGAAGTCGTCCTGGCGGCCTTCGAACGCTGGGGTGCAGCGTGCCTGCCCCGCTTCAATGGCATGTGGGCGTTCGCCATCTGGGACGCGCAGGATCGGCGCCTGTTCCTGTCGCGCGATCGTTTCGGGGTCAAGCCGCTGTACGTGGCGCACCTTCCCGGCAACCGATTCGCCTTTGCATCGGAGCTGAAGGCGTTCCTGCACCTCGACGGCTTCGAGCCCGATGCCGACACGGCCGTCATCACGGCCAGACTGAACGGCAATTTCAGCGACGGCGTGCTGCTGCGCGGGGTGACGCGCGTGCCGCCCGGCCACTGCCTGGAGGTGACGCCAACGGCCAGCCGCCACTGGCGCTGGTGGCGCACGCTCGATCATCTCGTCGACGTGCCGCGCGGCCGTGCGGCGCAGGCAGACGCGTTCCGCGCGCTGCTGTTCGACGCGTGCCGGATGCGATTGCGCGCCGACGTGCCCGTTGCGACATCGCTCAGTGGCGGACTCGACTCGTCGTCGGTGCTCGTGTCGATGGCGGCGGCCGAGGCGCAGGCCCGGACGACGCGACAGGCGCCCGAGTGGCGGCGCGCGTTCATTGCCGGGTTCACCGGGACATCGCAGGACGAGATTGCCGACGCGGAACTCGCCGCAGGACATGCCGGCGTCGCCACCGTCGTGCAGTCGATGTCGGCCGGCGACGTACACGCGGACGTCGACGCGTTCCTCTATCAGTTCGAAGAGATCGGGGGGCTCTACGGCATTGGCGCCTGGACGCTCTATCGCGAAATGCGGCGCGCGGGCGCCGTCATTTCCATCGACGGCCATGGCGGCGACGAGCTGCTGGGCGGATACGACGTCCACGTGCTGTCGGCGCTCGCGCGCGGCCGCGGGTTGCTGACGGCGCCGCGGCGCACGCTCGACCTGCTCGCCACGTGGCGAGGCATGCGGGGGCGCGGATCCCGCCTCGACCTGGCGGATGTCGCGCTCTTCGCCGCCAGCGTCGCACCAGGCGTCCTGCCGGTGCTGCGCGCGCTGCCCATGTCGCGCGGTCGCACGCGTTTTCTGCTCGATGCGATCGAGCAGCACTCATCGGCCCGAACGCCCGCCGGCGATGCCGCACGCGCCGACGACGAGGCCATCGACGCGCTCGGGCCGCTCACCGGCGCGTTGTATCGCAGCTTCCACGACGTGTCGCTGCCACGCATCCTGCGCAACTTCGACGCGCACGCGATGGGACACGGTGTCGAGGTGCGCATGCCGCTCCTGGACTGGCGCCTGGTGTGTTTCGCCTTCTCGGTGCCGGACGACAGCAAGGCCGGCGGCCGATACACGAAACGCCTGCTCCGCGACGCCATGCACGGCCTGCTGCCCGATCGGATCCGGCAACGCCGGGACAAACTCGGCTACAACGCCCCGGTGGCCGAGTGGCTGAACGGCGCGCTGGGCGCCTGGATCCGGGACATGGTGAACGAGCCGGACTTCGTCCGGAGCGAGCTGTGGGATGGCCCGGCGCTGCGTGCCATGACGATGGACCACCGTTCGGGGGCGCCGTGGCACGACGGCAACGCCCAGCGTGTCGCACTGGCGGCCACGGCGCACTGGTGGCAGACGCGATGGCTTCGCGCCAGCGTCGCACGCGTGCCGTAGGCCGGCCACACGCGTTCGGTCACCAGCTCAGCCTCGTCTTCGCATGTTCGGTGGCGCTCGCAGCCGTCGCCAACGGCGCTGGCGCTCTCTTCCGTCCTAGCGCGCCGCGCGCAGGGGCGCGGCGCACGCGACCAGACGGCTGGCGCCGGTTGCCCCAACGCGGTGCCGCGTGGCGAGGTCGTGGAAGACGCCGTCGGCCGACGGCTGACCGGCGCGCAGTTCGTCGCTCACGGCCTGTTCCACCGCGCGCGCGAACGGCGTCTCGATGCGCATGGACGACGACCACGGCGTGTGGTGCCCTTCGCGGGACGTCAGCAGGTTGGCGAGCTCTCGCGCGGGCAGCCGCGGCAGCGACACGAACTCCACCACGTGGGCAAGCTCATGGGCGAGCACGATCTGACGATGCCTCGAGGCGCGGTCGCCATCACCCACGCGGACCTGGACGACCAGCACGCCGTCCGACAAGCCCGCGGTCGACAAACCGTGGTGGCTCGCGCTGCGCAGCGCCTCCGCGTCTGCCCGCACGGCCACCAACGCACGCGGCGAGGCCCCGATTTCCTCGAGCATGTCGCGCACGACGCGCGACCGCGCGGCAAGTTCTGTCAGCTCAGAGAGCAGGGCCGAACCGGCGACGCGCACGTTCGCCGGGACGGGGGTAGACAGCGCGGCGGGCAACGCGCAGTCCACGGCCGGTGGCGGCGCGGCAGCCACCCCGGTGGCAAACAATGCCCCTACCAGAATGCCGAAGAAACGGCGAAAACTGTACGGAACGGCGTGCGGCGCCATTCGCGAGCCCCCCCAGAACCCGTAGAACCACAGAAATGTCTGTTGTTTCTATTCTTATTCCACAGTCTTGTGGAAGGGAAGAGGAAAACGCGCGGGGGCGTTCCCCGGACCTGAAGGTCCGGGGCTCCATGACGCCAGGCTTCGCAGCCTTGCAGTCTCGTAGCCTTGCAGCCTTGCAGCCTTACCGCCTGCCTACAGACTCCACCGCAGCAGCACGCTGCCCGCCGTGAAGCCGGCGCCGACCGAGGCGAGCATGACGAGATCGCCCTTCTGCAGGCGTCCGTCGGCGCGCGCGTCGGCCAGGGCGAGGGGGATCGTCGCCGCTGTGGTGTTGCCGTAGCGATCGAGGTTGATGATGAACTTGTCGGGGCCGAGGCCGAGGCGAGAGGCCGTGGCCTCGATGATGCGGCGATTGGCCTGGTGCGAACAGTAGAGGTCGAGGTCCGTGCCGCTGAGCTGATTGCGCTCGAGCATGCGCAGCGCCATCTCCTCGTTCTTCTTCACGGCAAACTTGAAGACGGTCTGGCCGTCCTGCTTCACGTAGTGCAGCCGCTGGTCGACCGTCTCGTACGACGCCGGCTTCCGGCTGCCGCCGGCCGGCATACACAGCGCTTCACCGCCATTGCCATCGATCTCGTGCATGAAGTCGATGATGCCCGGCTCGTCCTCACGTGCCGGCGAGAGCACCGCCGCGCCGGCGCCGTCGCCGAAGAGGATGCACGTCGATCGATCGGTGTAATCGATGATGCTCGACATCACGTCGGCGCCCACGACGAGCGCGTGCTCGACGGCGCCCGTGGCCACCATCGACCAGCCCGCGGTCAACGAGTACGTGAAGCCCGAACAGGCGGCGCCCAGATCGTAGCCCCACGCCTTCGACGCGCCGATCTTCGCCTGCAGCCGGCACGCGGTGCTCGGGAAGATCGTGTCGGGCGTCGTCGTGCCGACGACGATGAACCCGATGTCGTCGGGCGTGATGCCGGCTTCGGCGAGCGCGGCGCGCGCGGCCGGCTCGGCAATGTCGGACGTGCCCTGCCCCGGCTCGACGATGTGCCGCTCGCGGATACCCGTGCGCTGGAGGATCCACTCGTCGGTCGTCTCGACCATCTTCTCGAGATCGGCGTTGGTCAGCAGATGGGGCGGCACGTACGTGCCGAGACCCGAGATCTTCACTCGCCTGAGCGCGTTCACCACAACTGATCCTTTCGCGGGGCGATGAGCCCGAAGTAGTCGTACGCGCGCGCCGTGGCGACACGGCCGCGCGGCGTGCGATCGAGGAAGCCGATCTGGATGAGGAACGGCTCGTAGATGTCCTCGATCGCGTCTTTCTCCTCACCAATGGCGGCCGCGAGACTCCCGAGTCCCACAGGCCCGCCGCCGAACTTGTCGATGATCGTGCGCAGCAGCCGGCGGTCCGATTCGTCGAAGCCGTGCGCGTCGACCTCCATCAGCGCCAGCGCATCGTGACAGACACCCGCCGTGATCTGCCCGTCGGCGCGCACTTCCGCAAAATCGCGCACGCGACGCAGCAGCCGGTTGGCAATGCGCGGCGTGCCGCGCGACCGGCGCGCGATTTCCACCGACGCGTCGTCGGCGATGCCGACGCCGAGGATGCCCGCCGATCGCCGCACGATCGTGGTCAGGTCCTCTTCGCCGTAGAACTCGAGGCGGTGCACGATGCCGAACCGCGCGCGGAGCGGCGAGGTCAGCAGCCCCGCGCGTGTCGTGGCGCCGACGAGCGTGAACGGGTGCAGCGGCATGCGCACCGATCGCGCGCCCGGCCCCTGGCCGATCATGATGTCGATCTCGTAGTCCTCCATCGCCGGATACAGCGTCTCTTCGACGACCGCGCTCATGCGGTGGATCTCGTCGATGAACAGCACGTCGCGCGGCTGGAGGCTGCTGAGGATGGCGGCGAGATCGCCCTTGGTTTCGAGCACCGGCCCGGACGTCGTGCGCAGCGGCGCGCCAAGCTCGTTGGCGATGACGTTGGCGAGCGTGGTCTTGCCGAGCCCGGGCGGCCCGTACAGCAGCACGTGATCGAGCGCTTCGCCACGCTGACGCGCGGCGGCAATCGACACGTTCAGGTTCTCGCGCAGTCGCGGCTGGCCGATGTAGTCGCGCAGCGTCCGCGGCCGGAGTCCGGTCTCGAACTGCGCGTCGTCATCCACGCGCGAGCCAGCGACGATACGTGGATCCGTCATGCGCGCGCCAGCTCCCGGAGAATCTGGCGGAGCACGGTTTCGAAGTCGCCGGAGTCGTCGCGCTCGAGCACGCGATCGACAGCCTTCTCGACGTGCTGCCGCTGGTAACCGAGGTTGAGGAGCGCCGACAGGACGTCGTCGCGCACCGACGCCGGTGCGCTCGTCGGTTCCGCCGCGCCGCCGGCACCATCATCCTTCGGCATGCGGTCCTTGAGCTCGACGATGAGGCGCTCGGCGGTCTTGCGGCCAACGCCCGGCGTGCGCGTCAGGCGCGCGACGTCGCCGGCGCGAATGGCCTTCACCAGGTCGCCGCTCTCGATCCCCGACAGCACGGCCAGCGCGAGCTTCGGGCCGATACCGCTCACCGTGATGAGCCGTTCGAACAGCTCCTGCTCGAGCGGCGTGGCGAAACCGAACAGCTGCAGCGCGTCCTCGCGTACGTGTGTGTGGATGCGCAGCGCCACGCGCGCGCCGATGTCGCCGGCCGCATAGAACGTCGAGAGCGGCACCTGCACTTCGTAGCCGACGCCCGACACGTCGATGACGATGCGCTGGACCTGCTTGTCGACCAGCGTGCCTGTCAGCCGCGCAATCACGGGACCTGGCGCCTGCCGAGCTGTTCGACCTTCGCGTGACGCCAGCTGCGCAGGTGCCGCGGCTGGCGGGCGGAGGCGACCGGAAGGCCGTGGCTGAGATGGGCGTGGCAGAGCGCGACGGCCAGCGCGTCGGACGCGTCGTACGGCGTGGGCGCCGTGTCGAGGCCGAGCAGCAGCATGATCATGTGCTGCACCTGCGCCTTCTCGGCGCGGCCGTACCCGACGACCGACATCTTGATTTCCGCGGGTGTGTATTCGACCACCGGCAGCCCCTTCTGCACCGCGGCCAGCACGGCCACGCCGCGCGCGTGCCCGAGCGTCAAGGCGCTGCGGGCGTTGCGGGCGTGAAAGAGGTTTTCGATGGCCACGCAGTCGGGGGCGGCGCTGGCGAGCGCCTCGGACAAACCGGCGTGGACGGCCAGCAGGCGTTCGGGAAGCGGGGTCCCGGCCGGCGTCGACAGCGCTCCACAGGCGACGAACCGGTGGCGGCCGCCATCGGTATCGACACAGCCGTAGCCGGTGCGAACCGAGCCGGGATCGATCCCGAAGATCCTCACGCCAGCGAGGCCTCGATCTCCTGTTCCTCGACGTCGAAGTTGGACCAGACGTTCTTCGTGTCGTCGTGTTCTTCGAGCAGGTCCATCAGCTTCAGCATCTGCTGCGCGGTCTTGCCCTCGAGCTTGATGTAGTTCTGCGGCAGCATCGCGATCTGCGCCGAGTCCGGCTCCACACCGAGCGCCTTCACCGCGTCGACGACCGCCTGGTGCGCGTCGATGGGCGAGAGGATCTCCCAGGTGCCGTCCTGGTCCTTCAGATCGTCGGCGCCCGCGTTGAGCACGGCTTCCATCAGCGTGTCTTCGCCCGCCTTCTCCTTGGCGAGCGTGATCAGGCTCTTGCGGTCGAACATCCAGGCCACGCTGTTGGCTTCGCCGAGGTTCCCGCCGTACTTCGAGAGCGTGTGGCGAAGCTCGCCGACCGTCCGGTTCCGGTTGTCGGTCATCGTCTCGATGATGACGGCGGCACCACCAGGACCGTAGCCCTCGTAGGTGACCTCCTCGTACGAGACGCCTTCTTCTTCACCCGTGCCGCGGCGGATGGCGCGCTTGATGTTGTCGGCGGGCATGTTGACCGCCTTGGCGTCCGCGATGATGGTGCGCAGCCGGGGGTTGGAGTCGGGGTCGCCGCCGCCGTTACGCGCGGCAATCGAGAGCTCCTTGATGATGCGCGTGAAAATCTTGCCGCGCTTCGCGTCGGCCGCGCCCTTCTTGTGCTTGATGGTGTGCCACTTCGAATGGCCGGACATGTGTCTTCTCCGTCGCGAAAGATCGTCGAAACCGCCTGATTCTAGTGCCCCGGGTCGGGGTGGCGCAACGTCTGAATGCCCCTCACCCCGCCTGCGCCTTGTCCTTGAGCGGACAGGTGTCGCACGAGAGCGGGTCGCCGTCGGCATCGAGCACTTCGGGACCGCCGCACGATCCGCGCAGGCACTTGTTCGAGAACAGCACCCCCACCGCCATGCCGGCCATGGCCAGGGCCATCACCACGATGGTCAGCAGCACGAGTGTTGTCATGGGCCCACCTTCCCGGCGCCGGTGCTGCCGGCCATGAGGGTCTCGAAGGCCGGCGACCGCCGCTCCTCGAAACTACCATCCGGCTGGCGGATCAGGAAGAGGACGGCCGTGGCGTGCCGTTCGGCGTACGCCATCCCCTCGTCCGGGCCGAGCACGATGAGCGCGGTGGCCAGCGCGTCAGCACGCACGGCGAGGGCATCGACGACGGTCACCGAGGCCAACGCGTGCGCCACGGGCCGGCCGGTCCGCGGATCGAGCGTGTGCGAGTACCGCACGCCGTTCACCTCGCGGAAATTACGATAGTCGCCCGACGTCGCCATGGCCTGGTCCGTCAACGGCACCACGCGCACGGCCTGCCGCCCCTCGGCCCCGGCCTGCGGCCGCTCCACGCCCACCTGCCACGCGATTCCGTGTTCGTTGCGCCCGCGCGCGACCAGTTCACCGCTGACGTCGATCAGGAAATCCGTCAGGCCGCGGGCCTCGAGCTGCGCGGCCAGCTTGTCGGCGGCGTACCCGGGCGCGATCCCCGCGAACTCACACCCCACGCCGGGCGCGCGCTTGCGCACCCAGCGGCCATCGGGATCGAGCTCGATGAGCGCCATCCCGACCGACGTCCGCAGCCGCTCCACCGTCTCGTCGTCAGGCGTGGGCACCGACTTGTCGGCGCCGAAGCCCCACGCATCGATGAGCGGCCCGAGTGTCGGGTCGAAGACGCCCTCGGTTTCGCTCCAGATCCGCGCGGACCATTGGAAGACGTCGAACGTCTCGGGTGCGACCGGGAAGGGTTCGAGGCTCGACGACGCGTTGAAGCGCGACAGTTCGGACTCGGGACTCCACGTCGACATCAACCGATCGATGCGGGCCAGCTCGTCGCGAATACCGCGATCGACCGCGCGACTCTCGTCGCCCGTGAGCCCGTCGGCGCCGGTGACGACCTTCACCGTCCAGGTCGTCCCCATCGACGGCCCGCTGAACTCCACGGTCCGGCGGACGGGCGCGGGCCCCGCGCACGACGCCAGGACGGTCGCGCACAGGAAGACGACGAGGGTCAGCCGCATCTCAGCCGAAGTCGTCGAACAGGATGTTCTCGCGCTCGACACCGAGGTCGGCCAGCATCTTCCCGCAGGCCGCGAGCATGGCGGGCGGGCCGCACAGGTAGTACTCGATGTCCTCGGGCGCCGGGTGGTTCTTCAGGTACTGCTCGAGCACGACCTGATGGATGAAGCCGGTGTAGCCGGTCCAGTTGTCCTCGGGCTGCGGCTCGGACAGCGCGAGGTGCCACTTGAAGTTCGGGAAGTCGCGTTGAATCGAGTCGAAGTCCTCGATGTAGAACGCCTCGCGCAGGCTGCGCGCGCCGTACCAGAACGTCACCTTGCGATCGGTCTTCAGGCGCCGGAACTGGTCGAAGATGTGCGACCGCATCGGCGCCATGCCGGCGCCACCGCCGATGAACATCATCTCGGCCTTCGTGTCCTTGGCGAAGAACTCGCCGAACGGACCGGAGATCGTCACCTTGTCGCCCGGCTTCAGGTTGAAGATGTAGGACGACATGATGCCCGGCGGCACGTCCGCGGCCGCGCGCGGCGGCGGCGACGCAATACGCACGTTGAGCATGATGATGTCGTGCTCTTCGGGGTAGTTCGCCATGGAGTAGGCGCGCGAGACGCCCTCCTCCACCTTCGAGACGTACCGCCACATGTTGAACTTGTCCCAGTCGCCCCGGTACTCGGGTTCGACCGCGAAGTCCTCGTACTTCACGACGTGCGGCGGGCACTCGATCTGGATGTACCCTCCGGCGCGGAACGGCACCGTCTCGCCCTTCGGCAGTTCGAGCACGAGCTCCTTGATGAACGTCGCCACGTTGTCGTTCGACCGGACGGTGCACTCCCACTTGCGCACGTCGAACACTTCATGCGGCACTTCAATCCGCATGTCGTTCTTGACCTTCACCTGACAGCTCAGCCGCACGCCCTCGCGCTCTTCCCCGCGCGAGACGTGGCTGCGCTCGGTCGGCAGCAGCGAACCGCCACCCTCGTGCACCTTCACCTTGCAGACGCCGCACGTGCCCTTGCCGCCGCAGGCCGATGGAATGAACAGGCCGCAGGAGGCCAGCGTGCCGAGCAGCGTGCCGCCGGCGTTGGTCTGGATGGCCTTCGCCTCGTCGTCGTTGACGACGATCTTCACGTCGCCGCTCGCGACGAGTTTGCCGCGCGCCACCAGCAGCAGGCCCACGAGCGACAGGATGATGCCCGTGAACATCCCGACGCCGACGACAATCGTCGTGATCACAGCTGGATCCCCGCGAACGCCATGAAGCCGATCGCCATCAGTCCCGTGACCAGGAAGGTCATGCCGAGGCCGCGCAGGCCCTCGGGCACGTTGCTGTAGCGCATCTTCTCGCGGATCGACGCGAGCGCGATGATCGCCAGTGCCCAGCCGCTGCCAGACCCGATGCCGTACACGACGCTCTCACCGAACGTGTAGGACCGCTCGACCATGAAGAGCGTGCCGCCGAAGATCGCGCAGTTCACGGCAATGAGCGGCAGGAAGATGCCGAGCGTGCCGTACAGCGCCGGCGCGTGGCGTTCGAGCACCATCTCGACGACCTGCACGACCGCGGCGATGATGCCGATGTAGGTGAGAAAGCCGAGGAACGTCAGGTCCTGCGTCGCCATCGCCGGGCTGATCCAGGCCAGCGCGCCTTCCTTCAGCAGGTAGTGGTACACGAGGTTGTTCAGCGGCACCGTCAACACCTGAACGACGACCACCGCCGCGCCGAGTCCGAGCGCGGTTTCCACCTTCTTCGAGACGGCGAGAAACGAGCACATGCCCAGGAAGAACGCCAGGGCCATGTTCTCGACGAAGATCGATTTGACCAGCAGACCGAGGTAATGCTCGACCATCTCAGGCCTCCGGGGCTTCGACCTGTTCGGGCTTCCACGCGCGCAGCGCCCAGATGAACAGGCCAATCAGGAAAAAGGCGCCCGGCGCGAGCACCATCAGGCCGTTCGGCGTGTACCAGCCGCCCTCGGCCGCCAGCGCGAGCACCGGCTGCCCGAAGAACGTGCCCGATCCGAAGATCTCGCGGAACGCGCCGACGAGGATCAGGATGACGCCGTAGCCCAGGCCGTTACCGATGCCGTCGATGAAGCTCAGCTTCGGCGGGTTCTGCATCGCGAACGCCTCGGCGCGTCCCATGACGATGCAGTTGGTGATGATCAGGCCGACGAACACCGACAACTGTTTCGCGACGTCGAAGAGGAACGCCTTCAGGATCTGGTCGACCACGATGACGAGCGAGGCGATGATCGTCAGCTGCACGATCATCCGGATGCTCGACGGCGTGTAGTTGCGCACCAGGCTGATGAAGAAGTTCGAGAACGCCACGACCAGGACGACGGCGATGGACATGACGACCGACGTCTCCATCTTCGTCGTCACGGCCAGCGCCGAGCAGATGCCGAGCACCTGCAGCGCAATCGGGTTGTTGTTGAACAGCGGATCGAGCAGGACGTTACGAGCCTTGGGTGCCACTCGCGCCTCCCTTCAGCGTCTTCAGATAGGGACCGAACCCGTGGTCGCCGAGCCAGAAATTGACCGTGTGTTCGACGCCGCGACCGGTGATCGTCGATCCCGAGATGCCGTCCATGCGGTGCGGGTCCTGCTCAGGCGTCCCGGCACGGCCGCGGATGACCCGCATCACCGGCATGCCGCGTTCGTCGAACGGCTCGCGTCCCACCCACGCCGCCTTCCAGCGCGGGTTGTCGATCTCGCCACCGAGACCCGGCGTCTCGCCGTGCTGATAGAACGTCAGGCCGCGAATCGTCCTCAGGTCGCTGTCGAGCGCGAGAAACCCGTACATCGTCGACCAGAGGCCCTTGCCCTCGATCGGCAGCACGAGCATGTCGAGCCCGCCGTCGGCATCGAGCCGCTTGTAGACCAGCGCGCGGTTCGGCAGACGCGTCACCTGCGCCGGGTTCTGCGGCGCGGCGTAGCTGGTCTGCGGGTTCGACAGCGCGGCCTGCTGATCGTAGCCCGCCACGGCGAACGACGCGTCCTCCTGCCCCGTCTGCAGGTCGACGGCCACGGCCTCGAAGGCCGCGAACCGCGCCGAGACGTCCGCGGACGTGAGCACCTCGCCGGCCCGCATCTCGCCAGCCGCGAGCAGCACGTTCCGCTGCCGGTCCAGTTCTTCGTTGGCGGCCTGCCGATCACGCAGGGACACGGCGGCGCCCGCCACGAGCACCGCACAAATCACGCACACCACGGCGGCGAACACGACGGTATAAGTGCTCTGACTAAGCCGCGGCACGTCGCTGCCTCCGTAGGATGTTGGACCGCACGACGAAATAGTCGATGGTCGGCGCGAACACGTTGAGGAACAGGATGGCCAGCATCATGCCCTCGGGATACGCGGGATTGACGACACGGATCGTCACCGTCAGGATGCCGACGAGCAGTCCGTAGATCCAGCGCCCGGCGTTGCTCTGCGACGCGGTGACCGGATCGGTGGCCATGTAGACCGTGCCGAACGCCCAGCCGCCGAGCACCATGTGCCACCAGAACGGGACGGCGAAGTACGGATTGGTCGTCGATCCGACGGCGTTGAAGAAACTCGCCATCGCGATCGTGCCGATCACGACACCGGCCATGATCCGCCACGACCCGACGCCGGTAACGATGAGCAGAAGTGCGCCGAGCAGGCAGGCGAGCGTCGACGTCTCCCCCATCGATCCCGGCATGAATCCAATGAACGCGTCCCACCAGGTGAGACCGGACAGTGCCGCCGTGCCCTCCGTGCTGAGCGTCGCCATCACGGTGGCGCCGGAGAAGCCGTCGACCGGCACGCCGCTGGCCGCAGGCGCGGCGGCCAGCCAGACGTCGCCCGAAATCTCGGCCGGATACGCGAAGAACAGGAACGCGCGCGCCGTCAGCGCCGGATTGAGGATGTTCATCCCCGTGCCGCCGAAGATTTCCTTGCCGATGACCACGCCGAAACTCGTGCCGAGCGCCACCTGCCAGAGCGGAATCGTCGGCGGCAGCGTCAGCGGAATCAGCATGCCGGTGACGAGGAACCCCTCGTTGATCTCGTGGCGCCGCACCTGCGCAAACAGCCCTTCCCACGCGCCGCCGACGGCGTACGTCACGACGAGCACCGGCAGGAAATACAACGCACCGTGAACGAGACAGGCGACGACACTCGCAGACGCGAACGGCAGGCCGAGCCACTGCATGGCCGCCGTGCGCCAGTTGTCGAGCGGCAGCGCCCCGGCCTCGATGGCCAGGTGCGCCTGCAGCCCCGTGTTGTACATCGCCATGAAGATCGTGCCCGCCAGCGCCACGACCACGATCGACATCAGGCGCTTCATGTCGAGGCTGTCGCGCACGTGCGCCGCCCCGGGCGTCACCGCCCCCGGCGTGTACAGGAACGTGTCGGCCGCTTCGTACAGCGGATAGAAGCGTTCGAGCTTGCCGCCCTTGTGGAACAGGTGGGCCTGGCTGTCGAGGATGCGGCGCAGCATCAGCCTTCCTTCTCCATCAGGGTGAGGACGTCGCGCAGCGCCGGTCCGTATTCGTTCTTCGACGGACACACGAACGTGCAGAGCGCCAGATCTTCCTCGTCGAGCTCGAGGCACCCGAGCTGCTCGGCCCGCTCGAGGTCCTTCGTCACCAGGGCCTTGAGCAGGAACGTCGCCTCGATGTCGAGCGGCATCACTTTCTCGTACACGCCAATCGGCACGATGGCGCGGTGCGATCCGTACGTCGACGTCGTCATCGGGAACAGCGCGCCTGGCCGCAGTTTCGACAGGAACGACGCGGTCACGGAAAACCGATCGAAGCCCGGCCCGGCCCAGCCCATGAATTCCCGCACCGTGCCCTCCTCGAGCGCCGAGACCTGGTTGTGGAACCGGCCAAGGTAACCGAGTACGGGTCCGTTCGCCTTCCGGCCACTCAGGACCGATCCCGACACGATGCGGACGTTACCCGGTTCGGTCGACCCGGCCAGCAACTCGTCGGTCGACGCCCCAACGACGGTCTCGACCACGCGCGGTGCCGTCACCGCCGGTCCCGACAACGCAATGACGCGCCGCGTCTCGAGTTCGCCGGTCGTGAACAGACGGCCGATGGCCAGCAGGTTCTGGTAGCCCACGTGCCACACCACGCGGTTGCGGCCAACGGGGTCGAGCCGGTGGATGTGCAGACCGACCGTGCCTGCCGGGTGCGGCCCGTCGAACTGTTCGTGACGCACGCGGTCGACGCGCGGCACGGCAATGGCCGATGACGCCGACGTGCAGAAGAACACCGGCCCTTCGGTCAGTTTCGTGAGCGCAACGAGTCCCGCTTCGAGATCGACCTCGCGCCCCTGCACCACCACGTCCACGTCGGGCGCCAGCGGATCAGTGTCGATCGCGGTGACGAAAATGGATCGCGGCCGGACAGCCGGATCGGCAACGCGCGAGTACGGCCGGCCCCTCAGCGTTGTCCAGAGCCCGGATTCGATGAGCAGGTGGCGGACCTGCTCTTCGTTCAACGTGCTCACCGGGCGCCCGGTCCAGGATTCGAACGTCACCTGACGTCCCTTGCCCGCGCGCTCGTCGTCCGACAGCGTGATGACGATCGACTCGAACGCCCTCCGCTCGCCACGGTTGATCGCGGTCACCGTGCCGGCGGCAGGCGCGGTGAAGCGCACACCCGGCGTTTTCTTGTCCTCGAACAGCAACTGTCCACGGTCGACCGGCGCCCCCACCTCGACGTGCATGGTGGGACGCATACCGACATAGTCGCTGCCCAGAAGGGCAACCCGTGTCACCGCGGGGCCGGATTCGACGACCTGACGAGGCCGGCCCGCAATGGGGAGGAGGAGGCCGCGGGAAATTCGATGAACAGACATCCGGATTTGGGAAGCGAACCCGTCAGCGATTGACTGGATGGGTAAGTTTGATCCGTTGAGGAACAATCGTCAAGCAATACGCCGAAAATCGCCGGTTCTGCGTGTTTCCGCAGGCCCTCAGGGCAACGGCTCGGCCGGAGGGACCGGGACATACTGCTGGAACGACTCGAGCAGGACGGTCCGGATGGCCTCTTCGTCGGGAGCGTGAGCCAGGACCGTCACCTGGTCCCAGCCGAGCAGCCGGGCCTCTCCCTTGGGCAGCACCACCTCGCTGCCGCGGGTGATGAGGATGATCACGGCGCCCGCCGGAAGCTTCAACTCCCGGATGCGCGGCCCCTCGGCGCCCTGCGGGTCGGGCATGTCGACCGTCATCAGGTCGTAGTCGCTGTGGGCCATGGTGAACAGTTCGAGATTGAAGAGCGGCGACGGACGTGCCGGCGCCGACAGCTTCAGGGCCTTCGCCACGGCGCCGAGCGACGATCCCTGGATCAGGATCGAGAGAATGACGGCGAAGAACACCAGGTTGAAGACCTCGTTCCCGATCGCCAGCCCGGCGGCGGCCGGGTAGGTGGCCAGGACGATCGGCACAGCTCCGCGCAGGCCGGCCCACGACGCGAAGACCTTGTTCGTGAACCCGAAGTTCATGCCGAGCGTGCCAACGAACACGGCAAGCGGTCGTGCAATGAACGTGAGCACCAGGAACAACAGCACACCGTCGTGCCACAGCTCCGACCACTGGTGCGGAAAGACGAGCAGCCCCATCAGCACGAACATGCCGATGTTCGCGATGGTCGAGAACGCCTCCGAGAAGGTCACGACCCCCTGCTTGTGCACGAACGAGCTGTTGCCCATCACGTACCCGCCGGTGAAGACCGCCAGCATCCCGCTCGCGTGGGCCGCTTCGGCGAGGCCGTACATGAGGAGCACCGTGCCGATGAACAGCACGTAGTAGTAGCCGCGATCCTGGGGCGTGAGGCGATTGAACAACCGGATGGCGCCACGGGCGAGCACGAAACCAATGACCGGCCCGGCGCCGAATTTCCAGAAGAACGACAACACCGTCATGTAGCCGAACGTCGTCCCCGACGCCAGGCTCGAGACCGCCACCGTCGTCAACAGGATGGCCATCGGGTCGTTGGCGGCGCTCTCGATTTCGACCGTCGACGACAGGCGGCGCGGCAGCGACTGACGGCGCAGGATCGAGAACGTGGCGGCCGCGTCAGTCGAAGAAATGATCACCGACAGCAGCAGGGCCTTCTCGGTGGACCACCCGAACCCCCAGTGCAGACAGACGAACATGACTCCCGCGGTGAGCAGCACGCCCCAGGTCGCCAGCCCGCCGGCCGGCAGCGCGACCGCGCGGAAGTCGGCCCGTTTGGTGACGAATCCTCCGTGGAAGAGGATGAACACGAGGGCCATGTTGGCCACCTCGTTCGTCAGGATGACGTCGTCGAACGCCCACAGATTGAGCACGTCGCTGCCGAACACGATCCCCGCGCCGAGCGCGACGAGGATGACGGGCACGCTCCAGCGCTCGAGCCAGACGGCCGCGAGCACGACGGCAATCAGCAGAATGGGGATGACGATGTAGGCAATGGGCACTTCAGATCCTCAGTTCTCGGTGTCAGGCAGTTTATTCGCTTGGCCGCCACAAGTTGGCATAGAGTCTCGGAACTCTCTCCCGTCGCACCGCCAGAGGACGTGCTGCCATGCTGACAGCCATCGTCGTCGTGTTCGTCGCCGGTTATCTGGCGATTGCGCTGGAACACCAACTGAACGTCAACAAGGCGGCCTCCGCCCTGTTCATCGGCGCCGCGTGCTGGGCCCTCTATGCCGTCGGCTTCCAGCAGCTGCTCCCGGCCGATCAGGTGCCGGCCTGGTTTGCCGCGGAAGCGGCTCAGGATGGCGTCACGGGCGCCGAGATCGTCCGGAGTTATCTCGTCGAGGGACAACTCCTCCACCTCGTCGCCGAAACGGCCTACATCCTCTTCTTCCTGATGGGCGCGATGACCATCGTCGAGCTGGTCGACGCGCACGAGGGATTCTCGCTCGTCACCAACCGCATCCGGTCGCGCAGCAAGGTGAAACTGCTGTGGATCGTCGGATGGCTGACGTTCTTCGTCTCGGCCGTCCTCGACAACCTCACCACGACCATCGTGATGGTCTCGCTGCTCCGGAAGATCGTCGCCGACCGCAACACGCGGTTGCTGTTCGTCGGCGTCGTGGTCATCGCCGCCAATGCGGGCGGCGCCTGGACGGTCATCGGCGACGTGACGACAACGATGTTGTGGATCAAACACAAGATCAGCACGGTGGCGGTGATGCGCGAGCTGTTTCTGCCGAGTGTCGCCTGCCTCCTCCTGCCGCTGCTCGTGCTCAGCCGCGTGCTTCGCGGAGAACTCGATGCGCGCGTGCCGGCGGGCAACGCGAGCGAGGATGGCGGCATCCAGACCTGGCACCGGATGCTCTTCCTCGGACTCGGACTGGCGGGGCTGCTGAGCGTGCCGATCTTCAAGGCCTACACGCACCTGCCACCCTTCATGGGCATGATGCTGAGCCTCAGCATCCTGTGGCTCGTCTCGGAGTTCGTGGCCAGTACGCTCGACGAAGCGACCAGGTCGACGACGGGCGTCGTGGCCGTCCTCAAGCGCGTCGACATGTCGACGATCCTCTTCTTCCTCGGCATCCTGCTGGCCGTCGGGTCGCTCTCGGCCACAGGCACGCTCGGCCAGCTCGCGGCCTGGCTCGACGGCGTCGTGCCCGATCGAGATGTCGTCGCGGTGATCATCGGCCTCGTGTCGGCCGTCGTCGACAACGTGCCGCTCGTTGCCGCGGGCATCGAGATGTACTCGATGCCAACCGACGATCGCTTCTGGATGCTGCTCGCCTACTGCGCGGGCACCGGCGGCAGTTGCCTCATCATCGGATCGGCCGCGGGCGTGGCCGCCATGGGGCTCGAACGCATCAACTTCCTGTGGTACGCCACGCGCATCGCGCCGCTGGCGCTGCTGGGATACCTGGCAGGCGTGGGCGTGTTCGTGGCGCAGAACGCCGGAGGCTAGGACTCGGACGTACGGAGCCGCAGGGCTTTACGCCCTGCGGGAAGCGGCAGCGCGGCCCGGCCGATCAGTAGGGAATCCGCACCCCGGGGTCGCCGGCCGGGAAGTCCTTCGAGTTCCGCGTGACCAGCAGCGCGCCGTGCACGTCGGCCGCTGCGCGGATGATGGCGTCAGGAAGGCGCACGCGATCGCGGCGCCGGATGTCGACGGCCGCGCGCGCCACGGCACGATCGACCGGCACGACCGTGAAGTCGCGGAGGAACATCTCGATGACGTCTTCCTCCTCCGCGCTCCTCGCGCCCGCCAGCACTTCCATCGACGTGACGACGCTGATGAGCCGCGTCCGGTACCGTCGCAGTTCCTCGTCCGCAGCCGGGTGGCCGGCAAGATAGTCGATGAGGATGTTCGTATCGAACAGTGCCGTCATCGGTCCCACTCGGCCCGGAGCCTGGCTTCGATGTCGAGCGCATCTTCGCGGCGATCGCGCCACAGCCCGAATGCACGCTCCACCGCCGGGCGGCGCTGGGCCTTCAGGTGGCCAGCCACGGCGCGACGAACACCCTCGGCCCGCGACGTCCCCTCCCGCACGCAATATGCGTCGAGCGCTTCGAGCAGGTCTCCGGGCAGGTCCACAATGGTCCTCATTGCGTCATCATGTACCGTCATCATCATGACTGCAACTGATGGCCCGCGTGTCCACGACTGTCGTAGCCGCAGGGCTTTACGTCCTGCGGGCGTGAAGCCCGCCGCCTGCGACAGCAGGTAGCTGTCATAATTGCCAGTTC
>CAZVHY010000010.1:2206-5085 GCA_964627115.1 uncultured Solibacteraceae bacterium | reverse complement strand
GCGGGCGTGAAGCCCGCCGCCTGCGACAGCAGGTAGCTGTCATAATTGCCAGTTCCACCGATGCGGCCACCTGACGTGCTTCCCGACGCTCCAATCACCACCGACACCGGCGCAGACGCGTCGCCGACGCATCGAATCCTCGCGGCCATCGAACATCGCCTGACATCGGCCACCGCGCCGCCGCCAGACGACCTGCCGTTCACCGACGTCCCGCTGCTCTACGTCATCGATCTCGCATCATCGGTCGACGAGGCGCGCACGGTCGTCACCGTGATGCACCAGCGGCGCATCAAAGGTGGAGGCGCGACGAAGGCAAAGACCATCGACCTGTCGATTGATGACATCTCGTTTGCGACAGGCGTCGACCGGCGGTGGCTGGCCCTGCTCGTCGGCGGCGCCCGCCACGACGATGACCGTCTCGCCGTGTCGATTGATTTCGGCCTCCGGCGGCCCGCAACCTTCGTCCTGTCCGGCGCACTCGCGCAGGAACTGCTGCCGCAGATTGCCCGGCTGGCGCGCGCGTGGATCCGCACGTCGCCAAACGCCGACCCGATGCCGCTGTCGTGGGACGACGGCGAACCGTGGCAGTTCCAGCTGCTCGTGACCGAACGCGACGCGCACTTCGAGATCGACGGCGAGTTCCGGCGAAATGCCGCGCGCGTGCGCCTCGACGAGCCGTTCCTCATCGTCGGCACGAACCTCGTGACGATGCGCCGCACGCTCGCGCGGTTCGACGCCGACGCGCAGACGGCGTTCGTGCCGGAACTGCGGCGGGCGCGACCGGTGGTCGTTCCCAGGTCCGACGCCGCGCGACTCGCGTGGCTGCTCGCGCGCGCCTCGGTACCGCAGACAGCACTGCCGGCCTCGCTCCATGGCATCGACGTGCGGCAGCCGCCGGCGCCGTGGCTCTCGCTGCACCGAACCGCGGATGCGCAGACACTCGTCGGCGACGTGTCGTTCGAGTACGACGGCACGCGCGTGCACACCGCGCCCGACACCGACATCCTCTTCGACCGCGAGCGCGGACGCGTGATCCATCGCGACCGATCGGCAGAAGACGCGGCGCGCGAGCGCCTCGCGGCCTTCGGCCTCTCACCGGCAGGTGAAGACGAGCGTGGCGTCTACGTCCATCTCGACGATGTGACGACGGTCGTGCAGGGGCTGATGGCCGACGGCTGGCGTGTGCAGGTGGACGGCACACGGTATCGGCTGCCTGGCAGTGTCTCGCTCGGCGTGACATCGGGAACCGACTGGTTCGATCTCACGGCCACGGTGTCGTACGCGTCCGACCTCGTGCCGCTCACCGAAATCCTCGACGCGCTGCGCGACGGCGCCAACACCATCCGCCTCGACGACGGCACGATGGGCCTGCTCCCCGAGGAGTGGCTGCAGCAGTACGCCGCCATCGCCGCCACGGGCACCGTGACCGGCGATCGCATCCGGTTCTCGCGCGCACAGGGCGCACTGGTGGATGCCCTGCTGGCGGAACGCGAGCAGGATGCCGAGGTGCAGGTCGATTCCACGTTCGCGCGCGTTCGTCGCGAGCTCGCCACGTTCACGCACATCACTCCGCTCGATCCCGAGCCGACGTTTACCGGCACGCTGCGGCCCTATCAGCGCGAAGGGCTCGGCTGGTTCTCGTTCCTCCGGCAATTCGGCTTCGGCGGATGTCTGGCCGACGACATGGGACTCGGCAAAACCATCATGGTGCTCGCGCTGCTCGATTCGCGGCGCGCACAGGCGGTCGGCGACGAGCGGCGGCCGTCACTGGTCGTCGTCCCGCGATCGCTCGTGGGCAACTGGATGGACGAAGCCACGCGGTTCACGCCGGAGCTGCGCGTGCTCGACGCCGCGCACGCCAAACGGACGATCGACGCCGACACGCTCGCCGGCCACGATGTCGTCATCGTCACCTACGGCACGTTGCGCCGCGACGTGACGGAGCTGTGCGAAATCGAGTTCGACTACGTCGTGCTCGACGAGGCGCAGACGATCAAGAACGCGGGGACGGCAGCCGCGAAGGCCGCTCGACTGCTGAAGGGACGCCATCGTCTCGCGTTGTCAGGGACGCCGGTCGAGAATCACCTCGGCGAGCTCTGGAGCCTGTTCGAGTTCCTCAATCCCGGCGTGCTCGGCCGCGCGAAGATGTTCGAGCGGGCGGCGGAACTGTCGGGCCACGACGCCGCGCACCTGCTCTCGCGCGGACTGCGTCCGTTCATCCTGCGGCGCACGAAAGCGCAGGTGGCCACCGAACTGCCGCCGCGTACCGAGCAGACGATCCTGTGCGATCTCGACACGCACGAGCGCGCGCTCTACGACGGGCTGCGCCGTCATTACCGCGAGACGCTCCTGTCGCGCGTCAATCGCGAGGGCATGGCAAAGTCGCGCATGCACGTGCTCGAGGCGCTGCTGCGGCTGCGCCAGGCCGCGTGTCATGCGGGACTCGTCGATGCGTCGAAGCAGAAGGACGGGTCGGCGAAGTTCGACGTGTTGATTCCGCGGCTCCAGGAACTGGCCGACGAGGGACACAAGGCGATCGTGTTCTCGCAGTTCACGAGCCTGCTCGCGCTGCTGCGAGAGGAGCTCGACGCCGCGAAGATCAGCTACGAGTACCTGGACGGGCGCACGCGCGATCGTGACACGCGCGTCGAACGGTTCCAGACCGATCCGTCCGTGCCGCTGTTTCTCATCAGCCTGAAGGCCGGCGGTCTCGGCCTCAACCTCACGGCCGCGGCGTACGTCTTCCTGCTCGATCCGTGGTGGAACCCGGCGGTGGAGGCGCAGGCCATCGACCGCGCGCACCGCATCGGCCAGACGCGCGAAGTGTTCGCGTGCCGCCTCATCGCGCGCGACACCGTGGAAGAAAAAGTGCTGGAACT
>CAZVHY010000010.1:0-2106 GCA_964627115.1 uncultured Solibacteraceae bacterium | reverse complement strand
CCGTGCGCGCGCATGGCCGCGCCGTCGAATGCGCCAAGCGCACTCACGAACCGGCGACGCGTGTCGACCGGCTCGAGCACCAGCAGCCTGTCGATGAACGCCGGTGTCCCACTCGCGTCCGAGCCAGGCACGATCAACGCCGCCAGCACCTGGAGCGTGGCGAACTGGTGCGCGCTGAAGAATTCCGGCGTCGTGATCGTTGTCGCGGCGCCCTGTTCGACGGCCGCGGTCTCCGGGTGCAGGTGCGCAGCGTGCTCCGCGGCGGCCAGCGGCGCGGCAACGCTGGCGCCGACGCCCACGGCCAGCGTCTGCAGCGCAGCGCGACGCGAGGGACGCGACGACGATCGATCGCGGTTGGTGCGGTCTGACGTCATGGTGATCTCCCGACACGCGGAGCTTACCAGAACCTTTACCGCGCGGCGCTTTGTCGCTACTCTGAGCGGCGAACATTCCAAGACATGGAGCCGCGGGCCTTCGGGTCCGTCACTCCACGACTCTGGCGTGCGCACGACGCACAGATAAGGACTCCTCGTGATTCAACAGGCAGCTCCCAGCGCAGGAGAACAGGTCGACGTCATCGTGGTGGGATCGGGTGCGTCGGGCGGCTGGGCCGCCAAGCGTCTCGCCGAAGCGGGCGTGCGCGTGCTGATGCTCGAGGCCGGCCGCTCGCTCTCACCCGCTGACTACCGCGAGCACCAGGCGCCATTCCAGTTGCCGTACCGCAATCGCGCGGCCGCGATCATGCGTGCGACACGGCCGCGCCAGAGCGACTGCTACGCGTTGAGCGAGTTCAACTACCAGTGGTTCGCCAACGATCTCGACGAGCCCTACACGACGCCGGACAACCGGCCGTTCTCGTGGCAGGGTCGCCTGCGCGTGGTCGGCGGCCGCACGAACGTGTGGGGCCGTCAGAGCTACCGGCTCGGCCCGTACGACTTCAAAGCCGCGAGCCTCGACGGCTTCGGCATGGACTGGCCGCTCGCGTACGAGGATCTGGTTCCCTACTACGAGCTCGTCGAGGACTACGTCGGCATTACGGGCATGGTCGAAAACGATCCCATGCTGCCCGACAGCCGCTATCACCCGCCGATGGGGCTGACGTGTGCCGAGGTGCACGTGCGCAACGTGCTGCGCAAGCAGTTCAATCGCACGCTCACGCAGGGGCGCGCCGCGGTCGTCACCCGCGCGCACAACGGCCGGCAGCCGTGTCACTACTGCGGCCCGTGCGAGCGCGGCTGCATCACGCGGTCGTACTTCAACGCCGCCAACACGACGGTGGCCGACGCGCTGGCCACCGGCCGCTGCACGCTCGTCCAGAACGCGATGGTCCACCAGGTACTGATGGATCCGGACGGCCGCACGGCGCGGGGCCTCAGCTACATCGACCGCGAGACGCGCGAGGTGCGCGAAGTTCGCGCGCGCGTCGTCGTGCTCGCGGCACAGTCGCTCGAATCGGTCCGCATCCTGTTCAACAGCCGCAATCGCCAGTACGAGGGCGGGCTCGCCAACTCGAGCGGCGTGCTCGGCAAGTACCTCATGGATCACACGTGGGTGGCGGGCGGTGCAACGGCCGAGTTCCCGGATCACCCGGGACCGCTCAGCGCCGACGGTCCGAATCGGCCAACCGGGCTCTACATCGTGCGTTTCCAGAATCGGCCCGGTGAACCGGCGCACAAGGACTTCATCCGCGGGTACGGTTATCAGGGCGGCGGTGCGACGTCGTTCTCGCTGGCCATGCCCGGCTTCGGCGACGCGTACAAGGCCGCCGTCACCACGCAGAACGGCGTCACGGCCGTACGCCTGATCGGATTCGGCGAAGTGCTCCCCTACGAAGACAACTTCGTCGAGATCGATCCGAACGTCGTCGACGCGTGGGGCATTCCCGTGCTGCGCATCTCGATGGCGTGGAAGGAAAACGAACTGAAGATGATTCCCGACATGGGCATTGCCGCAGCCGAGATGCTCGAGGCGGCCGGCGGCCGGAACATCCAGCCGTTCCATCACATCGATCGCATCCCGGGCTACGGCATCCACGAGATGGGCATCGCGCGCATGGGCGCCGATCCGAAGACATCGGTGCTCAACCAGTTCCAGCAGACACACGAC
>CAZVHY010000009.1:29786-41999 GCA_964627115.1 uncultured Solibacteraceae bacterium | reverse complement strand
AGAAGTTATGAATGCGATGGGTAGACATAAGGGTTCAATGATACAGGGCGGCGGGAAGGCGGAAGAAGGCTACGAGTCGGCAAGGCTGCGAGGCGACGGGCGGACGACCGACGACCGACCGCCGGAACGCGGGCGAGGCAAGCCTCGCCCCCTACGGTCCCTGATGATGCAGATGCCGTAGGGGCGGCCCTTGGGCCGCCCGGCGGCCTGCACGCGCCCGACAAGCATCAAGGAAGCAATCGGCCCCAGGCATTGCCGGGCCCACCTGTCGCCCGTCGTACCTGTTGTCCCCGTCGTACCCGAGATCTCAGATCCGGTGCACCAGCAATCCGTCGCGCAGCTTCGGCTCGAACCAGGTCGACTTGGGCGGCATGATGCCGCCGGCGTCGGCGATGGCCATCAAATCGTCGATGCCGACCGGGTGCATCGAGAACGCGACGGCCGCCTGGCCGGACGTGACCAGCCGCTCGAGCTCCTCTGTCCCGCGAATGCCGCCGACGAAGTCGATCCGCTTGTCGACGCGCGGGTCGCCGACGTTCAGCACCGGCTCGAGAATCCGGCGCTGCAGGATGTCGACGTCGAGCGAGTCGGCCCGCGACGCGCCCGTCTCTGGCGCCGGCAGTTCAATCGCATACCAGCGTCCGTCGAGGAACATCGACACCACGCCCGCGCGGCCCGGCACCGGCGCCCCGGGCGTCACTTGCGCGACACGCGCGATGGCCTCGACGAGCGACGCGGCCGAGTGTCCGGCCAGGTCCCTGACGATGCGGTTGTAGGCGAGGATCTGCATCTGGTCGTCGGGAAACGCCACGGCCACGAACCGCGCGGCCTCATCGCCCGCCATCCCCTCGAGCGCGTGAAACGCGCGCGACGCACTGGCCGCCCGGTGGTGCCCGTCCGCAATGTAGACCGCATCGAGCGCAGCAAACGCACGAACGATCTCGTCTGCGTCGTCCCCCGTGACGCGCCACAGCGTGTGCGTGACGCCATCCGGTGCGACGAAGTCGTACTCGGGCGCGGCGCCGGCCGTCACGCGCGACACGACGGCGTTGACGCCGGCGCTGGCCTTGTACGTCAGGAACACGAGCCCCGTCTGCGCACGCAGGTCGGTGATGTGCCGCGTGCGGTCGTCTTCCTTGTCGCGCCGCGTTTTCTCGTGTTTCTTCACGAGCCCGCGGTCGTATTCGTCCACCGAGAAACAGCCCGCCACGCCCGTCTGCTCATGACTGCCCATGCGGAGCCGGTAGCAATAGAGCGACGGCTCGTCGTCGTCGACGAGCGGCGCGTTCGCGGCAAGCGCGGCCAGGTTCTCGACCGCGCGCGCGTATACGGCTGCACTGTAGGGATCGGTCTCGGCGGGCAGATCGATCTCCGAGCGCGTGACGTGCAGGAAGCTGAGCGGATTACCCGAGGCCAGATCGCGCGCTTCGGCGGCACTGACGACGTCGTAGGGAACGGACGCCACACGCGGAGCGATCGCGGGCGCGGGGCGAAGGGCGCGGAAGGGAAAGAGTGCGGACATCAGTCCGCGATCTTAACAGCTAGTCTGCGGAGGTGGTGGCCGGCGCGAGCCGTGCGGCAAGCTGATCGTTGGCCTCGTCGCGATGGCGAAGGAACTCCGCCATGCGCTCGGCCGCGATGGGCTCACCCGCGGGCATGCCGGCGAACGCCGTGACCGGGTTGAGGTACTTGCCGTTCTGCGTGACGCGGTAGTCGAGGTGCGGCCCGGTGGCCGTCCCGGTCATGCCGACGTACCCGATGACATCCTTCTGGCCGACGCGCGCGCCTGCACGAATGCCCGGCCCAAAGCCGCTCAGGTGCAGGTACATCGTCTCGTAGCCGTCCGAGTGTTTGATCTTGACCAGCCGTCCGGCTTCGCCCGACCAGCCCGCGAACGTGACGACGCCGTTGGCCACCGCGATGACCGACGTACCGGTGGGCGCGCCGTAGTCGACACCGAGGTGCGGCCGGCGCGTGCCATGGACGGGGTGGAACCGATTGTAGGAAAACCCCGACGTGATGCGCGGGTTGAACTCGAGCGGTGCCTTCAGGAACGCGCGCCGCAGCGAGCGGCCGTCTTCGTCGTAGAACCCGACCTTGCCGTCTTCGTCGAGGAAGCGGTACGCCGTGAGCCGGCGGCCACCGGTCTCGAGCACGGCCGCGTGGATGTCGCCGTACCCGACGAACTCACCGTTGCGCACGGCGCGATCGAACAGCACGTCGAACCGATCGCCCAGCTGGAGCTGCGAATTGAAGTCGACCTCACCGGCGAAGATCTGCGCCAGATCGAGCGGCAGCACCTGGTTCTCGCCGTGTTTCGTGAAAGCGCCGATGAGCGAATTGGTCGCAGGCGTGAGCTCAGCCGACACTGCCGTGCGCTCGTACTCCTTCGGCAGCTTGACCACCTCGACGTTGAAGTTCGGCGTCGTGCCGTGCGCCACGTCGTCGCTGTCGCGGAAGACGACACGCAGGAGCTCGTCGGCGTTGATCTGATAGCGGAACTCGCGGAACAGGCCGTCGAGGGTGTGCGTGACCCAGTACGTCTGGTTCGCCCGGAGGTGCCGCGGATCGAACACCGTTCGCATCGCGTCGACAACCGCGTTGGCCAGCTCCGGCGCGAGTTGCTGCTGCCGGAGCAGCCCGGCAAACGTCGCGTTGTTGGGGACTCGGTTCTGCGTGGTGATCGCCTCGACCATCAGACGCACGTCCTCGCTGATGCGGCGCGTGTCGTCGTCGGTGGCTGACTGGCAGCCGGCGGACGCGACGAGCGCAAGGGCGAGGCAGTGGTAGGGACGAAGCCGCATGGGAAGACGAGCGGTCAGTCTAACACGAAGGAAACAATGGAGATCCAGTCCTTTTTCTATGAAGTCCGGGTGAAGGCGTGTGCCAGATCGGGCACCAGGCCGGACAAAAAAAAGGCGGACGCCAGTGGCGCCCGCCCGCAGGTATGAGGACGAAAAGGTCAGTTGCCGAGCGGCAGGACGACGCCGACGCCGAAGCGGTTGGCGTTGTAGCCTTCACCGTCGTAGCTGGTACGACGGAAATCGTACTGGGCACGCAGGTTCACGCGCTCGTTGAGCGCGAACTCCACGCCGCCGCCGAGCTGAAACGCGAACGCGCTGCTGTCGCAGCAGCGCTCGAGGCCCAGCAGCGCCTGAACGAACGGCTTGACCGACGACTGCACCGCCGGCAGGAACCGCACGCCAGCCTGGTACGACGTGATGGTGAAGCCATCGAAGCTGTTCAGCCCGAACTCACCGACCACGGCCACGGCCGGAGCCAGGGCCTTGGCGGCATCGAGCTGGAACCCGGTGCCCGTCACCTCACTGTCACGCAGGAACGTGAGGTTCGCACCAACGCTGTCCTGCGCCGCGGCGGGAACCGCCATGACGCCGACCAGCGCGCAGCTGGCAATGGCCATCTTGATGAATGAATTGCGCACTTTCTCTTACCTCCACAAAAACGGCCCGCCGACGATGGCGGGCCGTGTAACAACAATACGACGAATTCGTGGCGGGTGGAGGTTCCCTACCTGGCGAACGCGGCGGCAATCTGATCGAGCCGCTTCTGGATCTCGGCCTCGGGCAGCCATCTCCCCCGGAGCATGACGCCTTCACGACGCTGGACGTTGGCCACGTTGTCGAGCGGGTTGGCCGAGAGGAGGATGAAGTCGGCGCGGTGGCCGATGGCGATGCTGCCGAAGTCGCCGCGTGGACCGTAGTGGCGGCCAACGTCGATGGTGCCCGAGCGCAGCACCTGGTAGGGCGTCATGCCGGCGTCGACCATGCGCTGCATCTCGAGGTGAATCGAGAAGCCGGGCACGTTGAACTGCTGCGGCGCGTCGCTGCCGAGCAGGATGCGTGCGCCGGCGTCCGACAACGCCTTCATGATCCGCATGCGGTTGTCGACGTAGTGCGTCAGCGCCTCCGCGTTGTAGTTCGGGTTCTTGAGGCGGTTGGTGAGCGCGTTGGTCCACTGCTCGATCTGTTGACGCGGCAGGTACTTCAGTTCCGGCAGCGAGGTGCGCGACTCGAGTGTCACCGGACCGTAGAGCGTCTCCCACACGTACAGCGTCGGCACCATCCACGTCCCGGCCTTCACCGTCTTCTCCACCAGGCCCTGGATGGCCGCGTCGCTGATGGGCTTGTCGGCGCCGCCGAGATCCTCCGCGTACCTGTAGAGGTGATCGATCGTCTGCTGGCCGGCGGCCAGCGCGCGTTCGACGCCGACAACGGTCGGCACGTGGCCGGCAAACGGCATGGACGCCGACTTGGCCGCTTTCGCCATCGCCTCGTAGATCTCGACCGACGGCGCGTTGATGACTTTGATCAGGTCCCAGCCTTCGGCCTTCTGCGCCGTGACGAAGGCTTCCGCGTCCTCGACCGACTTGGCGGTGCCGGCGTTGAACGCAGGCCCCGCGAGAAACAGCGTGGGTGCGACGATCTCGTTGCGCGCCGCGCGCTCCCTCAGGTCAATCTGGCCGGGTGCGCCCTGCATGCCGCGCACCGTCGTGACGCCGTTGGCGACGTACAGGAACAACACGGAATCGACGAGCCCGGGCGCCGACGTCTGCGGCGGCGGCAGGTGCCCGTGCATTTCGGTCAGCCCGGGCATCAGGTATCTGCCACGGCCATCGATGCGCGTGGCGCCGGCCGGCACCGTGACCGATGACGATGGCCCCATGGACACGACCTTGCCGTTGCCAACCACGACCGTCCAGTCCTGAAGGACGCGGTCCGTGTCGAGCGGAAGGGCGTTGACGTTGACGAAGGCGGTGACGTTACCGAGCGGTGTGACCTGCGTGCCCTGCGCCAGCAACAGAGCGGCCGACGCCACACACACGCCGATCCCGGCGAGCGTCGCAATGACTGAGCGCTTCTTCATGACGGTCTCCTCGTGTGGAAGACCACAGCCTATCAAAACGCGGAGCCTCGCAGCCTCGTAGCCTGCGGTCTTCATCGTCCGATCACGAAGTCCCCGACCGCCTCGACCCACTCCTCGTGCGTATTCTCCAGGTGCGCCGCGTGATCGGCACCGCGCAGAACCACCACGCGGCCATCGTCGAACGCGCCGGTAAGACGATGCACGGTCGTGTCCGAGAGCGTCGGGTCGCGGTCGCCGTAGATCACGAGCACTGGCATGGCCACACGCGCAGGATCGAGTTCGCTGAATTCGTCGTCGCCCCTGAGATCGACCATCACGGGGTCGGCGGCGAGCGCCTGAGCGACGAACGCGCGGATGATGGCCGGTGGCGTGACCGCCGGCGAGATGAAGTCGCTCCGTGCCGCGGCCTCCGCGTTCGGCACGCGCTGCGGTTTCGCGTCAGGCTCCACGAGATCGACGAACCGCGAACCCGGCTCGAACGCAAACCCGAACAGGACGAGCGACGATGCGAGCGTTGGCGCACGCTGCGCGGCGAGCATCGCGACAGCGGCGCCACGCGACCAGCCAATGAGCGCGGGGGGCGGCAGGTCGCGATGGCGCGCGCGCACCCATGTGAGCACGCCGATGACGTCGGTCGCGGCGCGCGACGGCGTCAGCCAGCCGGTATCGTCGCGCGGTGTGCCGCCGTATCCACGCAGGTCGACCGCATAGGCCGTCACCCCGCGCGCGGCAAGCGACGACAGCACGGATCGCTCGATCCCGGGCACCTGGAGATCGAAGTCGGGCCGGCTGCTCCACGTGCGGCCGTGAACGAGGAGCGCCACGGCCACGGGCCTTGACGCCACACGGCTCCAGACGGTCACCGGGTGTCCATCGACCGGCACGACGTGACGATGAGGCGGAGATGGAAGCGGCGGTTGCGGGGACGCCTCTACCGACGGCACCTGCAGGGGCGGGTCTCCGTGCCCGCCCAGGACGGCGACGCTCGCGGTCGCGAGCACCAGGACGAGTCGCGCGATCCGCGATGGAGCCATGGCGCGCTCAGCGCTTGTTGAGCATCGATCCGAACATGCCGCGCAGGATCGATCGGCCGAGGCCCGATCCAACGCTGCGCGCTGCACTGCGGGCAGCCGACTCGATGACGCCTTCGCGACGGCCGCCGCGCGGTCCCGTCGATCCGAAGAGCAGGTCCGACAGCGAGTTGCCCGAGCCGCTCTGCGGACGCGCGTCGGTGCCGGCCCTGGGCGCCGGCGGCGCTGCCGGCCCTGGTGCGGGCCGCTGTTCCTCGACACTCGCGGCGCGCGCCTTGAGGATTTCGTAGGCCGATTCCCTGTCGACGGCCGTGTCGTAGTGTCCGCGCACCAGCGACCCGGCCATCACCGCCGCGCGCTCGCCCGGCAGAATCGGCCCGATGCGCGAGGCCGGCGGGTGAATCCACGCGCGTTCGACGACACCGGGCGTCCCCTTCTCGTCGAGACACGACACGAGGGCTTCGCCGACCGCGAGCTGCGTGATGGCCTCGCGCGTATCGAACGACGGATTGGATCGCAGCGTGTCGGCGGCCGTGCGCACGGCTTTCTGATCGCGCGGCGTGAACGCGCGAAGCGCGTGCTGCACGCGGTTGCCGAGCTGCGCGAGCACCTTCTCGGGAATGTCGAGCGGGTTCTGCGTGACGAAGTAGACGCCAACGCCCTTCGATCGGATCAGCCGGACGACCTGTTCGATCTTGTCCACGAGCGCATCGGACGCGCCATCGAACAGCAGATGCGCCTCGTCGAAGAAAAAGACGATGCGCGGCTTGTCGCGGTCGCCGGTTTCCGGCAGCGTCTCGAAGAGCTCGGCGAGCATCCACAGCAGGAAGCTCGCATAGACCTTCGGCGCCTGCATCAGGCGCTCGGCAGCCAGCACGTTCACCATGCCGCGGCCCGATCCGTCGGTCTGAATCAGATCGTGGATGTCGAGCATGGGCTCGCCGAAGAACCGGTCGCCGCCCTGCTCGTCGACGGCGAGCAGCGCGCGCTGAATCGCGCCGATCGACGCGGCCGAAATGTTGCCGTACTCGGTCGTGAACGACTTGGCGTTCTCGCCGACGAACTGCAGCATTGCGCGCAGGTCGCGGCTGTCGAGCAGCAGCATCCCCGCATCGTCGGCGATGCGGAAGACGAGCGAGAGCACGCCACGCTGCGTCTCGTTCAGGTTGAACAGACGGCTGAGCACGAGCGGTCCCATGTCGGACACCGTGGCCCGCACGGGATGTCCCGACTCGCCGAACACGTCCCAGAACGTGACGGGGCTGGCGGCAAACGCCGGCATCTCGAGCCCGAGATCGCGCAGACGCTGTTCGAGCTTGGGCGAGAGCATGCCGGCCGCGGCAATGCCGGCGAGATCGCCCTTGACGTCGGCCATGAACGTCGGCACGCCGATCGCCGAGAACTGCTCGGCCAGCACCTGGAGCGTGACAGTCTTGCCCGTGCCGGTGGCGCCGGTGATGAGACCGTGGCGGTTGGCAAGGGCGGGCAGCAGCGCGAGATCGCGCCCGTCGTGGGTACGCGCGAACGGAAGGGAAGCAGCCATCGCGTAGATGCTACGCCAACACGCGCGGGATGTGATGGCCGCGCAGGGGCGGGCCCCGTGCCCGCCCATTCGAGATCAGGACAGTGTAATCAGGACAACGTCCCCGTCCGGCGCTGTTCGATCGGCTCGACCTCGGCCGCCGGGCGACGGCGAACGGGCGCTCGCGTGCGCGACTCGTAGAGCACGCGATCGGCGGCGCGCAGCAGCTGCGTGGGCGAGGCGCCGTCGCGCGGGAACACGGCCACACCGCCGCTCACGGCAATCTTCGGCTCGTCCTCACCGGCGGCGAGCCGTTCCGAGATGCGCCGCAGCACGATGTATCCACCGGCCTCGGGCGTCTCGGGCAGCACGACGGCAAACTCGTCGCCACCGAACCGTGTCGGCGTGTCGATCGATCGGCAGGACGACCGCAACGTCTCGGCGAGCCGGCAAAGCGCGCGGCTGCCGGCCAGATGGCCGTACCGATCGTTGATGTTCTTGAGGCCGTTCATATCGAGGAACAACACGGCAAACGGCCGGCTCGTGCGGTTGGAGCGCGCGATCTCGGCGCGCAGCACCTCGAGCAGCCGGCGGTAGTTGGCCAGGCCCGTCAGCGGATCGGTCGTCGCCAGTTCGCGCAGCTGCGCCTCGGCGCGCCGGTGTTCGGCCACGACGGCGCCGATGACGGCCGCCATCGTGCCCATCACTGCAATATATGCCTGCACGAGCACCACGGCTTCGTTCCCGCTGTCGCGCACGAAGGGCCCGTATCCACGCATGGTGCCCCACGCGGCCACGCCACAGAGAATGGCAGCCGCCAGCGTGACGGTGCGCCGGCCCTGGCGGAAAGCCGCCCAGAGCAGGAACGGCACGCAGAGAAACTCGAGCGGATAGTTCTGGACGCCGGTCGGGAAGCGGCCGGCGAACACGACGATCGACACGCCGGTCAGCGCGGCCAGAATCAGGCAGGCCTCGAGCACCGACAACAGCCGCTCGCGGGTGATGGGTGTCGACGCCCACAGGAGCACGAGCGGCGCCGCGACGAGCGTGCCCGAGAGGCTCGCCAGCCACCACGTCATCCACAGATACGCGAGATCCGGCCACGCGGCCGCGTCGACGACCACCGTCGCAAACGCCGCGCCCGTGGCCGTCAACGGTGCAGACGCGACGGCCGAGATGATCACGACGCGGAAGATCGTGTCGGGATGGCGGAAGGCGGCCGTGCCGCGGGCGAGCCGATCGACGAGCGCGGCGCCGACCACCGCCTCGAGCGTCAATCCGAGGCCCGCCATCAGCGCCCAGAGAGGATGGCCGCTGACGGCAAACATGGTCGCCAGCGCTCCGGCGAATACGGCAGACCAGACGCGACGGCCGAATCCAACCAGTGCCGCAAGCGCGAGACCGCTGGCCGGCCAGACCACCACCGTGTCGTCAGCCCGCGCCCCGCCGGGCAACAGTGCCAGCCCCAGCCACCCGAGCGCGACGTAGCCGAAGAGGACGGCAGCAAGAACGAGTGGGCGACGGAGGCGGGAGAAGGTCATCGGGCCCTCGGGGCAGCGAGGGCCCGATTTGCAGGTCGCGTGCCACGCGGGGGGCTGTGTCGGGCGCGACGTCAGGGCCTTCACGCGCGCGGTGGCGCGCGCCGGCCAGCGCCCGTTCTTACCGGCCGACCATGTCAACTCAGCGTGGCCGACTCCCGGACTTCGACCAACGCGCGGCGGCGCGCGAGGGATCTTTCAGATTTGTTCGCGTACAACGCCCGGTCCGCCGCACTCAGGAGCGTCGTCGGCGTATGACCATCGATTGGATACACGGCAATGCCAGCGCTCACCGACAGCTTCGGCACGTCGGGATCGTCGGCCAGCCGCTCGTGCGTGCGCTCCACGACGAGCGCGGCACCTTCGTAGTCGGTATCGGAGAGGACCACGACGAACTCGTCGCCGCCGTAACGCGCGGCCGTGTCGGTGGTGCGCAGCGCGGCGTTCAGCATCCCCGCGAGCCGGCAGACGGCGCGGCTCCCGGTGAGATGGCCGAGCTCGTCGTTGATCCGCTTCAGGCCGTCCATGTCGAAGAAGACAACGGCAAACTGCCGCTCGTGCCGGTCCGCGCGCGCGATCTCGACCGAGATCACCTCGAGCAGCCGCCGGTAGTTCGAAAGACCGGTGAGCGGATCGGTCACCGCCGCCTCTACCAGCTGGCTCTCAGCCACCTGATAGTCCGCCGACAGCGCCGCAAGCGCCGTCGTCATCACCGCCAGCGACGCGATGAACAGCTGCAGGATCAACAGCGAATCGAAGGGCGTATTCCGCACGAACGGACCGAATCCTGCCAGCGTGCCGGCCACGGCGAGCGCGGCAAGCACGAGGATGGCCACCGCCGAAACCCGCTGACCGAGCCGGAACGCCGCCCACAACAGGACGGGCATACACAGCAGTTCCTTCGGATAGCCGCGCAGTTCGATTGGAAAGTGGAAGAACGTCAGCAGCGATGTCAGCACGACGGCGAACAACATGCCGACCGCCTCGATCGAGCGGCCGATCTGCCAGTTGAATGCGCCCTGCGATCCGAGAACGATGGGCGGCGCCGCGAGCAGCATGCCGACGACGCTGCCAAGACTCAGCGACAACCAGACCTGTCCGTACTGCGTCGGCGATGCCATGCCCGTGACCACGATGGCGGTGGCATTGGCCGTGGCGCCCGCAGCCACCGCCGCCAGCACGAGCACGCCGGCGAATCGGAAACTGTTGCGCGGATTCTTGAGCGCATGACGGCCGCTCGCGTAGCGATTGACGAGATACGCGGCCAGCAGCGCCTCGGCCGTGTGCCCCGTCGCCAGCAGCAGGACCGCCGGCACCGGCGCTCCGTCGATGGTGAAGACGACGACCGCCGAGGCGAACACGGCCGGCCAGATGCCGTAGCCGAAAATCAGCAGCGCACCGAGCGCAATACCCGACGGCAACCAGAGCAGGGTCGTGCCGGGCGGTGCGAAGCTTCCCCATAGACCGGCCACACCCGTGGCCATGTACAGAGCGATGAGGGAAACGCTGAGGAGCGGTCGACGCGCCACGGTGGCGCGCAGTGAATCGAGGGAGGCCGACATCACGAATTCCGTGCGCGTCGGGTTGCAGCTTGTGTGCCACGCCTCGCGCCGGCGAGCTCGAGCGAGCACCGTTCGTCACGCGGCGCACGAGACAGCGCGAATTCTTTCGCACGTAGCAGCGACGAAATCGTTACGTCACTGCCACCCTCGCGCGCGCATCTCTCAATTCTGTCGACGATGTTTCAGATTCGTCACCGCGAACGCGACATCAACACGTCGACCGACCTGACAGCCGGCCCTCACCGGCCCGCGCGTGCAATCTCGTCATAGAGGTACGCCGACGCCACGATGCCGTTGTGGAAATTTCCGAGGTCGAGCCGCTCGTTCGGAGCATGCGCATTCTCGTCCGGCAACCCCACGCCGAACAGTACGGCAGGCAATCCCAGCTGCTCCTGAAAGGTCGACACCACAGGAATGGATCCACCTTCGCGACAAAAGACCGGCGCTTTGCCGAATCCCTGCTCAATGGCGCGGCCGGCAGCCTGGACGAACTTGTTGTCGTAGGAGGTAATCCACGGCTTGCCGCCGTGCATCCTCGTGACGGTCAGCTCCACCGTCTTCGGCGTCACCTTGCGCAGATGCGCCTCGAAGAGCGTGGCAATACGATCCGGATCCTGGTTGGGCACGAGCCGCATGCTGACCTTCGCCATCGCGGTGGCCGGGATCACCGTCTTGGCGCCCTCACCGGTGAATCCACTGATCAGGCCGTTGACCTCGAACGTCGGTCGCGCCCACACGCGCTCGAGCACGCTGTACTCCGACTCCCCGGCCAGCTTCGGCGCGCCAAGGTCCTTCCGGTACTTCTTCTCGTTGAACGGCAGCGCCTGCCACGCCTGTCGCTCCTCGTCGGACAGCGGCAGCACATCGTCGTAGAAGCCGGGGATCTTGATCCGCCCGCCCTTGTCTTTCATCTGCGCGAGTACGTGCGCGAGCACCATCGCCGGATTGGCCACGGCGCCGCCGAATACCCCCGAGTGCAGATCGCTCGTCGTGCCGCGGAGATCGATCTGGAAGTAGATCAGCCCGCGCAGCGAATAACAGATCGACGGCACGCCGCGGTCGAACATCGCCGAGTCGGACACCACGACGACGTCGGCCGAGAGCAGCGACTTGTTGTCGCGCACGAAGTCGTCGAGGTGCGCGGATCCGACTTCCTCTTCACCTTCGATGACGAGCTTGATGTTCACCGGCAGCCGCGACGTCTGCTTCAGGTGCGCCTCGATGGCCTTCAGGTGCATGAACACCTGCCCCTTGTCGTCGGCCGCGCCGCGCGCGTAGATCTCGCCGTCGCGCACCGTGGCCTCGAACGGCGGCGACTCCCAGAGCTCGACGGGGTCGACCGGCTGCACGTCGTAGTGGCCGTAGAACAGGATGGTCGGCGCGTCGGGCGCGTGCAGCCAGTCGGCGTACACGACAGGGTTGCCCGGCGTGTCGATGAGCCGGACGTTCTCGAGGCCGATGCGGCCCATCTCGCTGCCGAGCCACTCGGCGCAGCGCCGCACGTCACCCGCGTGAGCCGGCAGCGCGCTGATGGACGGAATGGCGAGGAACTGGCCGAGTTCGGCCACGTAGCGATCGCGGCTGGTCTGAATGTGATCAATGACGTTGAGCATGATGTGGTCTCGAAAGTGTACCCCTGAAGAGCAGCCACAGAACGACGGTGACGTACACCAGCG
>CAZVHY010000009.1:5379-29686 GCA_964627115.1 uncultured Solibacteraceae bacterium | reverse complement strand
GCCACGTACACGAGCGGCGCCAGCGGCCCGGCCGACAGCACGAACTCACGAATCGGCTCGATGGAAGACTCACTGTCGACGGCCGCGTGGACGAGCAGTGCGATCAGGCCACCGGTGTACCAGGACCAGATCGCCCATCCGGCAAACACGATCACCGGCACCGCGGGCCAGTAGCGGCGCAGGTTCACTGCCGGCCCGGCCGCTCGCCAGGTACAGGACGTCCACCGTCGTGCCACGCGGGCACGAACGTCGCGTTGGCCAGCCACTCGATTGGCGGCAGCAGCGACGCGATGGCGCGCGTCATGTGCGGGAAGTCGATGCGGGACAGGTCGTCGGCCGGCGTGTGGTATTCGGCGTGGAGCCCGAAGCTCGACACGGTGTGCGCGACAACGCCACGGTACGCGAGCCGGATGTTGTCCGACCGATAGAAGAACTGTTGCGCCGGGTGCGGATCGGCCACGAGCCTCGCGCCACGCCGAGCCAGTTCGGGTCCGAGCGTCGACCGCTCGAAACCGGTCAGCCACAACGTCCCGGTCGGCACGGCTGGATCGGGCCGGCCGATCATCTCGAACTGGAGATTCGCGACGATGTCGTCGAGCGGCACGGGCGGCTGCTCCACGAACGCGCGCGATCCGGCGCCACCCACTTCTTCACTGCCGAACAGCGCCACCATCACCGTGCGGCGTGGCCGCGCGCCGTCAGCCAATGTCCTGGCCAGTTCCAGCACCGCCGTCACACCCGACGCGTCGTCGTCAGCGCCGTTGTAGATGGTGTCGTCGCCATTGCCCCTGACGCCGAGATGATCGAGGTGCGCACTGAGCAGCAGCACCTGGCGCGCGAGACGCGCGTCGCGGCCCGGCAGACGTGCCACGACGTTCCATGTACGGATGGGTCGAGTCGTGGCTTCGAGATGAACGTGCGAGCCAGCAGCCTCGCGCGAGATCGCGAGAAAGGCCCGGGCATCGAGAACGACGCGCCAGGGACGCGATGCCGATGTCGTCGCCGTCAGCCGCGATGCCGTCGTGGCCCACGTTGCGCGAAGTTCCGGCGTTTCGGCCTCGAGCACCGCGACGGCCGTTGCCAGCACCTCCGGCGATGGTTCGTCGGGCCCGGCGAGGAGAACCACGGCGCCCGGCGGCACGGCAACGCCGGGAACGAAACGCACGAGCGGCCCGGACACCGACGGCGAACCCAGCGCGCGGACGAGCATGTCGCGACCGTGCGTGAACACGATCGATCCGGCGTGCAGGGTCGGCGGCGCGGCCAGCTCGACGCGGTCGGTTTCGATGGTCTGCACGAGGTCGTCGGCGCCATCGACCGGCTCGAAGCCCCACTGCCGCAGTTGTGACGCCGCGTACGTCGCGGCGATCCACTCGTCGCGCGAGCCGCTCGCGCGGCCCTGCAGCGCGTCGCCCGCGAGCATCATCATGTGCGCACGAACGGCGACCTCGCGCACGCGCTCGCGTTGTCCGGCGGCTGGCTGCGGCGTCAGAACCGCCAGCGCGCACGCCAACGCCACGCACACCGGCACACGCGCAGACATCGACGCCATCACGCGTCAGTTACCGCCCGACGTGCGCGGAATCGACAGGCCGGTCCGCGCCTCGAGCTCCCGGATCACCTGGATGACGTTGATGTCCTCGAGGCGAAGAATGATGAACTCGTTCGCGTTCTGGAGCGTGAGGTAGTGGCGCGACGCGCGGAACACGCCCCCGACGTCGAGGTCGGACGGCGGCGATGCGAGATCCGGGTTCCAACGCGGCGTGCGCGCGTGCACGTACGTCGCGGCGGTCACCGCCTGGTACGGCCAGGTCACGAGCGGCGTGCCGTCGCGTTGCCCCACAGCCACGATGCGGCCGTTGCCGAGATTGAGCGTGGCGTCATGGTCGGTGGCTCGCCGGCCGTCGAGGACCAGGACTCTCACGTTCGCGATCTCGACAGGCGGCGCCACGTCGACAGGTGCCGGCGGCGGTTCGGCCCGTGACGGCGGCTCGGTCGTCAGCGGTGCTGGCGGCGCGGCCGGTTCCGACGATGCCATCGCAGACGCCGGTGCCGGGACCGGAGTCGTCGTGCCCCGTCCGCCGGAAGGCGCCGTCGCCGCCGTATCAATCGGGCCGGTTTCAGCTGTTGTCTCCGGCAGCGGGAGCAGCAGCTCGATGTCCTGCCCGAGCGGGACCGACTCCGCGAGTATCACCGCATCCGCTTCCGGCGCCTCTGCGTTGCGTGACGATGTCGCCCACCAGAGTGCGCCTGCGGCCACGAGCGCGATCGCAGCAGCCGCACCAATCCACGTCGACATCGCCCTCCCGGCCGGCACAGCAGCCGGCACGGCAGCGACGGGCGCATCGACGGCAGCAACCGGCGGTGCGGGCGCGGGCGTGGTCGGCCGCGGTGGTGCGACGGGCGGCGCGACAATGTCAACGGGCCGCGGCGCGGTGACCGGCGTATCGGCGTCGACGATTGACGGCGACACGGGCGGAGCAGGCGCCGGGGGACGAGCCGGCGTCGTGCCGGCGTCGATGGGCGCAGACGCCGTTGCGGCCGGCGTCAGCATCGTTTCGGCGTGCGGATTGATCGGCAGTGCGCGCGCGGGCGTCGTCATCACGCCGGTCGGGGCGAGCGCCGGCGACAGCATGGCTCCGGAGTTGCCCACAACCGCCTGGTGCAGAGCGTCGTGGAACGCGGCCGCCGACTGGAACCGATCCTCCGGTTTCTTCTCGAGCGCCTTCGCCAGCACGTCGCTCACCCACGCGGGTGTGCCGGGCCGCATCGTCTCGATCGGAATCGGGGGCGCGTTGACCTGTGCCTGCGCCATGGCAAAGGGCGTGTCACCCTTGAACGGCAGTTGTCCGGTCAGCAGACGGAAGAACACGACACCGATGGCGTAGAGATCGGCGCGCGCGTCGATCTCGTGTCCCTGCACCTGTTCGGGCGCCATGTAGGCCGGCGTCCCCATCATGAACCCGACGTTCGTGAGGTGCTCGCTGCCCGAGACACGCGCGATGCCGAAGTCCATGATCTTCACGTCGCCGGCATCGGTGCGCATGATGTTGGCCGGCTTGAGATCGCGGTGCACGACCCCCATGCTGTGCGCGTGCGCCAGCGCGGCCAGCCCCTGCATGCACAACGCGGCGGCCTGCTCTGGCGCGAGCGCGCCGGCACGGGCGACGGTTTGCTCGAGCGTCTCGCCGCGCAGGAACTCCATCACCATCAGCCACTGGTCGTCGTGCTGGAACAGCTCGTAAATGGTGGCGATACCCGGGTGGCTCAGACGGGCAACGGTGATGGCTTCGGCGCGGAAGCGCTTCGCCACCTCGGGCTCGTTGAGCTCGGCGTTCAGGACTTTGATGGCGACTTCGCGCTGGAGGGTCTCGTCGATGGCGCGGTAGACCGTGCCCATGCCACCGCGACCCACGCGATCGAGCACCCGGTACTTGCCGACATGTTGACCAACCATCTGGAGTGACCGGCAACGACCGCCGGAAGTGTCGCAGTCTAGGCTGGCACCAGTGGCTTGTCAATCAACACGTCGACGGGCGAACGCACGGGGATTCACCGACAAATACGTGACATTCCGCTCAATCCTCCACGAGGAAGAGTTCGGTCTGGGCCGTGCGTCCACGAAGCGTCCGCTCACCGAGAGGCCGGACGTTGATGCCGGGGCCGAGACGCGCGGCGGTCGCGCCGGCAATCAGGATCTCTCCGGGGCCAGCCAGGCTTTCGATGCGCGCGGCCGTGTTGACGACGTCACCGAGCACGGTGAACTCGCGTCGCCTGGGCGAACCGATGTCGCCGGTCAACGCGATGCCGCTGTTGAGTGCGATCCGCATCTCGAGCGTCGGGCCGTCCTGCGCCTGGTTCAGCTCCGCCAGCGCACGCCGCATCGCCAGGGCCGCGTCGACGGCGCGGCGCGGATGCTGCGGTTGCTCGAACGGCGCCCCGAACACGGCCAGCAGCGCATCGCCGAGGAACTTGTCCAGCGTGCCTTCGTGTTCGAAGACGACATCGGTCATCCGTGTGAGGAACGCGTTGAGCAGCGCCGCGGCATTGGCCGGCGCGATGTGCTCGCACATCGTCGTGAAACCGACCAGGTCGCAGAACATGACGGTGACGTCGCGTTCCTGGGCATCGAGCCCGCCGTCTGGCGACTGCAGGATGCGGCTGACGACCGCCGGCGAGTGGTACCGCTGCAGCCGCTCGCGCCGTTTCGTTTCTTCGAGCAGCTGGCCCGACAGCCGCGCCTGCTCGATGGCCACGGCCGCCGCGTTGGTCAACGCCGTGAAGGCGTCGAGATCGGAGGCCGTGAACTGCGCGCTGAGTGGACTGTCGACGTAGAGCACGCCAACGACTTCATCCCTGTTCCAGAGCGGCGCGCACATGAACGACCGGATGTTGAATCGCAGGATGCTGTCGGTGACGCCGAGTCCAGGAGCGGTCGTGGCGTCGGCAGCCAGAAGTGCAACACGTTCCTGCATCACCTGCTGGACCACCTGACGACTGAGCGTCGGGTTGGCCGGAACGGTGCCGTCGCGATGGCGGAGCACGCGCGCGGCCAGCGCTTCGTCCGCCGACTCGCGCAGCATGAGGAACGCGCGCTCGGCAGGCACGGCCGCGAACGCCATGTCCACGACCGTATTCAGGATCTCGGAGAGCGACTGGCTGCCGAGCAGCGTGCGGCCGACTTCAGCCAGCAGGCGCAGGAGATGACCGTCGCTGCCGCGACCACCGGCCTCGGCGGACACGGGCATGCAGATCGTGCCGGGTCCTTCGGAAATTTCGTGGCCCTCGGTCAGCAGCTCATCCTCGGCCACGTGCTGCTCGAGCGTCAGGGCGACTTCACCGAGACGGATCGATGCGCCGGGATTCACCTCGACCTCATCGGTGATCTGCGTGTCGTCGAGGAACGTGCCGAACCGGCTGCCGGCGTCCTCGAGCCAGCATCGGGACTGTTCGACGCGCACGCGTGCGTGCTGGCGGGACACGCTCGGATCGCCGAGCACGAGATCCGACGTCGGCAGCCGGCCGATGAGTGTCACCCCCTCGCGAAGGTGATGGACCTTGCCAATGCCGCGTTCTTCGTATCGAAGCTGGAGCATGGGGACGACGGGCGCTACGGCTGGAGCTGGTCGACAGGAATACCGAGAAGCGCGGTGACCGTGCGGGTGATCGGCTGCCAGTCACCGTCGTTCATGCGCACGATCATCCACGCATCGCGCGACTGCAACGTCAACCAGTGGCGGTCGCCGCGGAAGAGGCCGCCACCCGGCATGTCTGTGTCGATGGGCGGCCCGGCGAGCGTTGGATACCAGCGCGGCTGCCGTGCGCGCGTGTACGCCGCGGCCGTCACCTGCCGGTACGACATCTTCGCAATGGCCGTGCTTCCCGCGTCGTCGAGGAGCGTCACGGCGCCGTCGGCAAAGGCCAGGACCGCCGGGCGCTCCTGCGCGCGTCGTCCGTCGAGCACGAGCGCACGCACGCCGCGGAACATCGTCGACGCAGTCGTGTCGCTCGAAGGCGGCGCCGGCGCCGCGTCATTGCGAGGTTGCTCGGGAACGGCTGGCGCCGAGGCCACGGGCTCCGGTAGCGGAACGGGCTGTGAGGGTGGCGAAGGCGGCAACGCTGAAGGCGCAGACGCCTCGGTCGTCGGCGGCTCGTCCGGTGTAACCGGCGGCTCGGTCGCAGCGGTCGCATCGGCGGGCGCGGGGGCGACCTCTTCGACCCGCGGTGAGTCGACCGGCACGAGCGGCTCGGGCGCCGAGGATCGCGTGAACCACCATCCGCCCACCGCGAGCACGACGACGGCGGCAGCGACACCCGCCATGGCAGCGGACCGGCGACGATGGCCGGACGGCGGTTCGGCGTCGGGTGCGGCAGTGAGTGGCGGATCGCCGTGCGCGGCCGCACGCTCGCGCACGGACGACTCGGACTCGGCGTGTGCCGGTGCATCCGACTTGACGAGGTGCAGCGGCGATGCCGGCACCTCGAGGCCGGTCGTCAGCGACACGGCGGGCACCCGCGTCTGGCCGTCGATGGGCACGCCGGCCAGGCCGCGGCGGATCGCTTCGCGGAACTCGGCGGCCGACTCGAACCGGTGGGCCGGATCGCGCGCGAGCGCCAGGTCGATCACCTGCGCCAGCCACTCCGGCAGATCGGGACGTACCTGACGCAACGATGCGGGCGTCTCGCTGATGCGTGCCTGCGCGAGTTGCACGGCCGTGGTGCCGTTGAACGGCATGGCGCCGGTGACCATCTGGAACAGCACGATGCCGACCGCATAGAGATCGGTACGTCCGTCGATGTGCCCGCCCAGCACCTGCTCGGGAGCCATGTACGCCGGCGTCCCCATCATGAACCCGGCGCTCGTGAGCTGCTCCGCTCCCGAGACGCGCGCGATCCCGAAGTCCATGATCTTCACGTTCCCGCCGGGCACGAGCATGATGTTGGCCGGTTTCAGGTCGCGATGGACGACGCCGAGCGCGTGCGCGTGCGACAGCGACGCGAGCAGCTGCATCGTGATATCGGAGGCCAGGGCCACGGGAATCGTCTTTCCATTCCCATACGCCTGTTCGAGCGTCTCGCCGCGCACGAACTCCATCACCATCAGCCACTGGCCGTCGTGCTGGACCAGTTCGTAGATGGTGGCAATGCCGGGATGGTTCAGGCGCGCAATCGCCACGGCCTCGGCGCGGAAGCGCTTCGCGACCGTCGGATCGTCGAGCCCGGTGTTGAGGACCTTGATCGCGACCTCGCGGTGCAGCGTTTCGTCGAGCGCCGCGTACACCGTACCCATGCCGCCGCGACCGACCTGCCTGGTCACGCGGTACTTGCCGATGTGCTTGCCGACCATGTCCGACATGTCTACAAAGGGCAATCGGCCCGAAGATATCGGAGTCTAGACCGTTTCGATTTCCCCGTCGAGCAGGCGCAGGCGAGGCGCCTCGACGGTCGATCGCGCCGCGCGGCCGGCCCGGGTAACGAATCGCCGTAACGTTCCCGTCTTCCCCCTCACTAGGAGGCAGTTGCGTCTTCCGATGGAGGGTGTCATGGCACTGTCAGTCGCCGCTGCGTACGCACAAATCAAGGACCTGGAGAACGCCGGCGTCTTCACCCTGCCGAGGACGATGGAGACGGTGACTGTCGGCACCATCGATCCCAGGGCTGGTGCGTTCGCCTGGTCGGTGCCGACGGTCGAGCAGACGACGGTGATTCCGCCGACGCCACCGGCGAGGATCAACACCATCATCACGAAGGCGGTGGGTGTCGTGCACACGGACGCGGTCGACCTCCACCTGCGTTTCGACGTGATCCCGCAGCCCCGGGAATGGGTCTTCGAGCCCGATGTCGTCCGGCGTGCGGATACGGGACGGTCGACCGGAACGGTGATCACCGCGCGAACGGTGCACCTGCGTCACCTGAGGGACGAGGTGGTCGCCGACGCCCTGTTCGACGAGACGAACGGCGGCGTCACGATCACCGGCTTCCCGACCGTGGAATCAGCGGCCGATCACATCACCGTCGACGCCGGGCTGGTCTGCAGTACGGAAATGCGGTCGCAGATGACGTCGCCACCGGTGACGACGATCAACGTCGCGATAGACATCCCGGGATACGAGCGGATCTTCCTCGACCTGTTCGTGCTCCGGCCCCCGGTGGTCGGCATCGGTGCGTTCACGATTCCTGCGCTGCCGATGACCATCGTGTACGCGCCCCCGCAGGGCGTCGACAAGAAGAACGCGACGACGTTCGCCACCACCGAAACCGTCTCGCGCACCGTGGCGTCGGCGATCACCGACAGCACGAGTACCAAGACCGCACAGGCCTACTCGCCGGCCGAACTGATCGGCAAAGTGGCGTCGGCGATCGGGACCGTGGTCGCGGTCGTGGGCACGGGCGGCGCTGGCGGGGGCGGAGGCGCGAGCGTCGCCG
This sequence comes from uncultured Solibacteraceae bacterium, assembly GCA_964627115.1. GTDB lineage: Bacteria > Acidobacteriota > Vicinamibacteria > Vicinamibacterales > SCN-69-37 > SCN-69-37. The sequence continues at coordinate 21,760 of CAZVHY010000009.1, read as the reverse complement.
GTGCCTTCGCGCAGCTCGGCGCGGCACTCTTCGGCGGCGCGAAAGAAGCCAACGACAAGACCGCCGACGCCGCAAAGGCACTCGAGAACCAGCTGAAGCTCATCAGCGGCATCCTCGACGCCGTGGGTGACGGCCCCGAAATGTCAGAGTCGACGACCATCACCGTGCAGAGCGATCACTCGATGACGATCACGGTCGCCAACATGCAGCAATACGGATCGGCGGCCGGCCTCGGCCCCGGTGTCGGCGACCGCATCGTCTATCTTCGGGACGTCAAAGTGGTCTGGATGGCGGTCAACGGGGAAGTCGGCATCCACATACTCGGGGCCGCCGGGATCGGCGCGAACGCCGTCGGCGATCTGATGCACGAAAAAGCGCGCCTGCGGAATGGTGACGCGCCGACGCTGGGTCTCGACCTCCAGACGATCGACTCGCTCCTCGCGGTGGACCCGCTCGTCAACACGACGCGGCGCCCGTTCGGGTGGCTCGGCACGCCGAGAATCGCAGCGCCCCGATTCGAGCCAGCCAGACCGCCGGGCCGCAGCGGCAGCAGCACCGGCAGCGCTGGCGACCAGTTTCAAGCCTCGTTCGAGGTGACCGACGGAACGAAACGCGTCGTCACGAGCACCTCGACGCGAATCACCGACAACAAGCCCGGATGGGCCGCCGTACTCTTCGGCGCCGCTGAGAACGAGCACACGACCACGACGTCGACGTTCACGACGACTCAGGTCACCGAAGACAGGAGTTCCGACAAGGTGGTCACGACGATCACCTTGCACAGCGCGGGCCCACAGGATCCGTACGACGTGAAGATCTTCTACGACAACCTGTTCGGCACCCACCTGGCAATCGATGCGGACTCCCCGCTGCTTCAAGGCTCAGCTGGCGTGGACGGAGGCTGGGGACGCGTGCCGTCGTAGCGAGGACTGGAACGTCGCGCTCTCATGGCACGCGGCGGCCGCCGTCGTTCCCGATCTTCTCGAGATGCGCCTCGACGGTCGATCGTGCCGCGCGCGCAAGCCCCTCGGGTAGCCCCGGATACAGCCGCGCCACGATGGCGCCCGCGTCGATGATGCCGTCGTCGAGGCAGGCGAGAATCTGCGACTCGCGGTCGCGCCGGTGCGCGATCGCTCGGGCGATGACCGCGGCCGGATCCTCGATGACCGGTCCGTGCCCCGGCAGAATCCGCTGCGCGCCAAGTGCGGCCATGCGATCGAGCGACGCGAGGTACGCGGCCATGTCGCCTCCGCGCCCCGCGGGGATCACGACCGAACTGTCCAGAATCACCATGTCGCCGGCGTACAAGTCGCCGGAGTCGTCGTCCCAGAAACAGACGTGGTCGGGCGCATGGCCTGGCGTGTAGACGACCTGCAGGACGTGGTTGCCGGCGCGGATTCTCTCGCCCTCGATCAACGTACGGGCAGGCTCCTGCGTCGTGGCAAGCGCCAGCACTTCGACATCGGGCCAGCAGTCGCGAATGGCGGGAACGCCCGACGAATGGTCGGGGTGATCGTGCGTGACGAGCACACGCGCGAGCGGCCGCCCGTCGAGCGCCTCGGCAATGGTTTCGAGATGAGACGGCTCACCTGTGCCGGCATCGATGAGCGTCGGCTCGTGCCCGTCGATGAGCCAGGTGTTGTTGCCCGTCCCCGTATAGGGACCTGGATTTCCTGCAGAAATCAACAGTGGTGAGCGCGCGGCCATGGGAAAAAGGCAAACGCCGTTCCCGGTCCTTATATTCAGGAAGAGCGTTTTTAGGAAGAAATTATGGGCGAGCTAACACTTGCGATGTCTGACGGCCCCCGGGGAAAGGGAGCCGTGAGGGTCGTTACTAGTAGTAGGACCGGAAACGACCTGCACAGTATGCAAGCCGGAACCCCGACGTGTCAAGTCCCGTTTTTGGCCGTACGCTCGCCCGGCTTCGAGGCGCGACGCCGCCCCGGCCGTAAGCGGCGGTGCTGCAGCATTTTCCGCCCGCAACGGGCCTGGAAACTGGCGTAACCTTCAAGATGCCCTCCCCGGCCCGGATCTGATGGAGGTCCCGTGTCGAAACGCTGGTTGAAGTGGGTACTCGGCTCGGCGCTGGCCGTCGTGCTCGTGCTCGTTGGCGCGTTCCTGTGGCTCGCACGCCCGTCGCAGATCACCAACATGGTGCGTTCCGGGCTGTCCGAGCACCTGCGCATGGACGTCACGCTCGACGAAGTCGACGTCGATCTGCTGCCGCGGCCGTCGGTGCACGGACGCGGCTTCGCGTTGCGAATCCCCGATCAGCCGGATCTGCCCCCCTTCATCGCCATCGACGAGTTCTCCGTCAACATCGGCCTGTTCTCGCTCTTCCGCAAACGCGTCGACACGGTGTACGCGCGCGGTCTCCAGATTGCGGTGCCGCCCGGCGACGCACGCGATGGCCTGCCGAAGCGCGATCCCAACGGCGAACCGAGCGACATCATCGTCAGCCACTTCATCACCGAAGACGCGTCGTTGCAGTTCATCCGCAGCGAAGGTAAAAAGCCGCTCACGTTCGACATCCACGATCTCCACGTGCGCGACGTCGGCTTCGGCCTGCCGATGCCGTTCGAGGCCACGGTCACCAATCCCGTTCCAACCGGGCTCGTGAAGACGACGGGCAGCTTCGGGCCATGGCTGCGCGAGAACATCGTGCTGTCGCCGCTCGAAGGCGAATACACGTTCGAGAACGCGGACCTCTCGACGATCAACGGCATCGGCGGCACGCTGCAGTCGACCGGCCGGTACACGGGCACGATTCAGCGCATCGAAGCCACCGGTCAGGCGCAGGTTCCCGATTTCAGCCTCGACCTCGGCGGCCGCCCGTTGCCGCTCACGGCCGACTTCGACGCTGTCGTCACCGGAACGAACGGCACGACCGTGCTCGAGCGCGTCGACGCGACGCTCGTCGACACACGCATGAAGGTGGAAGGCGCGGTGCTCAATCTCGAAGGACCAGGCAATCGCTCGCTCGAGTTCGACGTGATCATCGACGACGGCAGAATCGAGGACATTCTCGCGCTGGTGATCGATGCGCCGCGGCCGGTGATGACGGGCGACGTGCAGGTGAACGCACGTATGGAGCTGCCGCCCGGCAAGACGCGCGTCATCGACCGTATTGCGGTGCGGGGCCGCTTTGGCCTGTCCGAGACGCGGTTCACGGACAAGGACGTGCAGTCCAAGATGGAGACGCTCAGCCGCCGCAGCCAGGGCAAGGACGAGGAGGATCCGATCGGACGGGTCATGACCGACCTGCGCGGTCAGTTGCGACTGGCTCGCGGCGTGGCGCAGTTGTCGCGGCTGACGTTCCAGGTGCCTGGCGCACGCGTGGCCCTCGACGGCACGTACGGCTTGTCGTCGGGCGCGCTCGACTTCCGCGGCACGCTGCGCATGCAGGCGACCGTGTCGCAAGCGGTCGGCGGATTCAAGTCCATCTTCCTCAAGCCGTTCAATCCGCTGTTCCGCAAGGACGGCGCAGGCGCGGTGATTCCGATCAAGATCGAGGGCACACGCGATGAACCGAAGTTCGGGCTGGAGTTCGGGAAGATCTTCTGAGGAGGCGACGAGGCTGCGAGGCGACGCGCGGACTACGAACCAGCGGTCAGGAGAACGACGGCCATCTCGTTGAGCGGCGTCGGAATGCCGTGCTTGTGTCCGAAACGCACGACCGCTCCGTTTCGGGCGTCCACTTCCATCGCACGGCCGGCCGCGCGATCGGCGTGCAGCGAGTTGATCGAATCAGCCGGCTGCCGGCGGTAGCCGTCCAGCACGGCTTCCGGCACATCGTCATCGAGAATCGCGCCCTCGGCGCGGCCCACGATCGCACACTCGCGCGCCATCGCCATCGCGAGCCGGCCGACGGCGTCGTCGTGAAAGACACCGGCGGGCTTCATCAGCAGCGCGTTGATGGCTCCGGCGGCGTTCGTGCACAGCTTCCGCCAGACAGCGCTCCTGAAATCGCTGGTCATCGCGACCGCGATTGGCGTCCCTGCGAAGAGATCGACGAACCGCTGACCATCGTCGCCAGCCGGTACGACCATGCGGCCAGGTCCGCGCTGAATCACGCGATCCGGCGCAGGCCGTTCGGCAGGACAATCAACCATCACCGGGAGCAATCGAGCCTCGTCCATCCACGTCGCGAAACGTTCGCGATGTTCGACGCCGTTCTGCGCGATCGCCACGCGCGTCGACGGCCCGACCAGACCGGGGAACCAGGCCGCGGCACCGGCTGAATCGTAGGCCTTGGTCGTCACGATGACCCAATCGGCCGCTGGCGCCTGGCTCGGGTTGTCGAGAATCGTCGCGGGCACTCGCACCTGTTCCGTCTCGAGATCGACCGACAGCTCGCCGATGGCGCGGCGCACGCACAGCGTGAGCGAGTGTCCGGCGAGCGCGAGTGATGCCGCGATGACGCCGCCGACGGCACCGGGACCAACGATTGCGATGTGCGCCATGAGTGGAATCCGCCTCTGTCTGTGTTGCGTTTTCTGCGAGGGCGAAACAACGGCGCATCCTCGCAGATTCCGCAATCGACCGCAAATTCCAGCCATTTCAGGGGATTCGATGGCCGAGAAATCCCGGCACGCTCCTTGCCATAGGACGACGGTAGAATGAGCCTCGTGCCCGCGTCCGACCGCGCCGTCACGCGCCGCCCAGGCGTGAAGCTCACCTACGACGACTTCCTGCTGTTTCCCGATGACGGGCTGCGGCACGAGTTGATCGACGGAGAGCATTACGTGACACCGTCTCCCAACTGGGATCACCAGCGGATCTCCGGGCGCCTGCACCTGGCGATCGGCAACTACCTCCACGCGAACCCGATTGGCATCGTCGCCTACGCGCCGTTCGACGTGGTCTTCACACGCTTCGATGTGGTCGAGCCGGACCTGCTCTACCTGTCGAACGAACGCGCCAGGGCCGTCCTCACGGACGCGAACATCCAGGGCGTGCCGAACCTGGCGATCGAGATCCTGTCGAAGAGCACGAGCAAACGCGACAGGACGATCAAGCAGCAGCTCTACGAACGATCGGGTGTGGACGAATACTGGATCGTGGATCCCGTCGCGAATGCCATCCGCGTCATGCGGCTCGACGACGGACGGTTCGGAACGGCAATCAACCTGCGCGCCGAGGCGGGCGACTCACTGACAACTCCGCTGTTGCCGGGCTTCTCGGCGGCGTTGACGGACATCTTCGCCACATCCTAGGGGCGGCGCGTGCGTCGCCCCCACCGCATCTCCCTACTCCGTGCGCGCGGCTGACGCCCGTTTCGCCTCGAGGCGACGTTCTTCCTGCAGCCGCTCGAGCTCGATGACCGAGTGATCGACGAACTGCATGGCTGCAGCAATCGCGTGATGCCCGGCAACCGTGTCGATGAGCGTGTGCATCTGCTGGCACACGCGCCGGTAGGCCGGGTGCCCTGCCGGCTGCGTGCGAAGCTCGATCACGTGCATCGCCTGACGCGCGTTCATGTCCATGATGAACCGCACCCGATACGCCATGGCAACCGCGTACTGCGCGACGGACGGCAGCCCCGCGGCGTCGAGTGCATGGTGCAGTGCGGCCGAACGATCCATGACCGCGCGCCAGTCGGCGTCCCCTCCCGCGTCGACCAGGGCCTCCGGCTGCGTGTAGCCGTGTTCGGGCGACAACGCCTGCCAGTCCACCGTCATCAGCCTGTGCCGCTGCAGATCGCGAAACGCACCATAGTCGGTGAGCACGTCGAAGCGGTAACCCGTGCGCTCGAACGCGCGCCCGGGCTTGTGACGGCGGTTCGTCCGTTCACCCACATACGCGCGCAACACCTCGGCGCGATCTTCGGACGTCATGCGCCTGGCAATCTCGAGCAGTTCGCGATCGGATCGAGACGATGACGCATAGAGCGCCGCGGCCACGACCTTGATCTCGCCGTCCGGATCGAAGTCGGTGAGCGAGACCTCGTCGGCTGCAGCGGCCGGCCCGGCCGTCGACTCGATACGCGCCGTGACATCAGCCATCCGCTCCCGCGCGTCCGAGAAGTACTGGCTCCAGCGGCCTCCTCGCTCGGACTGATCGACACGGCTGAGGAACGCCGGGATCACTTTCCGCAGTTCCGCGAGCATCAGATCGGCTGTCGCGCGCGCCTCGGCAAGCGGATGCGCGCGCATCCGCAGCAGCAACGCCTCGTACGCCTGGCCGGTCCCGTAGATGCCGACGTTCGATTGCGTGGCCGCTGGCAACATCCCGCGCAGCGTGTCGAGCGCCTTGGCTCGAATGGCAGACCGATACACACCGTCCGAGTCGCCAGGCGCTTTCGGATACCGCTGTTCGAACCAGATGCGCATGGGATCGATCCAGCGTGCATAGGTTTCGAACGCCGCGTTCAGCGTCTCGATGTACTGACGCCGCAGCGGGTGACCGTCGAGCTCGGCCGGCACGAGGTATCGCCAGGTTTCGCCGCGGCGCTCGGTATAGGGAATGTAGCGCGTCGACTGCTCGAGGTACGCCATCAGCCGGCCGCGCTCGAGGATTTTCGTCAGCACGTTCGACGCGTCCTCGACGGCCAGGTGTACGCCACCGAGCTGGGCCACCGAGTCGTCGCCAAACTCGTTGAACACCTTCTGATAGAGCCGATCCGCGCGGTCGATCCCGACCGACGACGAAGCGGCATCACCCGCCGCGCTGTCGTAGAACTCGTCGTGAAACAGCTTGCGCAGCGGCTTGGCCGCGCGCGAGTACCGCGCGAACAACGCGCCCTTGACCGTCTCGGGCAGGTTCACCAGCGCGAAGACCGGCTTGTCGATGTTGGTGAAGTACGGGGCGACAGTTACGGCTTCGGCCTCGGAGAGGCCGGACATCGTGGTGTTCACTCGTCGTGATCCTTCGCCCAGTAGCGGCGGAACTCGTCCATGAATGCCAGCGTCTCGAGCGACTTCATGCGGTCGAAGAAAACGACGCCGTCGAGGTGATCGTTCTCGTGCTGGATGACGCGGGCCGGCAGGCCCTGGGCCACGAGCTCGAACTTCTGCCCCGTGCGATCGAGTGCACGCAACCGTACCGCGTCGGGGCGAGGCACCTGCCCGCGGATGTCCGGGATGCTCAGGCAGCCTTCCCAGTCACTCACGATTTCCTTCGTGACCGGCACGACCTCGGGATTGATGACCGTGATGAACGGCATCTCGGCGTCGTCTGTCATCGGCGTCACGACGTCCACCTTGCGCACGCCGGCGACAAACAGCCTCAGCCCTTCGTGGATCTGCGGCGCCGCCAGCCCGATGCCGCCATATTCCTGCATCGTCTCGAACATGTCGTCGATGAGCTGCTGGATGCGCGGGGACTGGATGTCGTCCTTCGAAATCGGCGTCGCCTTCCGGCGGAGCACAGGGTGCCCGAGCCGGGCGACCTTCAGGATTGCCATGGGGAAATTATAGGTGCCAGGGTGCGAAGGTGCGAGGTGCCAGGGTGCGAGGTTATGGCGCAAGTCGCGGCTCGCGCACGGGGCGAGGCGGGAAGAAGCTCGCCTCCACGGCTGCCGCCTCGACCGCCGCCGCGACCAGCGCGGCAACATCGAGCTCACGCTCGGCGGCCTCGACATCGCGCATCGAGGCGCGCGTGGCCGGATACCGTGGCGTGAAGAGCGTGCAGCAGTCTTCATCGGGAATGATCGACACGCCATACGTGCCGATGCGCTGCGCATCGACCGTGATCTCTTCCTTGTCCATCCCGATGAGCGGACGCAGCAGCGGCAGGGTCGTCACGCTGCCAACCACTGCGAGGTTCTCGATGGTCTGCGACGCGACCTGCCCCACCGCATCACCCGTCACGAGCGCCTGCGCGCCCGTGGTGGCCGCGAGCGCTTCGGCAATACGCAGCATCATCCGCCGGTAAATCACGACACGAAGCGGCGGCGGCACGCTCACCACGATCTGCTGTTGAATCGCCCCGAAGGGCACGAGGAACAGACGCGATCGCAGTTGCGATCGCGTGAGCAGCCGCACCACCTCGCGCACCTTCTCCTGCGACGTCGCCGAGAGGATGGGATAGGAGTGGAAGTGAACGAAGTCCACGCGGCAGCCGCGACGGATGAGGCGCCAGGCAGCCACGGGAGAGTCGATGCCGCCCGACAGCAGCGCCATGACGCGCCCGCCCGTGCCGCTCGGCAGGCCGCCCGTGCCGTTCACGCGTTCGAAGAAGTAGTACGCGTCATCGGTGAGGAACTCGACGCGAATCACGAGCTCGGGATTCGACAGGTCGACCTTCCACCCGCGCGCGGCCTGAACGCGTGCGCCGATGTGACGCTCGATGTCGGGCGTCGGCACCGGGAACCGCTTGTCGGCGCGCCTCGCGCGCACGCGGAACGACGAGACAGGACGATCCGGGAGATCCTTCAGCACGGCCTCGGTGACCGCCTCGAGATCCATCGGCATGTGCTGGGCGAGCGAGAAATTGCCGATGCCCGGGAGACACGCCAGCCGGTCGCGCACCTCCGGCCACTCGCTGTCGTCCTCGAGCGTGATCACGATTCGCCCGATGAGCGAACGGACCCGCTGGACTTTCAGTCCTCTCAGCGACGCGCGAATCGACCGGGTAAGGGTGCTCAGGAACCAGGGCCGGTTCCGGCCCTTGAGCGCGATTTCCCCGTAGTGAACGACAACCGACGTCATTGCGTTGATTTTATGCTGCGACGCCGATCATTGCGCGGCTGCGGCTCGCGTCGCGAGCACGGCATCCGCCGCGCGATGACCACTTACCACGGCGCCCTCGATCGTGGCCGGGAGGGCCGTGTCGGTCCAGTCCCCGGCGAGGAAGAATCCTTCGATTGGCGTAATGGCACCTGGCCTGGCGGGCCCACCGGGCGCAACGGAAAACGTGGCCCGCTGCTCCCGCACGACGACGGATCGAACAACACGACGACCACGCGCGCGGGGTAGCACGCGTTGAATCTCGTCGAACGTCAGACGGGTCACCTCGTCGTTGCCGGCCGCTGCAAGACCGTCGGCCGCACTGGTCACCACCGCCAGGTGCGTCGCCTGCTCGCCCACGATGGCCGCCTTGTTGAAGATCCAGTGGATTGGCGCATCGACCAGGCCGACGAACGTCTGGTCCATGACGGGTCCGTCCAGCCAGAGGTTCACGGTGACGATGGGCGAACTCGTCATCGCGGCGGCCGCCTGCGAGATACGTTCGACGCCCGCGGGTGGCGCGCCGCCCCAGAGGCCTGCGAAGTTGTGCCACGCAACGGCGGCAATCACGTTCGTCGCGTCGACATTGCCGTCAGCCGTCGACACGCCCATGACGCGATTGCTGTCGGTAACGACGCGCGCGGCGGACTTGAGGCGCACGTCCCCACCGCGCGCCTCGATGAAATCACGCGCCGGCTCCGCGTACATCTCGTCGAGCGGCACGCGTGCAAGTCCGACCGCGGAGTCTTCGGCGGCCGGACCGAACAACTGCGCAACGACACGCACGAAGGGCGCGGCTGCGGCCACATCAGCCGACTGATTCAGCGCAGCAAGCACGAGTGGATGCCACAGCCAGTCGCGGACGCCGCGCGGTTGGCGCAGGCGATCGAGCCAGCCGGTCACTGTCACGTCAGGCCCAATCGCGTCGACCACGGCGTCGACGCCGTGCTTCCTCGCGCGGTCGATGACGCGTCCCACGCGAAGAACGGCGACGCGATCCGCGATCGACAGCGCGCTCCAGCCGGCCAGGCCCGCGAGCAGGTGCCACGGCGGAGGTAGATTCGGACAACGAAGTTCGACGGTGCGGCCGGCGCGATCGGCCATGGGCAGGCACAGGCGCGGCTGGAGCGGGGCACGATCGACAGCACCGATACGTCTGAGAAACGCGTACGTCTCGTGGTAACACCCGAACAGCACGTGCTGCCCGTTGTCCACGCGTTCGCCGGTGACCTTGTCGGTGAACGCAGACGCCCTGCCGCCAAGCTTCGCACTCTGCTCGAGCACGAGCACCTTCAGCCCGCGATCGGCGAGGCGCACGGCCGCGCTCAACCCGGCGAACCCGGCGCCAATCACGATGGCGTCGAAGAACCGTTCAGACATGGAAACGCGGAGACACGGAGGATCGAACGACGGATAAACGCGGAGACGCGGAGGACGCGGAAGAAACGGAAGACCGACCCGGCGTGCCGAGCGCGTCTCCGCGTGCTCCGTGCTTCAAGCTCTCCTGTGCGCCTCCGCGTTTTCACGTACGCCACCAGGCGGCAATCGCGAGCTTCGCCTGTGCGGGACGCGGCACGCGAATCACCTCCGTGAACACGTCGTAGTTCGCGCGTTCGATCCGCAGCAGCAGCTCCCAGTACACGGCGCGCATGATCTCGGCGGGCACGAACCGGCGCGAATCCTCCTTCGGCAGCGCCGCCACCGCCTTCGCGAAGAACTCACGTGCCCGCGCGCCCTGGAACGCCAGCAGCGCGCGAACCGCATCCGATCGCACACCCTGCCCCGCGTTCTGCACTTCCCGTTCGACGTCGGTCCACGTACACCCGTAGCGAGCGAAGTCCTCGTCGGGAAGGTAGCGACGTCCGTTGCGGAAATCGACGCCGACATCGCGCAGGATGTTCGTCAACTGCAGCGCCACACCGAGGTCACGGGCGTAATCGAGCACGCGCTGGTCGCGATACTCGAAGATCTCGGCGCAGATCAGCCCGACAGCCGAGGCCACGCGATGGCAGTACGGTTCGAGATCCGCGAACGTGCGGTAGTGCGTGCCGGCCGCATCCATGGCCACACCGTCGACCAGGGCGTCGAAGTGCTGGCGCGGCAGGTGATTCGGAACGACGAACGGCTGCAATTGCCGTCCCTGCTCGGTGTGTGGTGTCCCGTTCGTGAAGACGCGCTCCACCTCGCCACGCCACAACGTCAGTGCCGCTTCGATCCGTGCCGGATCCGTCTCCAGGTCCACAGCATCGTCGACAGCGCGGCAGAAATCGAAGACCGCGGTAATGGCGCGACGCTTGGGGCCGGGCAGTGCGAGAAACGAGAAGTAGAAACTGGTGCTCCGCGTCATGACATCAGAGAAGACGCGGCGGAAGCCGGTTTCCACCGCGTCGCTGCCACCGCGATGCGCGTGGCGTCGATCCACCCGAGCGTCGGGCGATGGTGCAGTGCGTCGAACTGCCGGGTTTCCAGTTTGTCGAGGATACGCATGCCACCGAGCCACGTGGCGCGCAGCTCGTAGCGCAGGCGTCCGCGCACCACATCGACGAGCGGGCGGCCCTCGGCAAACAGGGTGCGGGTGCGCCCAGCGGCGTCACGAAGAGCGATCTCCCACTCGGGCGTCCACTCGCCTGCCGCCAGGCTGTCCTCGGTGGCGCCGGCTGCGCCGCTGACGTCGCGTGGCACGTACACACGTCCCTTCTTCCAATCCACCGCGATGTCCTGCCAGAAGTTCGTCAACTGAAGCGCGTTGCAGATGGCGTCCGACTGACCGTCGAGCTTCGCATCGCGGTAGCCGCAGATGCGAAGGACCAGGCGTCCGACCGGCGACGCGGACCGGCGGCAGTAGTCGAGCAGATCCGCCCACGTCTCGTAGCGCTTCACCAGCACGTCCTGGCAGAACGCGCTCAGCAGGTCCTCGAACAGCTGAGGCTCCAGTTCGAACCGGCGGATCGTGTCGGACAACGCGGTGAAAACCGCGGCCGTGTCCGAGCCGTCCTGCTCGACGCGCCCCTCGATGGCCTGCTCCAGGCGCCACTGCCAGACCTCGAGCGCGGAGATGCGCGCCTGATCGGGCACGTCCCCTTCGTCGGCCAGATCGTCGGCCATCCGCGCAAACGCGTAGATCGCCGCAATGTGAGGACGCGACGCCTTCGGCAGCAGACGCGATGCCACGGGAAAGTTCTCGTAGTGCCGCTGCGCCATGCGCAGGCACGTGGCGTAGGCGGCGTCGTTCACCATTCGATCTCGGCGACGCCTGCACGCACGTTCGCCACGCGAGCCATGACGAAGAGGAGATCCGACAGGCGATTCAGGTAGATGACGACGACCGGCTCGACCGCCTCGGGCCCGAGGCCCACGACCCGGCGCTCGGCGCGCCGGCACACGGCGCGCGCCAGGTGCAGCGTGGCCCCGGCTTCGCTGCCGCCGGCCAGGATGAACTTGCGCAGCGGCGGCAATTCGCCCTCGAGCGCGTCGATTGCCTGCTCGAGCCGCACGACGTGCTCGTCACTCAGGGCAGCCTTGCCGACGCGCTCGCTGATGCGATGCCCGGGGTCGGCCAGCCGCGCGCCCATGGCGAAGAGCTTCTTCTGGATGTGATCGACGAGGTCAATCAGATCGTCGTGCGTCAACCGCGCCCGCGCCAGCCCGAGCCAGGCCGCCAGTTCGTCAACGTCCCCGTACGCCTCGACACGCGAATCGGACTTCGACACCCGCGTGCCGTCGAACAGACCCGTATCGCCGGCATCGCCGGTCTTCGTGTAGATGCGGGGACGGGAGGACTCAGCCAAGAGGTGATGGGGTTGGCGCGACGACGCGACCGCCTATTATGGCACCGTGCCACGATCACAGGCGGCCAGGCCGCTCCCCGACTCGCCTCGACGCCGCTGGTTCCGGCAGCGCCTGCTCGGCTGGTACCGGAAGAACGGGCGGTCGCTGCCCTGGCGGGAAACAACGGACCCGTACCACATCCTGATCTCCGAGGTGATGCTCCAGCAGACGCAGGTCGATCGTGTGCTGCCGAAGTATCACGAGTGGCTCGAGCGGTATCCATCGTTCGACGCGCTGTCGCGGGCCGAGGAGACCGACGTCATCCGCACGTGGTACCCGCTCGGCTACAACATCCGGCCTCGCCGGCTGCACGCCATCGCCCGCGAAACGATGACGCGGTTCGACGGCACACTGCCCGAGGACGAAGAGACATTGCTGTCGTTCAAGGGGCTCGGCGAGTACACGGTCGGGGCCGTCCGCAGCTTCGCCTTCGGCAAACGAGCCGCCATCCTCGACACGAACGTGGCGCGCGTGCTCTTCCGCATTTTCGTCGGCAAGGGTGATCCGTCCGCTCACGCCATGAAGAAACACCTGTGGTCGCTGTCGTGGGCCGTGCTCCCGCATCGCCACGTGTTCGATTTCAATCAGGCCCTGATGGACTTCGGCGCCACGCTGTGCTCGGCCCGCAAGCCCGCGTGTACGGCATGTCCGATGACCCGGCACTGCCGCAGCTACCCGTTCACCGCACCGACACCGAAACGCCGCACCGGCCTGAAACGCTCACGCGCATGACCACTACACGCCCCACCATCGTCGTCATGGCCGCCGTCGTCGAAGACGATCGCGGCCGCCTGCTCGTCACGCGCCGGCTCGAGGGCACGCACCTGGCCGGCCTGTGGGAGTTTCCCGGCGGCAAGTGCGAACCGGACGAAAAGCCGGACGCGTGTCTCGTTCGCGAACTGGCGGAGGAACTGGGCGTCGAAAGCATCATCGGCGACGAACTGCTCGCCACCGAACACGACTACGTCGACCGCATCATCCGCCTGCACTTCAGGCTCTGCCGGATCATCGGGGAACCGAAGCCGCTGCTCGGACAGGAGATCTGCTGGATCGAACGGCACGAGCTGCAGACGCTGGAGTTCCCGCCAGCCGATCGGGAGTTGATCGAAATGCTGGCGGCCGGGCGTGGGCCGACACCCGCCTCCGCTGCAGCTTCGGCGGGCAAGCAGGGGGCGCCCCCGACGAAGTCATCGTAGGGGCGGGCCCCCGTGCCCGCCCAGGGCGACACGGGGTCGGCCCCTACGTCGCGAACCCCGTCACCGTCGCCACCCCACCCGTGCCCTCGACGGCGACCTGACGCCCGATCTCAGCCGCATCACGGTGCAGGTAGCCGAGCGCAATCACAGACCCGCGCGCCGGTGAAAACGCCGCGCTCGTGATGTGTCCGACTGCCTTACCGTCGGCCTCCAGTGGCGCCATCGCGGCTGGTGCTTCGCTCAGAGACGGGTCGAAGGCAAGCGCCACGAGGCGTTTCGCCACGCGCCCACCGCCGCGGTGCAGAATGCGGATGACGATTTCCTGTCCGACGTAGCAGCCCTTGCTGGTGCTGATGGCGCGCTCGAGCAGGCCCGCCTCGAGGGGAATCACGTCGTCAGACAGGTCCGATCCCCACTGGCCGCGGCCAGCCTCGATCCGCAACGCGGTGGCCATCGGCTCGCTCATGGCCACCGCGCCTTCGTGCTCGAGCGCCGCAACGATGGCCTCACCCCGCGCACGCTCGGCCATGATTCGGAACGCCGGCAGCGACGAGTCGCCAACGCGCACGACGAAGCCGCCGTCGACGTCCACCTGCGACAGTTCGCCCATCGTGGCCAGCGCGGCGGCATCGGCGCCCAACGCCTCCGCCACCACCTCGCCCGCCGCCGTTCCCGTCACGGAGATGTCGGCATGTTCGTCCGATACATCGGCAACGGCCACGTCTTCGGCAAAGACGAGCAGATCAAACTTCGTCGCAAGCTCCGCGCCGCGTCCATCGCCCACGATGCCCATGACGTGGCTGCCCCGATGGAGCAGCACGATGTCCGTCGTCATCCGGCCGAGCGCCGTCAGCCACGCCGCATAGACGCCGTGGCCGTGCTGAAGGTGCGCCACGTCATTCGTGAGCAGCCCCTGAAGGAAGGGCAGCACGTCGGATCCCGCGAATTTCAGGCGTCCTCGCGACGCGCGGTCGATCCATCCGGCCCGGCTGGTGATGATGCGATACTGATCGGCGATGCTGGTCACAACTCGTCCTGTCGGTCATCTTATTCGGCTTGCGGGCCTTCTGGCGCTGCTGGCCCTCCCGATGCCTGCCGATGCGCAGCAGACCGCTGCCGATCCAACCGGGTCATCGACGTTCGTCGTCCTGCTCGACGGCACACGCGTCGGCACCGAGACGGTGAACGTCAACCGCACGGGCAACGAGTGGGTGTTTTCCGGAACCGGCCTCGTGCTGGCGCCGCTCGATCTCTCGACGATGCGTTTCGAAGTCCGCTACGGTCTCGACTGGCAGCCGCAGCGCATGGTGATGGAGGCCGCCCTGCGCGGACAGCCGCTCGCCATCAACTCGACGTTCGGCCTCACGACAGCCACCAACGCGATGACGCAGGGCGACCAGCGTGGCAACAACACGCATCAGATTTCCCCGCGCGCCGTGATCATCCCCAACAACTTCTTCAGCGCCTATGAATCGCTGGCCGTGAGACTGCCGTCGCTCGGCGCCGGCGATCGACTTCCCGTATACGTCCCTCCATCGGGCGAAACGAACGTCACCGTTCTGCAGGTCACGCCGCGACGGGTCTCGCTCGACAACGAGAACACGCTCGAGCTGCGCGAGTACATGCTGACCGTCATGAACTCGTCGGGCGCGATTCCCGTCGAGATGTGGATCGACAGCCGCGGCCGCATGGCGCGGCTCGTCATGCCGACGGCTTCGCTCGTCGTCATCCGCGACGACCTCGCGAACGTGCTCGCGCGCGAAGAGCGCCTTTCGGTCGAAGGCGACAACGACGTCTTCATCGGTGCAGCCGGCTTCAGCCTGGGAGCCACGATCACGAAGGCTCCATCAACGACGGGGCGTGCGCCGGCGGTCATCCTCGCGGCCGGCCCCGGCCCGCAGGATCGCGACTACATCGCCCACGGCATTCCCCTCTACGCACAACTCGCGCGCGCGCTCTCGAGCGCCGGCTACATCGTCGTCCGCTACGACGCGCGCGGCATGGGCCGCAGCGGCGGCCGCGCCGAGAGCTCCCGGATCGCCGAGTATTCGGACGATGTCCTGAGCGTCGTCGAGTGGCTGCGCCGCCGAAATGACGTCGACCGCAGCCGCATCGCCGTGGTCGGTTATGGCGACACCGGCGCCATTGCACTCACCGCAGGTCGCCGTTCGAACCGGCTCGCAGCAGTGGCGCTCGTGAACGCCCCCGGCCGCACCGGGCGCGAGGTCACGCTCGAGCGCCAGGCAACGGCGCTGGCGGCCACGTCCCTGCCCGAGAACGAGCGTCAGAACCGGCTCGAACTGCAGAAGCGCGTGCTCGACGCCGTGGCCACGGGCCGCGGCTGGGATCTCATTGCCGACGACGTGCGCGCTCAGGCTGACACGCTCTGGTTCAGGAGTTGGGTCACATTCGACCCGGGTGACCTGATCCGGCGCATGAACCAGCCGATCCTGGCGCTGCACGGTGGCCTCGACGCGGAGATCGAGCCGGCCCACGCGACTCAGATCGAAACGCTCGGCCGTGCCAGGCGCAATCGCCCCGAGTCGCACAGCCGCGCGATCGTTGTCCCCGGCGTCAACCACCTCATGCTGCGGGCCACGACGGGGCGTGTCGACGAGTACGGCTCGCTCCAGCCGCGAGTGATTGCCGATGAGCTGACAACGGCACTCACGACGTGGCTGAACGAGG
>CAZVHY010000009.1:0-5279 GCA_964627115.1 uncultured Solibacteraceae bacterium | reverse complement strand
CGCCGCCACGCAGCCCTGCTAGACTCTCTCCCGATGAAACTGGGTGTTCCGCGCGAGACCTTCCCAGGTGAACGTCGCGTCGCTGTCGTGCCGGGCGTCATCGCCAACTTCGCCAAGCTCGGCATCGACGTCATCGTCGAATCGGGGGCCGGTGCCGAGGCGGGCTTCACCGACGACGCCTACCGCGAACAGAAGGCGACCATTGGCACTCGCGCTGATGTCTTCGCAGCAGACATCGTCGCCATGGTTCGCACACCGGGATCGAATCCCGACGGTGGAGCCGCCGACATTGCGGCGATGCGCGACGGCCAGTTCGTCATTGGATTCGCCGATCCGTTGACCTCAATCGACGCCGCCGAGGCTGTGGCCCGGCGCGGCGTGCGTCTCGCGGCGATGGAGCTCGTGCCGCGCATCACCCGCGCGCAGAGCATGGATGCGCTCTCGTCGATGGCGACGATTGTCGGGTACAAGGCCGTTCTGCTCGCCGCCGGCACACTGCCACGCATGTTCCCGATGCTGAACACGGCGGCAGGCACCGTGACGGCCGCTCGCGTTTTCGTGATCGGGGCGGGTGTCGCCGGGCTTCAGGCCATCGCCTCCGCCCGGCGCATTGGCGCGCGTGTCGACGCCTACGACGTGCGCCCTGCCGTGAAGGAACAGATTCAGAGCCTTGGCGCGCGGTTCGTCGAGATGCCCATCGACGCGGGCGATGCACAGGACGCGGGCGGCTACGCCAGGGCGCAGGACGAGGCGTTCTACCAGAAACAGCGCGAACTGCTGCACAAGACCGTGGCCTCGAGCGACGTGGTCGTCACAACCGCCGCGATTCCCGGCCGGAAGTCGCCCGTCCTCGTCACCGCGCCCATGGTCGAAGCCATGGCGCCCGGGTCGGTCATCGTGGATCTCGCGGCCGAACGCGGCGGCAATTGCGAGCTGACACGGGCGGACGAGACGATCGTTCACCACGGCGTGACGATCATGGGACCGACGAACCTGGCGTCGACGGTGCCGTATCACGCGAGCCAGATGTATGCGCGCAACGTGCTGACGCTCGTGCAGCACCTCGTGCAGCGCGAGAAGGGCGCCGACGGCAAGGCCACCGGCGCGCCGCAACTCATTCTCAACATGGACGACGAAATCACGCGGGAAATTCTCGTGACCGACAACGGACAGATCGTGCACCCGCGAGTGCGCCCGCTGCAGGAGACGCGTTAGATGGCAGGATGGATTCTGCAGAGTGAAGGCGAGACGCCCGTCATCATCCGGCTTCCGCCGGGTACGGTCAGAACGCTCGGCCGCACGGCGCGCGCCGACTTCGTTCTCGACGCCGCGCTCGTGTCCCGCCTGCACTGCAGACTGACGGCCGACAAGTCCGATCAGCTGGTTGTCGAAGATCTGCGGAGCACGAACGGGACGATGGTCAACGGCGAACGCGTCGAACGCCAGCTCCTCAAGCCCGGCGACCGCGTCACGATCGGGCGCGTCGATTTCGAAGTGGTTCAGGACCCATCGCCCCGCGAGACGTCGACATAACGGCTGTCGTTGTCGTAGACGACGAACACCTGCCACGGCTGGCAGCAGACTTCGCAGTCCATCACGATCGTGCCCATCACGTCGGGCTCGATGTAGATCTCGACCCACTCACCGCAGTAGGGACACCGCACGTCGAAGTTCGTCTCGAGAGACATCAGGTCACCGGCGTTCCGGCACGATCGTCTCGCCACGCGCCAGCATGGCGACCAGTTCGGCAATCTTCTTCGCGCGTCCCGCTGCTGTCTTCATGTTGTTCGTGCGGAACGTCAGCGAGAAGAGGTTCGTGCGTCCAAGTGTCTGAAACGTCTTGCGGGCCTTTGGATTGGCGTCGATGGCCGCGCGCAGGTCGTCGGGAATCGACGCGTGACTCGCGCTGCGGATCGGCGCGTACGCCGCGTCCCATCGGCCATCAGCCTTCGCGGCGTCGACCTGACGCTGCCCGTGCGGCGTCATCCGGCCAGCCTTCGTCAGGCGCGCGACGTGCTCGCGATTGACCTGACTCCAGATGCTCTTCGGCCGCCGTGGCGTGTAGCGCTGCAGAAACGACTGCTCGTCGAGCGACTTGCGGATGCCGTCGATCCAGCCCCAGCACAGAACAACCTCGACGGCCTCGGCAGCCGTCACCGTCGGGATCCCCGAGTCCTTCTTGTAGATGCGCAGCCAGAGCTCGTCTTCGCGCGCGTGGTTGGCCGCGAGCCAGGTCTCGAACGCCTCGCTGCTGCGGAAGGCCTTGATCTTCCGGGAATTGGGCGTGATGGGCGGCATGCCCTACTGCACGCCGAACCGGAAGACCGTGGTCGAGGAGAACGTCTCGCCCGGGCGGAGCACGGTGGACGGAAACGACGACTGATTCGGTGAATCGGGAAAGTGCTGCGTCTCCAGGCAGAACCCCGCGTGGCGCGGATAGGACTCTCCTCCTCGCCCCGCAATGGGATTGCCGAAATTGCCGCTGTAGAGCTGCACGCCAGGCTCGGTCGTCTCCACGTCCATCGTCCGGCCAGACGCAGGATCGAACACGCGCGCAGCCGGCCGAAGCTCTCCCCACGTGCCGTTCAACACGAAGTTGTGGTCGTACCCGCCACCAATGCGGATCTGCGGATCGTCGGCGGCGATGCGCGCGCCAATCGCCGTGGCCTGCCGGAAGTCGAACGGCGTGCCCTCGACCGGCGCGAGCTCACCCGTCGGAATCAACGTCGCGTCCACCGGCGTGTAGCGGTCGGCGTGAATCTGCAACTCCTGATCGAGCACCGTGCCGGTACCGGCCAGGTTGAAGTACGCGTGATTGCTCAGATTGATGACCGTCGCCTTGTCGGTGGTGGCGGTGTAGTCGAGGCGAAGCCCGTTGTCGTCGCCGAGCGTATAGGTCACGCTCGTCACCAGCGTGCCGGGATAACCTTCCTCACCATCAGCGCTCACGTACGTAAACGTCACACCACGACGCCCGGTGAGCGGCTCGGCCTGCCAGACGACGTTGTCGAAACCGACCACGCCGCCGTGCAGGTGATTCGGCCCGTTGTTGGTCGCAAGCGTGTACGCGGTGCCGTCGAGTGAAAACCGGCCGCCGGCGATACGGTTGGCATAGCGGCCGACAACCACGCCGAAGGAAGCCGGGTTGGCCACCCATTCGTCGAGCGTGTCGAAGCCGAGCACGACATCAGCCAGCCGCCCCTCACGATCCGGCGTCCGGATCGAGTGAATCGCCGCACCGAGCGACGAGAGCACGACTTCGACGCCGTTGGCGTTGCGCAGCTCGAATCGTTCGACGGCCGTGCCGTCGGGCATCGTGCCGAATGCCGTTCGTTCAACGGACGAGGCAGCCGGCGGCGCTTCGGCCGGCGCGGGCGCGCGGCCGCAGGCGGCCGTCACGGCAAGGACGACCATCGCAATCGTCGGCATCGTGGGGATCAGGCGAATTCGCATCATGTCCTTCCAGCCTCCCAGGCTCCCAAGCTTCCCAGCTTCCCGGCTTCCAAGCTTCTTCAATTCAAGAACGGATTCGTGGCGCGCTCGCGGCCGATTGTCGTGTCGGGGCCGTGCCCGGGATGAACGATCGTCGCATCGGGATACGGCATGAGTACGTCGACGATCGAGCGCAGCAGGCGCGCCGGATCGCCGCCGGGTAGATCAGTCCTGCCGATCGAACCCGCGAAGAGCGTATCGCCGACGAACAGTTCGCGCGCGTCCTCGTCAGCGCGTCCGATGGCCAGACAGACGCCGCCGGGACAGTGCCCCGGCGTGTGCAGCGCTTCGGCCACATAGCGGCCGAACCGGAACGGCATGCCTGGCTCGTAGAAACAGTCCACCGGCGGCTGCCGCTCGGCCTCCATGCCGAACATCTGCGCCTGCTCGACGATGCCGTCGTAGAGAAACAGATCGTCGCGGTGCAGCCAGATGGGCACATTGAGCTCCTGCTTCGCGCGTGCCACGCCGGTGATGTGATCGAGGTGCGCGTGCGTGAGCAGGATGGCCTTGACGTCGGACGCCGTCGCGCGAATGACACGCAACAGATCCTCGACCTCGTCGCCGGGATCGATGAGCACGGCTTCACCCGTCTCTTCGCACGCCACCACGTAGCCGTTCTTGTAGAACGGCGGAACCGACGCCGCCTCGATCTGCACGCTCACCCCTTCTTCGGCCGCGAGGGCCTGATTTCGATGCGACTCGGCAGGCTCCGAGCCGGATGCCGCAGGAGGTCGACGACAACCTCTGCCACGTCCTCGGGCGCCAGACGCCACGCGTCGTCGGCGCCCGACGATCGGCCGGAGAACTTCGTGGCCGTCGATCCGGGCAGCACGACGCTCACGCGGATATCAGCGCCGCGCAGTTCCTGCATGGCTGATTCGGTGAGCGCGATGAGCGCCGCTTTCGACGCGCAGTAGGCCCCGCCGCCGGCAAACGGATTAGCGCCGGCGAGGCTCGCAATGTTGATGATCCAGCCGCTGCCGCGCTGTCGCAGGAGCGGAATGGCGGCGCGCATCACCCTGAACGGACCGGTGACGTTCGTCTCGAACACTGTCTGCCAGTCGTCATCACTGACAGTTTCGAGATCACCATAGATCCCCACACCGGCGTTGTTGATGACGAAGTCGAGGCCGCCAAAGGTAGCGACGGCCGATGCGACCGCTCGCGCAACCGATGCCGTATCGCGCACGTCCATCACCTGCCCGGCGACACGGCCGGTCGCGCCGTGCGCAGCCGCAAGCTCCGTCACCGCGGCGTCCACGCCCGCCGCGTCGCGGCCGGTGACGGTGACCTGATGACCTGCGTCGATGAGAGCGCTGGCGATGGCGCGGCCGATGCCACGGGTGCTGCCGGTAATGAAGGCGTGGGACATGGGGATGTTGGTCGACTACCGACTACCGGCCACCGACTACCGCTGTGAACAGCGAACCCGTGGACAGCAGCGACCGACGGCAGCATTTTCTGTTCACCAACGGCCGGTCGTCCGCACGCGTGTCGTGGATCGTCGGTAGCCGGTAGTCGGTAGCCCCGTAGTCGGTGGTCGGTAGCCGGTAGTCGTTCCCATAGAATACCGCCTGTGCCAACCGTCTCGATCATCGGCGCCGGGCCGATCGGCGCCTCGATTGCCCACAGGCTCGTGCAGCGGTCGCGGGTGGCGTCCGTGCGGCTCATCGACAGCAACGCGGGCGTCGCGGCCGGCAAGGCGCTCGACATCCGGCAGGCAGGGCCCGTGGAACGGTTCGACGTGCCGCTCAGTGGCGATCACGACGAACTGGCCGCCGTGA
>CAZVHY010000008.1:40713-42085 GCA_964627115.1 uncultured Solibacteraceae bacterium | reverse complement strand
TCTATTTCAGTTCCGGACTGCCCGCCTCGCGCCACGCGGCGGTGATGGCGCTGGCGACGGCGTCGATCGAGTCGTTCACGCGCTGTTCGGCAATCGCACCGGCGCCGGCGCGGAGCTGCTCGTAGTACTTCGCGTCGTACACCTTCTGCGGACCCGCGGCCTTGCGGTCGACGTCGAGAATGGTTGCCGTCAGGCCCGCGCTTTCGACGAGCACGTCGAACATGAACGCACGGATGTCCGGGATCGGCGTGATGACGACGGGACGCTGCGTGAAAGACGCCCAGTGGTCGAGAATCAGCACCGTTTCAAAGCGCGAGTGGATGCCGCGCTGATCGGTGAGCTGGCCGTCGTAGTTGCGCACGGCATGAAACGGCACGTGGCCGTCCTGCACGTAGTGAGCGAGCAGTGCCGCAAGATATCGTGCGTTCGATGCGCCGTACTGCCGGCCCGCCGCGGCCTCGCGAAGCGCGGTCACGAGACGGTTGTAGATCTCCTCGGTGCGCCAGGGGAGCCGGCCCGCGATGTTGGCTTCCTTTTCGCCGTACCGCTTCAGGAACGCGTTCCACTCGCGCGGCACGTTGGTGAACGGCGGCGGTTCGCCGAGATCGTCGATGTCGAGGAAGTGATTGGGCGGCTCGTCACCGAGTTGTCCGCGCAGATCGGCAATGCGCCAGAGATCGGGATCGACGGATCGCTCGATGATGAAGTCGCGCTGCTGGTTGAAGAACCCGCGAATCTCCACTGGCAGGCCGTCGAGCGCGCGTTCGGTCAGGCGGCGATGGACGTCGAGTCCCCACGCCGACGGCGCCGAAGCCGGCAGCGCGAACAGGACGAGCGTCAGCGAGAGGATGAGTGCGCGCATGAGGTCTCCCGATCGATCCGTCAAGGTCGTTGCCGGCGGACACGAGGTCCGCCCCTACGGCTGTCGTCGCCGCGCCCGCCGTTCACGCTACGCGTTCGGGGTGACGCGGCTGTGACGCCGTGTTCGCCGCGGCTGCGCCGGAGGGGACGGTCGATGTCCCGTCGGTGACCGGCGCGCCGAACAGCACGCGCGACGCCACGTGCCACGCCACGCCCCACTTTGTCGTGGCCAGTTTGACGACGTCGCTCGCGTGACGCGTCAGGTAGCCCGGGCGCAGGTAGAAGCGCCGCTTGGCGCGGTTGATGGCCGACATCACGATGCGTTCGTCGAGGCCGTTGCCCGCGAGCAGGTAGTACGAATACTCCATGCGCGTCCAGTCCTCGCTGGCCAGCAGGCCGTCGCGCTTGGCCTTCGCGTAGAGCTCCGTGCCCGGGTAGGGCACCGCCGGATAGAAGTTCGCGAAGTCGGGATCGAGCTCGATCGCGTAGTCGATCGTCCGATCGAGCGACG
>CAZVHY010000008.1:25488-40613 GCA_964627115.1 uncultured Solibacteraceae bacterium | reverse complement strand
TTCGCGAAGTCGGGATCGAGCTCGATCGCGTAGTCGATCGTCCGATCGAGCGACGCAGCGGTGTCGCCGGGATATCCGAGGATGAAGAAGCCGAACGAGCGGATCCCGGCCTCGCGCATGTTGCGCACGGCCTTGCGGATCTTCTCGCCTTCGAGCTTCTTCGCCATGTCCTTGCGCGTTTCTTCGGACTCGGTCTCGATGCCGAGCGCGAGCATCCAGCAGCCGGCGCGGCGGAGGCGCTTCACGAACTCGGGATCGGTGAGGTTGTCGGCGCGCGCGTTGCCGAACCACTGAATCGGCAGGTTGCGCGCGATGAGCTCTTCACAGAACGCGCTGAAGCTCTTGACGTTCAGCGTGACGGTGTCGCCCCAGAGATAGAAGAACGTCAGGCCGAACTCGCGGTACCCGCGCTCGATCTCGTCGACGAGCGACTTCGCGCTGCGCTCGCGGAACTTGCGGCCCTGATGGATGGGCGCGACGCAGAAGTCGCACGTGTACGGGCAGCCGCGTGATGTCTCGACGAGCACGTACGACTGGTTGACGATCGGCAGCTTGTAGACCGACAGATCGAACAGGTCCCACGCCGGATACGGCGAGTCGAGAAAGCCGGTGAAGGACCCATGGGCGCGATGCGCGATGACCTCGGTGCCGCGCCGATACGTGAGGCTCGGCACCTGGTCGAACTGCTCGATCGACTCGAGTGCCGCGATCTGCAGCAGCGCGTCTTCCGGCTCGCCCACGAGCATGCCGTCGACGGCCGTGGCGCGCGCCATGGACTCGGCTGGCACCGTCGACGCTTGTGGGCCGAAGCAGACGAGCGGGGCGCCGTACTTCGCTTTCAGCACCGCCATCGCGTCCGTGTCGGCCACGAGCGTCGGCGTCGTGCTCGGAAACACGATGAGCGTGGGACGGAATCCCTCCGCGTCGAGCTTGCGCACGAGGTCGTCGATCGACTGCTGCGTGGCCGTCAGATCGACCGCGCGGACGTCGCACCCACGATCGCGCAGGAGCGCCGCAGCCAGCGCCAGCGTGTAGGGCGGTTTGGTGGTGCCGAGCACTTCCTCGCGCTCCTGACAGCGGCCCTGGCGCGTGAACGCGAGCCCGCCGACCAGCGGGGGATTGACGAGGAGGGTGCGGGCACCGAGCATCTGGCTCATCTCTGACGGATCACGCGGTTTCGACGGCCGCAGCCAGCGGCTCTTCGGCCACCGGCTCCACGGCTTCGGCCGGCGACGGGCTCAGCTCGACCTTGCAGCACCGCCGGCAAACGGGAAAGATACCATTCTCGACCAGCCGCTTGCGGAGGTCGACATACGGCTGGCCCGTCCACACCTCTTCGAGCGACTGCGTCGTCAGGTCGCCCACCTCCACGCGAATGAACGGGCAGAAGTAGGCCTTGCCGCTGAATGACACGCGCGCGTAGAGGAATGGATAGAGACACCGGCCCTCTAGTTTCGAGCCCGGCGTGTAGTACGGCTCGACAATGGCCGGCTTCACCTTGGGACGCATGTCGAACCGGATGCCGCGCTCGCGGCAGCGCTCGACGAGGGCATTCACCTGGCGGCGGACGCGCTCCGGATCGAGCCCCGGATCGCGCGTGACGAAGGTGGAGATGATCGACGCGTCGCCCGTGCCGAGCAGGCGCACGGTTTCGTCGACCTCCTCCGGCGTGCTGAACATCAGGTGATTGAGGCCGATGGCGTCGACGCCAAGATCGGCGGCCACGTCGACCATCTCAGTGAGCGCGTCGAGCGTCTCGTGCGCGACGGTCGTGTTCACGCTGACGCGCAGCGGCGCGTGCCGATCGTCAGCGGCCTTCTGCAAACGACGCAGCCCGGCTGACGTCCGCTCGAACGTGCCCTTCACGCCGCGTGCGCGATCGTGCATCTCGCCGGGGCCGTCAATCGACACGCTGATGTGTTTCAGGAACCCCTGGCTGGCCAGTTCAGCCAGCGCCGCGGCGCGTTCCTCGTTGATGATCGTGCCGTTGGTCGTGAGGTACCCGCAGACGTAGCCCTTCTCGCGGAAGACATCCATCACACCGAGGATGTCTTTCCGCATGAAGATTTCGCCGCCGGTCAGGCTGACCTGCAGGCCGTCCTGATCGGGGAACGCCTTGCGCAGCACGTCGAGCGGCAGTTCCTCCCGCCACTCGCCCTCGATGTTCAGCAGCGTGCCGACGTAACAGAACTCGCAGTGCAGGTTGCACCGCATCGTCGCTTCATAGACGACGCCGGATGGCAGACGTCCGGCCTTGCCGTCCTTTGCCGTGAGGAAGTGACCGATGCGTCGTTCGTACTTCTGCTTGCGGAACTTCGCCAGCAGGCTCGTGAGCATGGGCACGCCACGAGCGCGGCGCGCGACGGCTTCACGGAGGCGGGGGGACAGCGGCATCACTGAATCTTCCAGATGTCGACGGACGGGCCAGGACGCTCGAGCGCGGGCACGATGCGCGTGGCGGTGTTGTGAAAGTAGGGATCGGTCGCTGCCTGGACGCCGGCAGGCACACCCTCGCGATACGGCGAGAACGTCGCGATCCGCGTGGCTTCACGCTCCAGGGCCTGCTCGATGAGGGCGGTATTGGGGTCCGGCACGTTCGTCCGCTTCATGACAACGTACTCGATTCCGCGCTCGCGCAGCGGATCGAGCGATTCCCACCGGGATCCGCGGAGCGAGACGTAGGTCCGATCGACGTCCTGGCCGCCATCACCGAGAAAGATCAGCCGGTACGCGGGCGACGGGTATGGCGTGGCCGCCATCTGGTGCTGGAACTTGACCGATGCCCTGGCTTCGTCGCCCAGATGTTCGCGCAAGGCATCGATCAGGGCCTGACGCGACATGTGCACGGGCGCGCTCTGCGGCTGAATCAGGATGGTCGACTCGGGGGGCAGGTGTGCCTCGATCCACGCCTTGGCCAGGCCGCGCGTATCGGCCTGCGCGAAGAACTGATTCGATCGGATGCTGAGGAGAAGTCCGGGCAGGGCGACGAGCGCCGTGAGCACGACGGTCGCGGTCGCGCGCGCAAGACCGGTACGTCCGTGGATACGCGCCGCAATGTCCGTGACGCCAATCCCGGCCGACACGGCCAGCAGCGGCAGCACGCATGCGAGGTAGCGGCTCATCGGCACCGTGTTCGAGATGAACACGAGATACGCGAGCGGAAATGTGACCAGCAGCAGGCCGCGACCCCAGTCGCGGCGGAACGTGATGGCGGCCCCGACGATGGCCATCACGAACACCGGCCAGCCCATCGCGTCGGTGGCGAGCATCACGAGGTACGGCACGAACGAGCTCAGCGGCCCGCCCGTGTCGAGCGCGCGCTCGAAGTTCACCTGTCGTACCTCGGCGATGTCCCGCGCCGTGACGTCGAGCTCGGTGAGGATGAACGGCGTGCCCGCGAAGAAGCCGACGACGACCGCCACGCCGGACAGAGCGAGCAGTGTGAACGCCGTTGTGGTCTCGCGCGTCCGCCAGCCGTGATACACGGCAACGGCGACGAACGCGGCGACGATCGGCGCGACGTAGTACTGCGTGGAGAGCGACAGGCCACCGAGGAGGCCCGCGATGAGCCACGGGCCGATGCGCGACGCGACATCGCGATCGACCACGAGTCGCGCCAGCGCGACGTGCGCCAGTGTCGTCATGAAGCCGACCGGCACGTCGAGCTTCACGTAGTGCGCGTCGCGCACCGCGAACGGCGCCACGGCCAGCAGCAGTGCGCCGACGACGCCGGCGGCCGGCGAGT
Source organism: uncultured Solibacteraceae bacterium (assembly GCA_964627115.1). Lineage (GTDB taxonomy): Bacteria > Acidobacteriota > Vicinamibacteria > Vicinamibacterales > SCN-69-37 > SCN-69-37. Next base: position 36,868 of record CAZVHY010000008.1, on the reverse strand, counting down.
GCAGACGGGTGCCGATGCGCCAGGCGGCCACAATCGTCAGCGTGCCGATGACGGCCGTCAGCGCGCGGCCCGCAATGAAGTGCAGGGACGGGTCGACGAAGAAGCGTTCCTGGAACTGCTGCAGCGACGCGAACAGCCCGGTGAGCCAGCCCACCACGAAGAACAGGCCCTGCCACGCGAAGAGCGCGTAGAAGTGCAGCGTGGGGTAGAGGAAGTTGTGCGGGTTCGGGTCGCCCTTGGCGAACGTCAGCGCGCGATTGAGGATGGGCGTTTCGTCCGGGTGATAGAGGCCCGGCAGGCCGTAGTCGATGGCCCAGAAGCGCAGGCCCGCCCCCAGCAGACACACCGCGGCCATCGTCCAGGCGACGTGACGCACTTTTGGTGAGGGAGCAGGGATCATGCAGCCGTCAGAAACAGGCGAGGTCATGGGCGGGCACAAGGCCCGCCCCTACGTAGACATCCGTAGGGGCCGACCTTGTGTCGGCCCACCCCGTAAGATACCAGATCATCCCCGTAAAGGCTTCTGTCGACGCCACTTCTCGCGCAGGAAGGCCCGTTCGGTGGCGCGCAGGAACCCGGTCATCCAGAGCAGGCCCACGAACACGCCCACGGCCGTCGTGCCCCGCACGATCAGCCCGGCCACTGGCGGCATGTCGGGCAGCAGACGGGCGGTGACCGCGGCCAGGACGCCGGCGATGATGACGCGCGCGAGTCGTCCCCATTCATACGGGATGGGGTAGAGGCGCCGCGCAAAGACGTACGCGACGCTCGTCTGCGTCATGTAGGCCAGCAGCAGCGCGACGGCCGCGCCGATCACGCCGAACTGCGGCATGAGGGCCGCGCCGGCCCCGAGGCCCACCACCGCCGCCGTCATCGTTGCGATGGGATAGAACTCGGTGCGACTCGTCAGGTTCAGGCCGATCGACGTCAGCAGATAGAGCCCCTGGAACGCCATGGCCACGGCCACGATGGGGAGCACGTCGATCGCGGGCAGATAGGCGGGCGTGAGCATCACGAGGACGAGATCGCGCGCGACGGCCGTGGTGCCAGCCACGAGCAGCACGAGCATGGCCACGGCGTACGTGGTCATGCGGCGGAACGTTTCCTTGGCGTCCGGTTGCCGCGCCGTGGCGTAGTAGAACGGCGCCCACGCGGTTTCGAACGCGCTCGTGAAGAACTTCACGCCCGTGCCGAGCGTCACCGCGTTCTGGTAGATGCCGAGTTGCGCCTGCGGGACGAACGCGCCGAGCAGCAGCTTGTTGCCGCCTTCGAGCGCCTGCTGCGCGAGACCGTGCGGCACGCGCGGGAGCCCGAATCGCAGCACGGTACGCAGTTCGCTCATCGAGAAAACGCGCCCGAGATACGGCCGGAACCACGGCCACATGAGCGGCACGATCACGAGTGTGACGATGAGGTCGGCGGCGTACATGCCGGTGATGCCGTGACCCAGGCCGATGACCAGCACGATGCGGAGCACGAGCGTGCCGAGGCTGCGCGCGAACATGAACGCGCTGTAGGTGGCGGCCTGGTTCTTCAGGCGCATGACGTGGAATGGCACGAACGTCAGCGACATCAGCACCATGTTCACGAGCATGAGGCGCAGCGCCGGAACGTACTGCGGGTCGTCGAAGAGCACGCGGCCGAGCGCGGGCGCGGCCAGCCACGCGCTGCCGAACACCACGATGTTGACGCCGGTCAGGAACCACGCGATGGTGCTCGCGAGCCGCGGGACGTCGTCGCCCCGGTCGTGGAAGTAGCGCATGAACGCGCCGTCGAGACCGAGACGCGAGAAGACTTTCGCGAACGCCTCGAGCGCGACGAGCACGGCCAGCGCGCCGTAATCGACGCTGGTGAGGAAGCCGCCTTTGACGTAGACGGCCATCAGCAGGACGTTGACGATCTGAATGGCCGCGTCGCCCGCGCCGTAGATGGCGACGCCTGTGCTCAGGTGTTTCAGCCGGTCGCGCAAGGGATCAGGCTTTGCGCAGCCGCAGCACGCCGAGGAAACACCAGCCGGGCACAGGCAGGGCCCGCGTGAGGAACCGGTGCAGCGGCAGCAGGCGCGCCGGGTGTTTGCGAATCAAGCGCGTGACGACCGGCACGGTCGGAAAGATGCCCGAACGCTCGACGACGGCAAAACCGGCACGGCGGGCGAGCTCGACATAGTCCGCCAGCGGCCGATCGCCCGGGTGTTTGAGCGGATTGGCCGTGCGGATCAACCGTCCCGTCAGCAGGAAGTGGATGCGCGACTGCAGGTGCGCGAGATTGGGCACCGTCACGAACAGCTCTCCGCCCGGCCGCAGCACGCGGTGCAGTTCGGCCAGCGCGCGCGGTTGATCGTCGAAGGAGAGGTGCTCGAGCACGTCGAGGCACAACGCGTGCGTGAACGTCTCGCGTTCGTATGGCAGCGCCGTCAGCGATCCGGTGCGCACGCGTGCGGAACTGTAGTTGGGATCGAGCCCTTCGATTTGCAGCCGCGACGCGAACTCGTCGACGATGACCCCTTCGCCGCACCCGGCATCGAGCACGCGCGACTCCGCGGGCAACGCGTTCAGAAACGCGCGCACGCGTTCGAGTTTGGCGAGATACGTGGGATAGAACTCCCAGTCGGGCGACAGCTCACGGTGATAGTCGCCGCGGGCCGCGTATTCCCCCGTCCGCGAGACGGACGCTGGCGGATGCATGGGCGGAATCTTAACAGCAAGCCAGAAGTTAGAAGACAGAAGCCAGAAGTGCGTGAAAGTAAGAAATTCGAACTTCGAAGTTTGAACTTCAGCGTTTCATGAACTTCTGGCTTCTGGCTTCAAACTTCTGGCTTGCTCTCCTATGGGGTCGCCTGCACCGGCACGATCGGTACGACGGTGCCTGGCCGCGGCTGCTGCTGCGGTGGCGGGGCCTGGTACGGCGCCGGTGCGGTGTTCTGCTGTACCGGCATGCCCGGCGCGGACGGTGCCGGGGCGACGGTGCCGGGGGCCGTCGTGGACTCCTGCGCCGGCGTGATCGTGACGAACGGCGACGACGTGCTGCGCGATCCGAACGGACTCGCCGACGACGGCGGTGTCTGCGTCGGGCCCGGATGCTGCGGTGCCGCGCCAGGCTGGTTCGGCGCCGGTCCCAGCGGCGGCAGTTCGTCGTCGGGGTTGCCGGCCGTCGGCATCGGCATCGCCTGTGGCGTGGGAGGCGGCACGTAGGCGCCGGCCACAGGATTGCTGGTGGCCAGGATGTAGATGGTTTCGTAGCGCGACGCGCTCTGCACGCCCGGGCGTTGCGGCGTCAGCACGTAGCCGGCCGCTGAGCGGAGCAGGGACCGCAGCACGTCGGTCTGCTGGGCGTTCTCGAACTGCAGCGGCAGCATGATGGCGCCGCCGGTGAGCCGATCGGCGTTGACGACGTGACACTGACAGCGCCGCGCCCACTCGACGAGGATTTCCCGCGCCGAGACGTTGCGGGCCGTCAGGTTCACGGTGCCGTCGGCATTGAACGACAGCTGCAGGTCGCGTCCGGGCGAGAACTGTTGTGCGGGTACCGACACGGCGGATGCCACGACGAATGCGACAGCGGCGCCGATGGTCTGGACGCGTCGAATCATGTTCGGTCCCTCCCCAAAGTCCTTACGACGGCCGCACCGGCCAGTCGGCCGTCACACCAGCCGTCGCACCCAGAGCGGTGAGTCCTTCTTGGGCAGATCGCACGACCGGCAGATTTCCGGTCCGCCGCTTTCGAGGTGCTGGCGGCGGACGGCGCGGTAGGCCGGCGCGTTCCAGACGTCGAGCAGCGTCGACGTGCGCAGATCGCCGAGCACGTTGCGGCCGTCGAAGTCCGCGCAGCAGAGCGACACGCGCCCGTCCCAGAGCACGGTGAACGTCTGCCAGAGCCGGTAACACGGGTACCGCACGTCCGAACGGCCGTGCAGCGTGCCGGCCCAGTTGTGCAGGTCCGTGATGTGGATTTTGTCGGCGATCTTGCTCCACTCGTCGATGAACGCCTGTTCGTCGGCCGAGTTGTCCTGTCGCACGAAGGAGAGGATCAGCCGTGGCCGGCGCTTGCCGTACTCGTCGCGCAGCCGCACCAGCGTGCGCACGTTGTTGATGACGGTGTCGTACTCGAGGTGGATGCGCGTGCGCTCGAACACCTCTTTGCCCGACGCGTCCACGCTGATGTTGATGGCATCGAGCCCGGCTTCGATCAGGCCGCGCGCCAGGTCCTCGGTGAGCAGCGACCCGTTGCTGATCATCCCGACTTCCTGGATGCCCTTCTGTTTCGCGTAGCGCACCTTCTCGACAATCTGTTTGTCGAGCAGCGCCTCGCCGTAGTTGTGCATCCGGACGTGCGTGATGCCGAGCTCGGCGCACTCGTCGGTCACCTTGCGGAACAGCTCGAGGTCCATCACGCCCTGGCGCCGGTGCATCTCGTCGCGCGGGCAGAACACGCACTTGGCGTTGCAGAGGTTCGTGCTCTCGATCTGGACGATGTCGGGTAGACGGGGAGCGCGGTCGCGTCCGGTCGCGAGCATCAGTTTCCGGACGGTCTTGGCGTTGCCGGCGAGCAGCCGTTCAGCCGCCCGCCGTGCATGCCTGGTCATGGCCACCTGTCGATTATCGCCGATCGGGCCCGGTCAGCGACCGGCGATGCTCAATGACGCGTTCCAGGATGCCGTCGAGCGCCACGGTCGGCTCGTAGCCGATGAGGGCGTGGATCTTCTCGAGTGCCGGCACGCGGCGTGGCATGTCCTCGAATCCGGCCTCGTAGGCTTCGTCGTACGGGATCAGCACGATCTCCGACGAACTGCCGGTCATCGCCTTGATGCGCTCGGCCAGGGCCAGAATCGAGATTTCCTCGGGGTTCCCGATGTTGAAGACCTGGCCGATGGCGCCGGGCGCCTCCATCAGCCGCGCCAGTGCACCGACCACGTCGCCGACGTAGGTGAACGACCGTGTCTGCTGGCCGTCGCCGTGCACCGTGATGGGCTGGCCCGTCAGCGCCTGCTGGACGAAGGTCGGAATCACCATGCCGTAGCGGCCCGTCTGCCTCGGCCCGACCGTGTTGAAGAGCCGGACGACGATGACTGGCAGGTCCCGCTCGCGGTGGTACGCCAGGGCGAGGAACTCGTCGATGGCCTTGCTGCAGGCGTACGCCCAGCGGTGCTTGAACGTCGGTCCCATCACCAGGTCGGTGTCTTCACTGAAGGGCACGGCCGCGCTCTTGCCGTAGACCTCCGATGTCGAGAAGATGACGACGAGCTTGCCCTTCTTGCTGGCGTGTTTGAGCACGACCTCGGTGCCGTGCACGTTCGTCTCGATCGTGCGCACGGGCGCCTCGACGATGAGCTTGACGCCCACGGCCGCGGCCAGGTGGAAGACGATGTCGGCACGATCGATCAGCTCGGCCGTCAGCGGCTCGTTCATGATCGTGTCGATGACGTAGTCGAATCCCGGACGACCCTTGAGGTGGGCGATGTTGTCCATCGCGCCGGTCGACAGATCGTCGACGACCGTCACCTCGTGCCCCTGACCGAGCAGCAGTTCCGCGAGGTGAGACCCGACGAATCCGGCACCACCGGTGAGCAGCACTCTCATGTACGACGTCCCTCGTTCAGGATGCGATCGGCGGCGCGACCGGCAGCCCCGCCATCGGCCCGCATCCCGTATGTGTCGGCAAAGGCCCTGCCGCGCTCCAGCAGCGCCTCCCGAGCCTGCCGATCATACAGGAGCGTGTCGAGGGCGGCCGGCACGTCGGCGCCGGTCGCACCGATCATCACACCGGCATCGACGAACGGACTGAGGTTGTTCGGCAGCCCGATGACGAGGGCCGGGATGCCGAGGGCCAGCGCGTCGATCGCCACCGTGGAGTTCATCGTCACCACGCCGTCGGCCACGGCCAGCAGGCGGCCGAGATCGGCGTGCGGAGCGTGGACGTCGACCGGTGCGCCGTCGGGCACGTGGGCGAGATACGCCTCGCGCGGCTCAGCCGGGTGCGGCTTGATCGCCAGACGCAGCCCGTCGCGGCGCACGGCCGCGAACAGCGCCGGGAGGTGCGGGCCGATCTCGGACGCCTTCGCGGCAAGGACGAGGAGACGATCGCCCGGCGCCACACCGAGGCTGGTGCGCACCGCGGCACGGCCGGCGCGGATGGCGTCGATCCGTGCGGCGAATTCGTCGAGCCGCGGACTGCCGGTGACCGCCAGGGCGTCTGGCGGCACATGCCCCATTGTCTCCAGCGTGGCCTGCGCGTAGCGATCGAACAGCAGGGTGCGCGTGGGCAGCGGGAAGCCGGCGTCGTGGCCCACGGGCTGCAGCTCATCGGGCTCGTGCCGGTAGTTCAACCAGTGGCGATAGATGAAGCCGTGCTGCAGGCCCACGGTGGGAATGCCGAGACGCCGGGCTTCGAGCACGAGCGCACGGCCCCAGCCGCCGGCCTCGGCATAGGTGACGGCCACCTCCGGGGCGAGCGTCTGCAGCGCCGCGCGGGCTTCGTCCATGGCGCGCGCCGACCACGTCCATTGGATGCGCGCGGCGTCGGCGAGCTCGGCCGAGAGCAGCGGCCACAGGTCGTAGTCGCTGAATCGGCCGGCGTCGTGGATCGCGTCGCCACGCGTGACCTCGCGCGCCAGCCGCTCGCGGTCGCGCCAGAGCGCCAGCGATTCGTCGAGCGCGCGTTGAGGCGCGTAGTGCTCGACGGGCACCACCTCGTGCGTGGAGCCAGAGACGACCGGATCCCACCAGCGGCGCGTTCGGAACGTGCGCCGGGGACCGACGCCCACCAGGCGCAGGTCGCCGGCAGACACGCGCGCACTGACGGCGTCGAGGACGTCGCCGACGTACGACTCGCGGCCACTGTTGCCCGAGGCGTCGGCTTTCCAGAACGCCGTGTGAACGAACGCGGCCACGCGCGCTGGACCAGCCGGTGGGCGAGGCGCCGGGCGCAGCCTCGAGAGCCACGCAGAGACGCCGACGAGCAGGCCACGATCGACGTGCCGCGCGCGAACGACGCGCTCGTCGATGTCCACCGGTACGCCGCGCGCATCCGCGAACGCACGCGCGGCCACGGCTGACGCACGGCTCCCACAGCCGATCTCGAGACGCGCCGGCGACAGGTGGGCCACCGCCGACTCGAGCACGAACAGCGTCTCGATCGCGTCGTCGAGCCGGCGCATCTTGTGGAGATAGATCTCGGTGAACCACCAGAGCGAGTCGCCGCGGAACGTGAACCGTTCCCGCATCGAGAGGCCGTCGTACGGCACGAGCCGCAGGCGCTTGATCCACGCGTTGGCCTCGACGCGGACACGCTCCTGGACGTCGGCCGATTGCCGCGTCGCGAGATCGACCGGGTGGCGCGCGCCGCCGGCGCCGATGACGATGAGCGACGTCAGCATGTCAGCGTCGTGTGCCGGCCACCGCGATCGCGGGACGGTTGAGCAGGGCGAGTGCGGCATCGACCACGGCGGTCACCGAAATGCCATCCATGCAGTCGGGCACGTGACCGCGACAACGCTCGGGTGGCAGGCGCACCTGTCCGCACGGACTGCACGGCAGTTCGACGCGAAGGATCCGTTCACTGCGCGCGCGCGGGCCGTACCGAACGGGATCGGACGGACCAAAGAGCGCAACCACCGGCGCGCCCATGGCCGCGGCCAGGTGCATCGGACCGGTATCGCCGGTGATCAGCACGTCGAGCAGGCTGGCAAGGGCCGCGGTCTCCGGCAAGGAGAGCGCGCCGGCCACCGAGAGTGTGGGCGTATCGCCAAGCTGCGTTTGCACCTGCTCGACGAGCGGCGCGTCAGACGCCGATCCGGTCAGCACGATCGTGCCGCCCGTCTCGCGCGCGACCGTGCGCGCGACGGCCGCGAACCGATCGAGGTGCCACTGCTTCGACTGCCTCCCGCCACTCACGTGCATGCCGATGAACGGACGCGCACGACCGGCGAGCACGGCGCCAACGCGTTCGACGTGCGCTGGCGCTGGTGTGAGCCGCCGCGGCGCGATCGGCGGCACGGCTGCGGGCGGCTCGGCGGCGGGCTGCGCGGCTGCGGATGGATCGGCTGCCGGCGGCGCGGCGGCGGGCGACGAGGGGCGTTCGCTGGCGATGCGGGCCGACGAGGGCGCCACGAGCGCCACGAGACGACGGGCGTTGTCGGCCACATGTTGCGTCGGATCGTAGACGCCGATGTCGGTGAGCAGCGCACCGCCACCGCCGCTGGCGTACCCCGCGCGACGGGGCGTGCGGCTGAGCCACGCGAGCAGGTTGCTGCGGATGTCGGGCTCGAAGTTGATCGCGAGGTCGTACCGGCCCCGCCACGACCTGGCCGCACCGATGATGGCTCCCCACGACGTGGGCCGTTCTCCGCGCGAGAGCCACGGGACGTCGACCACATGGACCGTCGCGATCCCTGGGACGAGTGCGGCAATCTCGGCATTCCAGCTGCCGACGGCAAGGTCGATCGTGGCGTCCGGCCACGCGGCCCGCACGTCGGCCATGGCCTCGAGCGCCATCAGCAGGTCGCCGATCCGTTCGAGCCGCAACAGCAGAATGCGCCGGACGTCGCGCGCGCGGCGCGGCACCCAGCCGAGCGGCGTGAGCAACAGATCGGCGGCCCGCACGGCGGCCCGCTCGCGTGGATTGGTGATGTGCAGCGACGTCACGCCTCATCGATTGTAGAACCGAACCCGTTCGGGCCGCGTCGCCCGGCGCCGGCAGCCAGATAGAATGTCGGCCGATGTCGCGCCGCCCCCGTTCCTGGCCGCTGTTCGTGCGTGCCGCTCTGCTGCTCGGCTTCATCCTCGTGGCAGAGCTCGTCGTCCTGGAGGTGGTGCTGCGGGCGTACGGCGGCTCCGAGGCGTCATCGCCGTTCCAGTCGCTCTTCGAGCAGGACCCGCGCATCGGCCATCGCCCGCGCCCCGGCGCCGAAGCGACGTACACGACCGTCGAGTTCAGCACCCACCTCGCGATCAACGCGCAGGGCGTGCGCGACGACGAAGACATCGGCCCGAAGGCGGCCAACGAACGGCGCATCGTTCTGCTGGGCGATTCGCTGGTGCTCTCCGTGCAGGTGCCGTTCGCCGACACGTTCGGCGAGCATCTGGAAGCGCGGCTGAACGAGGCCGATCCCGCGCACTCGTGGCGTGTGATCAACGCCGGCGTGCAGGGATACGGACCGGTCGAGGCGTGGCTGTTCTTCGAGCACATCGCCGCGGCATTCGAGCCGGACATCGTGTTGCCCATCGTGTTCGTGGGCAACGACGCGGCCGAAGCCAGCGCCATGGTCGACAAGTTCGAGGCCGGCCGCGTGCCGGCGATGTCGGTGGCCGACACGGCGGAGAACCGGCTGCGCGTGTTCGTGCGGCGCAGCCAGGTGCTGCAACTCGCCCGCGTGCGCGTCGACCAGCTGCGCGCGAGGTTCAGCGCGGCCGTCCCGGAACTGCCGCTGGCCAGCTATCTGGACCATCCGCCGGCCGCCATCCTCAACGGGTTCGACGTGGCGCGCGACGCGTTCGGCCGCATCGCGGATCGCGCCGATCGCGCTGGCGCCACCACGGCGTTCGTGCTCATGCCCGCGCGGTTTCAGATCGATGACGACGACTACGGCCGGCTCGCCACGATCGTCGCCGAGATGGGCGGGACGCTGCGGCGCGATTTGGCCACCGAACGGTTCCGGGACACGCTGGCGCCGCTCGGCCGGCCCATCGTCGACCTGCTGCCGATCCTGTCGGCGCAGCCGGAGCGCAGCGGCCTGTTCTTCCAGCGCAACGTGCACCTCACGCCGCGCGGCCACCGCGTGGTGGCCGACGCCCTGTTCGAGTTCCTCGACACGCAGCAGTTGATCCGGGCCCGACAGGACTGATGGTTTTCACGTCGTTCCAGTTCGTCGTGTTCTTCGGCGTCGTGTACGCGCTGTACCGGCTGCTGCCGCATCGCGGGCAGAACGTGATGCTCCTGGTGGCCAGTTACGTGTTCTACGGCGCGTGGGACTGGCGGTTTCTGGGGCTGCTCGCCGCATCGACCATCATCGACTTCTTCATCGCGCGGTACCTCGGACGCACGCCCGACGGCCGCGCACGCACGGCCGCGCTGGTCGTGAGCCTCTCGTGCAGCCTGGGGCTGCTCGGCGTGTTCAAGTACTACGACTTCTTCGCCACCAGCGTGGCGCACGTCTTCGCCTGGCTGGGCTGGACGTTCGATCCGTTCACGGCCAACGTGCTGCTGCCCATCGGCATCTCGTTCTACACGTTCATGACGATGGCGTACGTCATCGACGTGTATCGGCGGGAGATCGAGCCGGAGTCATCCTTCGTCGACTTCGCGCTGTTCGTCGCCTACTTCCCGCACCTGGTGGCCGGACCGATCCTGCGCGCGTCGCTCCTGCTGCCGCAGCTCCGTGAGCCGCGCGTGCTGAGCTGGGCGCAGTCGCGCGAGGGCCTGTGGCTCGTGGCCTGGGGCACGTTCCAGAAGATGTTCGTGGCCGACAACCTGGCGGGGCTGGTCAACGCGACGTTCGGCGGATCGACCACGCCCTCGGGTGTCGACGTGCTCGTGGCCAGCTACGCGTTCGCGTTCCAGATCTACGGCGACTTCGCCGGGTACTCGAACATCGCGCGCGGCGTGTCGAAGCTGCTCGGCATCGACCTGAACATCAATTTCCTGTTCCCGTACTTCGTGACCTCGCCCCAGCAGTTCTGGCGCCACTGGCACATCAGCCTGTCGACGTGGCTGCGCGACTATCTCTATATTCCGCTTGGCGGCAACCGCGGATCGCGCTCGCGGACGTCGCGCAACCTGCTCATCACGATGGTGCTCGGCGGCCTGTGGCACGGCGCCGCGTGGACGTTCGCCATCTGGGGGCTCTACCAGGGCCTGCTGCTCGTCGTTGCGCGCGCGATCTCGGAGTGGGCCGATCGGCGCGGTGTGGTGGTGCCACCTGGATGGTCGTGGCAGCGTGTGGCGCTCGGCGTGGTGACGTTTCACGCCGTGTGTTACGGGTGGCTGATCTTCAGGGCGCAGTCCGCGGCGCAACTTGCCGAGTTCACCGCCCGTCTCTTCGCGGACTTCCGGCTGTCGGCCACGACGATGCCGCTGCTCGTCGAACCGCTGCTGATGATTCTGGCGCCGTTCCTCGTCGTGCACGTGTATCAGGCGCGCCGCGGATCGGAATCTGCCCCGCTCGATCTCGCGCGTCCGGTCCGCTACGCGCTCTACGGCGCCGTGTTCTATCTCGTGCTCCTCTTCGGCAACTTCGAGGGAACGGAGTTCATCTACTTCCAGTTCTGAGAGCTTGGCCCGCGCGGGCCCTACTTCACTTCCACCCGTGCCACCATCACGCCGAGGTCGCGGGTGTCGGGCGCGCCCAGCGCCTCGTGAGGATTCCATGTCGGGACACGCAGGCGGA
>CAZVHY010000008.1:0-25388 GCA_964627115.1 uncultured Solibacteraceae bacterium | reverse complement strand
GTGTCGGGCGCGCCCAGCGCCTCGTGAGGATTCCATGTCGGGACACGCAGGCGGAGGCGGACGGGATCCTGTTGGGCCGTGATGCGCTCGATGAGCGCCTGCGGCAGGTCGAACGCGTAGGGCGCGACAGACGGTCCCACCGTTGCCGTGCCGATCACCTCGTCGTCGAGTGCCACCTCGACGGTTGCGGGCACCACCGACGCCGGCCGGCCGCCGTGACTCATCCAGACGACGAGCTGACGCGCGCCGGGCGGGAAGCCCACGAGCACGATGAACGACTGCGGGCCCGTCCAGCGGTACACGCCGTCTGCCTCGCTGCGCTCGCGCGCGTGAAAGCGCACGACGTGCAGGTCGTCGGAGCCGCCGATCTGCAGATCGATCGGCGAGGGCGTCAGCGCCGGACCAGTCGTCAGCGCGTACAACCCGTATTCGAATTCCTTCGCGTGGACCGCGCGCGGGTACGCGTTGAGCGGCGAGTCGTACTCCGGCACCTGGAAGCGCGTACCGCCGAGCGCCTCGGCGTGCGTCGTGCGCGTCAGCAGATCCGTGCCGCCGCCGCCGAGAAACAGCACCCGTTCGTACCGCGACGATGCCCAGACGACGAACTGTTCGAACGTGCGTTTGTCGGGAGCCGCTGAATCGAGCACGAGCACGTTTCGCGCATAGATGTAGGCGAGCGGCATCGCGAGCACGTGCAGATCGGTGCCGGCGTTGCGGGCCTCGACGAGGAGCAGGTCGCGGTCGCCCACGCGCGCGGCGAGCTGTTCGAGCTGCGGGATGATGCCCGCGTACTCGATGTGGCGCACGACCGGCATCGACTCGCGCCTGAAGGCCATGGCCACCGGCGACAGCACCGCCAGCATGAGCACCACCGACAGCGCCGGGATCCAGATCGGCCGCGCCGTGTCCGTGGAGCGCTCGCGAGCCCGGCCGAACCAGCGGGCCAGTCGATCCGCCTTCACCATTTCGTGCGCGATGGCGGCCATGAGCAGCACCGCGCCGGGCAGCGCCACGCCGAGGAAGCGGCGGCTCGTCCAGAAGTGCTCGGGCACGATGCGCGTCTTGTAGAAGAAGAACGTGCTGAACGTGGCAAACGTCAGGTAGAACGTCGGATCGCGCCAGAGATCGCGCGCGACGAAGAACGCGGCGCCGGCCACGGCAAGCGCCACACCCCACGGCGACAGGTACCAGCCGAACGTCCGGAACGCCATCGCGTCGCCGAGTGCGGTGCCTCCTCCCGGTTCGCGGAAGAACCACGCGTAGAACGCCAGCACGACGAGCGTGGCGCCAATGGCGACCGGCAGCCATCGCCTCGTCGGTCGAGCCACGCGGTCCATGCGCACGAGCCGGTGTCCGATCACGGCCAGCGCGAACGCGCCAGCGATGAGCCACCAGCCGCCGCGAGCGGTCACGAAGATGATCGGCAGCGCGATGTAGGCGCGCATCGTGTCGCCCAGATACCAGAAGCCCGCCAGCGACGAGAGCAGGAGCGCGACGGCGAACGACGTGCCGAGCTTCTGGCGCGACACGGGCGCGAGCACCGCGGCCGCGGCGAACGCCATCATCGCGAGCAGGATCTCGTAGCCCAGCAGCAGCGAGACGCCGAGCAGCAGACCCGCGGCCATGGCAAACCATCGTCCGCCCCCGCCGCGCGCGTGACTGGCCGCCAGCAGCGCCGCGAAGATCAGCGCCTGCATCGGCAGTTCCCTGTTCGGATAGCGGCCGAACCAGATCAGGACGACGTTCACGGTCAGCAGCAGCACCGCCGCGCCTGCTGCCGTGCGTCCGAACAGCCTGACGCCCGCGAAGTACACCGCCAGCAACCCGAGAATGGCCCAGACACCAATCGTCTGACGCGCACCCGACAGCCCGTTCAGGCCGTAGCCGATGGCGACCGACGCGGGATAGAAGTGCGGAAACTGGCCGACCACGTCGCCCGCGGCGGGATCCTGGATGAAGAACCCCATGAACCGCAGGCCGTAGTAGGTGTCCTGTCCGTGCGAGGGGAAGAAGAGATCGCGGAACGGAACCGGTACAGTGGCCACCGTGGGGTCGCGAATCACGGTCTGACCGCGCTGCGCGATCTGAATGCCCTCGTTGATGTACGTGCCCGGATCCTTACCGCCGATGATGTACTCCGACGGCGGGAAGTAGAGCCAGAGACCGAGCGCCACGACAGCGGCCGGTACGAGTGCAGACCACGTGAGTCTGCTGACCGGCTTCGGCAGCGCCAGATGCTGGCGGCCGAGCACCAGGACCAGGAGGCCAAGTGTGCCGTTGATAGCCACGAGGCGATCGAACGCATACCGATCGATGCTGGCGAGCAGCACTGCCAGCGTGGTCGACCAGGTGACACTCAGCAGTACCGTCCAGAACAGCCGTTCATCGGCGGCGAGCGAGGCGCGATACGCGCGCGAGCCTCCGGGCAGCCGCAGGAGCAGCGCACCGGGGAGCCAGGCGACGATCGGGATCTGAAGGAACAGCCAGAGCATCACGACACTGTGTGCGGTCGCGCGCCGGCCGGCTGCCAACGGGCGACAGCCGCGACGATCGCGTCGGCATCAGTATCGGTCAGGTCCGGGTGCATCGGCAGCGAACAGACGTCCCGGCAGATGCGGTCGGCCACCGGACACGTGTCGGGCGCTGCCACGCCGGCAAGGGCCGGCTGCCGGGGGATGGGAATCGGGTAGTGGACGATGGTGCCGACGCCCTCACCCTGGAGATGAGTCATCAGCCCGTCGCGATCCTCGGCCAGCACGGGGAACAGGTGATAGACGTGGCCGGCGTCGCACTGCGGCGGCACGGTGACGCGCGTGCCGGCAAGGCCCGCGCGATACCGTGCGGCGATGGCGCGCCGGCGCCCGGTGCGGGCCGGCAACGCGACGAGCCGCGCGCGCAGGATGGCCGCCTGTATCTCGTCGAGCCGGCTGTTCCATCCAGGTTCGACGTGATGGTACCGATCGGTCTGCCCGCCGTTGCGGATGCGCCGCAGACGTTCGGCCAGCGCCGCGTCGTTCGTCGTGATGGCACCGGCGTCACCGAGCGCGCCGAGGTTTTTCGTCGGATAGAAACTGTACGCCGACGCCACGCCGAAGCTGCCGACCGGCCGTCCTTCACACGTCGCCAGGTGCGCCTGACAACTGTCTTCGACGATGGCCAGGTTGTGGCGCGAGGCGATGGCGGCGATACGGGTCATGTCGGCCGGCTGCCCGTAGAGGTGGACGGGCAGGATGGCCGCGGTCTTCGGCGTGATGGCTGCCTCGATGGCGGCGGGATCGATCGTCAGGCGATCGGGATCGATGTCGGCGAACACTGGCGTTGCGCCGGCCATCATGATGGCCAGGCTGCTGTAGGCTGCCGACAGCGGCGTCGTAATCACCTCGTCGCCCGGGCCGATGCCCAGCGCGCGGAACGCGAGCGCGATGGCGTCGGTGCCCGTGCCCACGCCAACGGCGTGTGAGGCGCCGGCCGCACGGGCAAATTCTTCTTCGAACGCGGCGAGTTCGGGGCCGAGGATGAACCAGCCGCGATCGATCACGCGATCGATCGCCGCGCGAATCGTGGTCGCATCGTCGCCCGGGACGAGCGACATGAACGGTATGGTCATGGTTGACGAAGCGCCGCTCTGGCTGACGCACGGTTCTTGCCCGGCCGCCGCAGGACAACCAGCTCCACCCAGAGCTTCGCCACGTCGAGGGCCGTGCGCGTCAGGCGCCGGACGTTGAAGAACTGCGACCGGCCGAAGGCGCGGTGGAAATGATGGACGGGGACTTCGGCGATGCGGAACCCGGCGTCCTGCACCTTCTTCATCATCTCGAGGCAGATGACGCCGCTGTCGTGCCGGAGCTGCACGCGTTCGAAAATCGCCCGGCGCATGAGGCGGAAATCGCAGTCGACGTCGCGCACGCGAAGGCCGAACAGGAACTTGACGGTGTGGTGGTACGCACGGCCGATGACGATGCGGTGCCAGGGATCGGAGCGGCTGATCTTGTAGCCGTTGACCAGGTCCACGTCCTCGGTGAGGCTCGGCCAGAGCACGGCCAGTTCCGCCGGGTCGTACTGCCCGTCGCCATCGGTATAGAAGACGAACTCCTTCGACGCTTCGGCGAAGCCGCTGCGCAACGCGCCGCCGTACCCGCGGTTCTTCACGTGATGGATCGCGCGCACCTGCGGATAGGTCCGCGCCAGTTCGTCGGCAATGGCCGCCGTGTTGTCCGCGCTGCCATCGTTGATGATGAGGATCTCGAAGTCCGGCGTCAGTGTTTCGGCCGTACGATGTGCGGCGATCACGAGACTGGCGATCGTCCCGCTGTCGTTGTACGCGGGAAAAAAAATCGTGAGGCCGGCAGGCGGCTTCTGAACGTCGGTCATCATGGACGCGGACGGAGAACGTAACACCGACGGCGCGTTACGACAAGCGCGAAGCCGTGGCCGGCAGGCCGTATGCGGCTTCGAGGCGTTCGGCGACGCGATCCCAGCCGAAGTCGCGCTCCACGGCCGCGCGTGCGGCAGCCCCCAGCGCCGCCGCCTGATCCTTCTTCATGAAGATCGTCCGCAAGGCGTCTGCCAGCGCCGCGCTGTCGCGTTCGGGCACGAGCAGGCCCGTTTCGCCGTCGCGGATGGCCTGCGGCAGTCCGCCCACCATGGACGCCACGACTGGCGTGCCCGAGGCCAGCGCCTCGAGTGCGAAGTTCGGCAGACCGTCGACATTGCCCGCGTCGTCGTGCACCGACGGCACGGCAATGACGTCGGCCGCAGCGGCGAGTGCGGCGATGTCGTCCTGCGACCTGTTGCCGACGAGCATGACGACGCCCCCGGCGGCCGCTGCCTGTTGTGCGAGTTCGTCCCGCAGATCGCCGTCGCCGGCGATGAGGACCGCGAGTCCGGGCACGTCGCGCGCGAGCTCACGCGCGGCCTCGATCAGCACGTCGAAACCCTTCTTGCGGACCAGGCGCCCGGCGGTGAACACCACCGGGCGCGAACCGAGACCGAGCTCCCGCCGCACGCGTTCGCGCACCTTGATCGACGGCGCAAACCGCCGGCTGTCGACACCGTAGGGGACGGTTTCGATGTCGGTGGGCCGTGCACCGAGGGCGATCGCGCGCGTCCGGAGGTCGTCGCTGCACGCCGTGACGCGCGCGGCTCGCGCGAACACACGCGACGCCGCCTGTCGCAGCACACCGTGGCGTTCGGCCACGAACACGTCGGAGCCGTGCAGGCTCACGACGAGCCGGCGGCGTCCGGCCGCGAGCGCGCCGATGACCCCGCCGGGAATCACCCAGTGCGCGTGCACGACCGTTGCGCGTTTCTTCTGCGCGACACGCATCGCCTTGAACCAGCCGGCCGCGAGCGCGGCCGGCGTGGCGCACCACGCGGCCAGCTTCAGATCCGTGTCGGCCCGAAGTCCCTGCGCGTAGCCGAACACGTTCATGGCCGGCACGAGTGCGTACTTGAAGAAATGGAAGTGGACGCCCTGTTCGACCTTCGCGCGCCGGATGGCCGGGTGCCACGGCGCGACCATGTGCACTTCGTGGCCGCGCGCGGCCACCGCCGTCGCGATGGGCTCCATGAAGCTGCCGACGCCGTCGCCCGGAAAGCGCGGATAGGAGGTGGCGATCATCACCACCACGTGGCGCGTCATGTGCCGGACGTCCGCTTCAGCCGGCCGCCACGCGCGATCAGCCGCCACGGCGTGAGCAGCGACTCGAACAGCACCTTCTGCGACACCTTCGAGTAGCCCTCCTGCCGTTCGACGAACACGATGGGCACCTCGCCGATCCGGCAGGCGTGTCGTTCCGCCTGGTAGAGCATTTCGGTGAGGAACGCGTAGCCGTTGGCGCGCGCGCGATCGAGCGGCAGCTTCGCCAGCGCGTCCTTCCGCCATACGCGGAACCCGCTGGTGCAGTCGCGCGGCGACATGCCGGTGACGAAGCGGATGTAGCGGTTCGCGAACGCGCTGAGGATGATGCGGTGCAGCGGCCAGTTGATCACGCTGATGCCGCTGAGATACCGCGAGCCGATCACCATGTCGTGTGAGGCGAGCGCCGCGACCAGGTCCGGCAGGTACTTCGGATCGTGCGACAGATCCGCGTCCATCTGACCGATCGCGTCGACCGGTTCCGCCAGCGCGCGCTTCAGTCCGTCGACGTACGCCAGGCCGAGTCCGCGCGGTCCACGGCGGTGGAACACCTCGATGCGGCCGGGCCAGCGTTCGGCCAGCGCGTCGGCCAGCGCGCCCGTCCCGTCCGGCGACGCGTCGTCGACCACGAGGAGACGCGTGAAGTCGTGGCGCATGATCTCGTCGGTCACGCGCTCGATGTTCAGGCGTTCGTTGTAGGTCGGAAGGACGATGAGTAGCGTCATGAATGACCGGCCGGGCGCGACAACCGGGCCAGCCCGGCGCCCGCCAGAATAACAAGAGTCGGATCGAGAATGGGGATCCGGAATCGCTCCTGCGGAAAGAACACCAGCGCAACGACCACGGCCGAGGCGGCGAGCAGCCAGAGGCCAGGGATCCGTCCGAGTACCGGGCGTAGCCGCGCGATGGTCGCCAGCACGACGAGCAGCACCGTGACGTACGACACCACCGACAGCACGTAGTAGCGCGTCGAGTGCAGCGTGTACGACGGGCCCGTCGGTACGATCAGGTAGAACACCTTGCGCGCCTGGAGCATCAGCCAGTCGCCGGGATGTTCCCGCATCCACCGCAGCGCTTCGCCGTAGTAGATCGGCTCCATGTCTTCTTCGCTCACGCCCGGATGCTCTGCGCGCAGCCGCTGATTGTCGAGCTTGATCGCGGCGTTGGCGGCCATGTCGCCATCGCCGGTCGCCAGCGGATGGTTGCCCGTCCAGAAGGTGACGCCGCCTTCGGTCGCGACGAACACGAGCCGGCCGTGGTGCGCGTAGTTGCGTGCGGTCCACGGGGCCACCACGAGGAAGAAACCGGCCACGACGAGCGCGCAGGTACGCGTGCGTCCCCGTGCGATCAGCAGCAGCGCCGCCAGCGGCAGGAAGACGACGAGGGCCGGTCGCACGAGTGTGCCCGCGCCGAGGATCAGACCGCAGACCAGCGCGAACGACACGCGCGACGGCGCGGACCACGCACGATCGAACAGCCACGCGGCGGCCAGGCCGATGGGCCAGAACAGCGCTTCGCTCATGGCGTAGCCGGCAATCCAGACGAGCGGGGGATAGACGGCTGCACCCGCGGCGGCAAGGACGGCGGCGCGCGGCCCGGCGAGCCGCTGCGCGACGAGCCCGGCGAGCAGTACGCCGATTGCGCCGACGACGGCCTGCACGGCCTTCACCGCAGCGGGCACCGACGATGTGGGGGAGGCGCCGCCGCCGGCGACCGACAGGAACGCCGGGTATCCGGGCGCGCGGCCGAACGGTTCGACCCCCGTCGAGATGAACGCGTCGTCGTAGACGAACCCGTGTCCGGCGGCGAGGCTGCGCGCGAGCGACAGGTACTCCTGTTCGTCGCGCGTCATCGGCTGATCCGTCCAGTAGCCGAAACCGAACGCGAGCCGCACGACGAGTCCCGCGAACGCGGCGACGATCAACCAGCGGATCGGCGCTGCGGTCCCCGCGTGCCGCCCGCTAGCGTCGTCCATCGGATCTGAGGGCCGATACCTGCTCGGACACCAGGCCGACGAGCACGATCAGCACCGCGAGGACGATGAGCAGGACCGACGAGTCGGTGACGTCGCTGCGCGTGACCACCGTCCAGGCGGCATACGACGCACCGAGCAGGAAGGACACGGCCGCAATCGGCAGGAAGACACGCAGCGGACTGAAGATCGTCATCACGCGCAGCATGATGAGCAGGAACTTCGGGCCGTCGCGCGTGAGGCGGATCTTCGACACGCCGATGCGCGTGCGCGCTTCGATCGGCTCGAACGCCACGTTGTAGCCCGCGCGCAGGAACGAGAGCGTGGTCGTGGTCGGCGTCGAGAAGCCGTTGGGCAGCAGCGTGATGAACTCGCGCAGGTGCGAGAGCCGCGCGGCGCGGAAGCCGGACGTCAGGTCGGGAATCCGGTGCTGTGTCAGATACGACGCCAGGCCGTTGAGCACGTTGTTGCCGATCCGTCGCGTCAGCGTGGCCTGCGTCTCACTCGTCCGCGCGCCCACGACGAGATCGTAGTCGCCGAGCTTCGACACCAGCCGCACGGCATCGGCCGGCTGGTGCTGACCGTCGGCATCGATGATCATCAGGTACTCGCCCGTGGCCGCACGGATGCCCGTCTTCACCGCGGCGCCGTTGCCCTTGTTGTAAGGATGCCTGATGACGCGCGCGCCGGCCGACGCGGCCTGCTCGCCCGTGCCGTCACTCGATCCATCGTCGACGACGATGACCTCGTGCCACGTCGCTGCCTCGCGGAGGCCTGCGACGACCGACGCGATGGCGCCGGCCTCGTTCATCGCCGGAATGACGACCGACACCGTGTCTGGAGCCGCCATCAGTCGGTCTCTCCATCATTGCGGCGCGCCGGCCGATCGATTTCCATGCGGCGCACGCGATACAGCAGGTCTTCGAGCAGCTTCCGGTTGCCCGAGATCACGTCGGCCACCAGCCCGATCAACACGACCTGGAAGCCGACGATCATCAGGACCGACGACAGGATCAGCGACTGGATCATGCCCTGCGAGAAGTTCGTGAAGACGTAGTAGTACAGGAAGCGGATGGACACCGCCAGTCCGCAGAGGAAGACGAACCCGCCGATGTACGTGAAGATCTTCAGCGGTTCGTACATCGCGTAGATGCGGACGATGGTGGCGCCCGACTGCTTGAGGTACGACCAGATGCTGTCGAACAGGCGCGACGGACGCGTGCGCGGGTTGGTGGCAACCTCCACGTGCGCAATCGCCATGCGCCGCTTGCCCGCCTGGATGATCGACTCGAGCGTGTACGAGAATTCGGACACGATGGTCATCTTCAGCGCGGCGTCGCGCGTGTAGGCGCGGAAGCCGCTCGTCGTGTCGGGCACGGTCGTGTTCGACACCTGCCGGACAATCCAGCTGCCGAGCCGCTGCAGCGCCTTCTTCGACCACGACATGTGCGTGATCGTGCGCATGTTGCGATCGCCGATGACGATCTCCGCCCGTCCGGCGAGCAACGGCTCGACGAGCGTGGCGATGCCGGCGCCGGCGTACTGATTGTCCGCGTCGGTATTGACGATGATGTCGGCGCCCGCGCGCAGGCTCGCGTCGATGCCGGCGGTGAACGCCGCGGCCAGGCCCTTGCGCCGCTTGAAGCGGACGACGTGCTGGACGCCGTGCGCACGCGCGACGGCCGACGTGTCGTCGGTGGACCCGTCGTCGATCACGAGCACCTCGATCGTGTCGACCCCGGGGATCGACGTTGGCAGATCGGCCAGCGTGCCCGGCAGGGTCTTGGCCTCGTTGAGGCACGGTATCTGGATGATCAGCTTCATGGCGGCTACAGTCCCTGCACCAGCCGTTCGATGGCTGACGTCCACGTGATCTGCCGCGCCTGCTCGTATCCGGCCTCGCCCAGTCGCACGGCCTCGTCCGGCCGCGCGTACAGATCCGCGATGGCCGCGCCGAGCGCTGCCGGATCCGGTTCGGTCACCCGGCCGTTGACGCCGTCGACGACGAAGAACGCCGGCTCACCGGCATCGTGCGTCGTGATCACCGGTTTCTTCGAGAGAAATGCCTCGAGCGTCACGTAGCCGAAATCTTCGTCGTACGGCGGATAGACGACGGCCAGCGCGCCGGCGTACAGATCGATCAGCGTCTCGTCGTCGATTTCGCCGAGGAAGCGGACGCGGTGTGCGACATCGAGCGACGCGGCGAGCCGCTCGAACGTCTCGCGCTGCGTGCCCGTGCCGGCGATGACCAGCTGCACGTCCTCGGGCGCGGCGGCCATGGCACGAATCGCCAGGTCCACGCGTTTCACCGCTTCGAGCCGGCCCACCGACAACACGTACCGGGACGCCGGTCCGTCGTGCAGGCGTGCCGCCAGCCGCGGGGGATGATACAGCGTTTCGGCGGGCAGTCCGTTGTAGCGATGCAATCGCGCCGTCACCGTTCGCGCGATGGTGTAAATCGCGCGCGATTCGCCGAGCATCGTCGTGTCGAGCGAGATCACGCGTTCGCGTACCGCCACGTCGAGCGGGCGGTGCTGGAACTCGCTGAACGCGGTGTCGGCCAGCTCGTACGCGGCACGGTACTGGTGGACCAGCCAGGTGACCTTGTCGGGGTGCCGCACGAAATAGGTCGGGAACTTCGTCGCGATCACGCGGTCGACGCGCCGTCCCGCGCTCTCGCTCAAATCGAGCAGCCGCCAGGCGGCCGCGTGCGAGAACAGCTCCTCGGGCGGATACCACTTGAAGGGAACGCTCACCAGGTCGGTGTCGTAGCCGTGCAGCCGGAGCTGGGCGACCAGCTCGCGGACGAGCGACTCGGCCCCGCCACGGATGAACGGCACCTGCGCTTCGCAGACGAGAATGCGACGACTCATCGGCTCGTGGTCCGCTCCCGTGGCCGGCACGGCGGGATCGGTCTGGAACGGGCGGGCACCATGGAGACGATGAATGCTACCATGTCACTTCTGCGCATCGTCGCACGCACCGGCAGGCGAATGAAAGGCGTAAGTCCAATCCTCTCATGAATTTGCGTTGACTCCGTTCTGGTGTACCTCTACCATTCGCCGTGGACAAAAAAGGATCCTGGTGGCTTATCTAGGTTTCCTGTGGAGTCTAAGGCGTGCTTCGCGGCAGTTATACAGCTCGAATTGATGACAAAGGCCGGCTGAAGCTCCCGACGTCCTTCAAGACGCTGGTTGAGCAGAAGTATGGCAACGGGCTGTTCGTCACGAGTGTGGACGGGCAGTCGGTACTCGTCTATCCGCTGCCGATCTGGGAGGCCCGCGAGGCGAAGCTGGCGGCGGTACCGACCTCGGATCCGGTGCTGGCCGACTACGTCCTGCGCGTCAATTTCTACGGACTGCACACGGAATTCGACGGCCAGGGACGTGTGGTGATCCAGCCGCGGCTGCGGGAGTCGGCGGCCATGGCCGGCGACGTGAGTGTGGTGGGGCGCGTCGACTACCTCGAGCTGTGGAACTTCGATCGACTCAGGACCAAGCTCGAGCAGAAACCGTTCACTGATGAACACGCCCGGGTCCTCGCCCAGTACGGAGTCTGACGGCCGGCACGAGCCGGTTCTGGCCGACGAGGTCCTCGCACTGCTCGCCCCGCGCGCGGGCGGCGTGTACGTGGACTGCACGCTCGGAGCGGGTGGGCACACGCGGCGTCTCGTGGCGGCGGGTGTGGCGAAGGTCATCGGGATCGACCGCGACGTCCGTGCGCTCGACGTGGCACGGGCGGCGCTCGGGGAGGCAGCGGCAGTGGTGGAGTTCGTGCACGACGACTATCGCCAGCTGCCGGCCGTACTCGGCGTGCGCGGCATCGACGCGGTCGACGGCGTGCTCGCCGATCTCGGCGTCTCGTCGATGCAGCTCGACGAGGCGGATCGCGGGTTCAGCTTCCGCCATGCCGGGCCGCTCGACATGCGGATGGATCCGGATCGCGACCGGTCGCTGGCCGATCGGCTGGCCGAGGTCGACGAGGTGACACTCGCCGACGTCATCTGGCGGTTCGGTGAGGAACGACATTCGCGCCGTGTGGCGCGCGCCATCGTGTCGGCGCGCGACCGCGGCGAACTGGCCGACACGGCTGCGCTCGCGAGCGTGGTGCGGCGGGCGGCTGGCGGCCGTGGCTGGCAGCGGATCGACCCGGCGACGCGGACGTTCCAGGCGCTGCGCATCTGGGTCAACGCCGAGCTCGACGGCCTCGACACGTTTCTCGAAGACGCGTCGCGGGTGCTCGCGCCGGCGGGGCGTCTGGCGGTCATTGCGTTTCACTCGCTCGAGGATCGCGTGGTGAAGCACACGTTCCGCCGTCTGGCGGCGGAATCAGACGGATGGCGGCTCGTCACGAAGCGTCCGGTCGTGCCGGGCGACGCCGAGTGCGCACGGAATCCGCGGGCCAGGAGTGCGCGACTGCGCGTGTTGGAGAGGGTGGCATGAGCATCGAACTCGAATACGCCGTCAAGAAGGACATCCGCAACAACAGCGTCGTGCGGCAGGCCGATGCCCGCCAGCGCGCCGAACTGCGCCGCATGGTGGCCATGGCGGCGCTCGTCGTCGCGATGCTCCTGTTTTCGGCCTGGCAGCACTTCGGCCGCCTGGCGGCGACCAAGACGGTCGAACAGCTGCGCACCGAGTACGCGCGCGAACAGGCGATCAACCGGCAACTGCGGCTCAACCTCGAGCGCCTCCGCGCGCCCGACGCCCTCGCGCCGCAGGCCGATCGCCTGGGCATGCGTCCGGCCACGCTGGCCGAGACGATCGTGATCGAACGGATCCACCAGCCTGCCGACGGCGGGTCGGTGATGGCCCACGCCCGCTGAGGAGGTTGCGTGTCGGACGAGCGGAAGCCGAAGCAGACAGCCTCGAAGGGACGCCTCGGCCGGCTGGCGCGCCTGTGGCGCCCGGGCGGCGCGGGTGTCAACCCCTTTCACGGCCACGACCGTGACGAGGCTCCGCACGCGTGGCGCGCGGTCGTACGCCGGCGGACGGTGGTGGCCATCGCGTTCGTCATCGTGTGGGTCGGGGCGGTACAGGCCCGTCTCGTGCACCTGCAGGTGGTACGACACGACAAGTACGTCGCCGCTGCGGCGCGACAGCAGCAGTCGCGTCTCAGCATCGAAGCGCTCCGCGGCGACATCGTCGATCGCAATGGCCGCCTGCTCGCGTACTCGGTGCGTGCCCGCGCGATCTTCGCTGACCCGACGCTCGTCGCCGACGCGCCGCGGACGGTGGCCTCGCTGTGCCGGGCGCTTGCCGACTGCACGTCCAGGGAGCGCGACAGCCTGCTCGAGAAGTTCAAGGAGACGCGCCGCCACGTCTACATCCGGCGGTCGCGGCAGGTCTCGCCCGAACAGGTGGATCGCGTGGCCGCGCTCAACCTGCCTGGCATCGGCGTCGAGCGCGACACGGGCCGTTACTATCCGCACGGCGCGCTGGCGTCGCACATCATCGGCTGGGTCGGCCAGGACAACAGCGGCCAGGCCGGGATCGAGTACGCCTTTGACCGCGACATCCGCGGCCAGGCTGGCGTCGGCCACGCGCAGGTCGACAACCTGCGCCGCAGCGTCGAGACGCGCATCGATCGCGAGCCGGTACCGGGCGCCAACCTCGAGCTGACGATCGACGCGCACCTCCAGCACATTGCGGAACAGGCGGTGCGCGATGGCGTGGTCCGCACGCGCGCGCGTGCGGCCGTGGCCATCGTGATGAATCCGCACAACGGTGAGCTGCTGGCCATGGCGTCGTATCCGACGTTCAATCCGAACTCGATCGCGCAGTCGCGGCCGGACGAGCGGCGTAACCGCGCCACGCAGGACGTCTACGAACCCGGATCGACCTTCAAGCTCGTGACCGCGTCAGCCGCGCTCGAGGAAGGCGTCATCACGCCGTACGAACTGGTCGACGCCAACCCGGGTTTCGTCAAGTTTCCGGGCCGCAAAGCGATCACCGAGGTCAACGGCCGCAACTACGGCGTGTTGACGTTCGAAGACTCGCTCGTGAAGTCGAGCAACGTCGCGGCCATCAAGATCGGCCTTCGCATGGGCGCCGATCTGATGACCCGGTACGTGCACCGGTTCGGGTTCGGCACCGTGTCGTCGCGCGACTTTCCCGGGCAGAGTCGCGGCATCTGGCAGACGGCCGGCCTGAACGACAGTGAACTGGCGTCGGTGTCGATGGGGTACCGGATTGCCGTGACGCCGCTGCAGATGGCCGCGGCCGTCAGCGCCGTGGCCAATGGCGGCCTGCTCATCGAACCGCGTGTGGTCCGCGCGGTCGAACGCAACGGCGTGCGACACGAGGTGCAGCCGAACGTCGTCCGGCGTGTCGTCGAAGAACGGACGGCCAGGACGCTCATCGGCATGATGAAGAACGTCGTGAGCCGCGGAACGGCGAAGGCGGCCATCATCGACGGGTTCCCTGCCGCGGGCAAGACCGGCACGTCCACGCGGCTGGCGCCGGGCGGCGGGTACTCGCGCGAAGACTACAACGCGTCGTTCGCCGGCTTCATCCCGGCCGACAATCCCGCGTTCACCGTCATCGTGGTCGTCGACAGTCCGCGCACCAGCATCTACGGTGGCACGTCGGCCGCGCCCATCTTCCGGCAGATCGCCGAGGGCGCATTGCTCCATCTCGGCGTTGCGCCGGAGGGCGGCGGCCGCACGCCGATGACCGTGCGTGCCGGCGGCGCGGTCGAGTCCACGCGTCTGCAGCGCGTCAGCGTGACCGACGGCCAGGCGTCGATCGTGCGCGCCGGCGGTCCACTCGTCATGCCGGACCTTCGCGGCCTCAGCGCGCGCGAAGCGCTGCGCATTCTCGGCACGGCCGGCGTGTCCGCGCGCCTGTCGGGCACCGGATTCGTGGCGACGCAGCAACCGGTGGCCGGCACACCCATCGACGAAGGTGCCGTCAGTCTGCTCACCCTGCGCCGCGAACCCGGCCTCCGCGAGGAGGGGGACACGCCGTGACGCTCGGCGATCTGGTGACCGCCGCCCGTCTGCTCGCGCCCGAGAGTGTGTCGCTCGTGACCGCCTCGGGCCGCGGCGATCTCGGGGTGTCGGCGATCGTGCACGATTCTCGTGCGGCTGCGCGCGGCACGGTGTTCGTGGCCGTGCCCGGTCATCGGCTCGATGGCGCGGCGTTCGCCGCCGATGCCATCCGCCGTGGCGCGCTGGCCGTCGTGGCCGAGTCGCCGGCGCCGGCCGATGTGGACGCGACGGTGCCCTGGCTGCAGACGTCGAACGCGCGCGCGGCCATGGCCGAGCTCGCCGCCATCCTGCACGACGACCCGAGCCGGCGTCTTACCGTGGTCGGCGTCACCGGCACGAACGGCAAGACGACCACGACGTACCTGCTCGCGTCCGTGTTCGACGCGGCCGGCATGCCCGCCGGTCGTCTTGGCACCGTGAGCTTCCGCGTGGGACCCTCGCGCGCCGACGAGCGCGAGTCGTCGCACACGACGCCGGAGGCCCCCGAAATCCAGGGCATGCTCGCGACGATGATCGCGAAAGGCTGCACGGCCTGCGCGATGGAAGTGTCGTCGCACGCGCTCGAACTGCACCGCGTCGACGGCATCCACTTCGCGGCGGCGATCTTCACCAACCTCACGCGCGACCACCTCGATTTCCACGGTGACATGCAGCGGTACTTCGCGGCCAAGAAGAAGTTGTTCGCGATGCTGCCATCCAGTGCGCCGGTGGCCGTCAACGTGGACGACCCGCGTGGCGTCGAACTGGCGGCGTCGCTGCCGAACGTCGTCACCTTCGGTCAGCGCCGCCCCGCCGCCGTTCAGCCACGCAACATCGAGTACTCGCTCGAAGGTCTGGCATTCGATGTCGACACGCCGAAGGGCACGGTCGCCATCCGATCGCCGCTGATCGGCCGGCCGAACGTGTCGAACATTCTCGGCGTGGTGGCCGTGGCCGTGGCGCTCGATGTGCCGCTTGCGGCCATCGAACGCGGGATCGCGGGGCTCGACCGTGTGTCCGGGCGCTTCGAGGTGGTCTCCACCAGCGCCGACGACGTGCGCGTGGTCGTCGACTACGCGCACACCGACGATGCGTTGAAGAACCTGCTCGAAACCGCGCGGCCGCTCGCGCCCGGGCGCGTCGTCACCGTGTTCGGCTGCGGCGGCGATCGCGACCGCACGAAGCGACCGCTGATGGGCGCCGTGGCCGGGCGGTTGAGCGATAGCGTGATCCTCACGTCGGACAATCCGCGCTCCGAAGATCCGGAACGCATCATCGACGAGATCGTCCGCGGTCTCGATCCCACGCCCGAGCCCGGTGCGCCGAAGCGTGCGGGCACGCCCTATCTGCGCATCCGCGATCGCCGCGAGGCCATCGATCGCGCCATCCGCACGGCGCAGCCCGGCGATCTCGTGCTCGTCGCGGGCAAGGGGCACGAGAAGTATCAGGTCATCGGCGAACGCACGCTGCCGTTCGACGACGTCGAGGTCGCGCGTGCAGCCCTGGCGCAGCGGCGCGCCGCGTCGCGGGTGTGACGATGGGAGTGGCTGTGGCTCTGACGGCCGGCATGGTGGCCGAGGCAACCGGCGGACGGCTCGTGAAGGGTGAGCCGGCGCGCACGTTCGCCGGCGTGGCGAGCGATACGCGCGCGCTCGGCGCCGGAGCGCTGTTCGTGGCGCTCAGGGGCGAGCGCTTCGACGCGCACGACTTCCTCGCCGATGCCATCCGCGCCGGTGCCGCGGGCCTGCTCGTCGAAGCCGCGCCCGATGGCACCGCCGCCGACATCGTCGTCATCGTCGTGCCCGACACGCTCGTGGCCCTGCAGGCGCTGGCCGGGGCGGTTCGCCGCGCGTCGGGCGCACGCGTGGTCGCGATCACGGGCAGCGCGGGGAAGACCACGACCAAAGAAGTCACCGCCGATCTGCTCGCGGCCGGCGGCTTCCGTGTGTTCCGCAATCGCGGCAACCTGAACAATCACATCGGGCTCCCGCTGTCATTGATCGAGCTGGCCGCGGGCTTCGACGTCGCCGTTGTAGAACTGGGGATGAACCACGCCGGCGAGATCCGCACGCTCGTGTCGATCGCGCAGCCGGACGTCCGCGTCTGGACCAACGTCGGCGATGCGCACGTCGGTCACTTCGGCAGCCGCGAGAGTGTGGCGGCGGCAAAGGCCGAAATTCTCGAGCACGCCGGACCCGATGTCGCGGTGGTCGCCAATGCGGACGACGCGCTGGTGATGGCGCACGTGCGCGCGAGCGCCGTCCGTCGCGTCACGTTCGGCGAGACGGCCGCCGCCGACGTCCGCGCGACGGAGGTCGTCGATCGCGGATTCGACGGCGTCCGTGCACGGGTGAAGACGGGCGAGGACACGCTCGACGTGCAGGTACCTTTGCCGGGCCGCGCGAATCTCTCGAATGCGCTGGCCGCGATTGCCGTGGCGCGCTGGTTCGGCGTGGACGCCGGCGCCATCGAGCCTGCCCTGCGGCGGCTGCAGCCCGTGGCCCGTCGTGGCTCGTCGTTCCGTCGCGACGATGGCACGAGGGTCGTCGACGACTCGTACAACGCAAGCCCGGCGGCGCTCGAGGCGGCGCTGTCCGCGCTGGCCGCGACACCGGCCAGCGGGCGGCGCGTGGCCGTTGTCGGAGAAATGCTGGAGCTCGGCGAGCTGGCCGACACGCTGCACGAGGCGTGCGGCCGTGCGGTCGTGCGCGCTGGCGTGTCGCTGCTCGTCGCCGTTGGCGGGACGTCGGCCGACGCGATCGCGCGCGGCGCGATGGACGAGGGACTGCCGCCGGCATCGGTCCGGCGCTTCGCTGACAGCGCGAGCGCGGCGAACGCCATCGCTCAGCTCGTGCAGCCGGGTGATCTCGTGCTCGTCAAGGGATCGCGCGGCACGCGCACGGATCTGATTGCCGATCGGCTGAAGGCGGTGGCCTAGTGCTGTACCACCTTCTGCTGCCGTTGAACGAACACGTGGCCGGCCTTGGGCTGGTCCGCGCCATCACCTTCCGCACGGCCGCGGCCAGTCTCACGGCGTTCATGCTCGGCCTGCTGCTCGGGCCGTGGGTGATCCGCCGCCTGCGCGAGTTCCAGATCGGCCAGGTCATCCGCCAGGACGGGCCGGCCACGCACAAGCAGAAGGCGGGCACGCCCACGATGGGCGGGCTGCTGATCCTCGCGTCGGTCTTCGTCCCGACATTGCTCTGGGCGAATCTCACCAACGTCTTCGTCTGGATCGCCGTCGTGTCGACCGCGCTCTTCGGCGCCATCGGCTTCGTCGACGACTACCTGAAGATCACGCGCAACAGCCACTACGGGCTCTTCGCGCGCTACAAGCTGATGGGCCAGGTCATCGTGGCGCTGGGCGTCGGCCTGGTGCTCTTCTGGCTCGCCGCCCAGGATCCGCCGCAGTACGACACGCGGCTGCTGTTCCCCTTCTTCAAGTGGCTCACGCCGGATCTCGGTGTGTTCTACGTGTTGTTCGCGGTGCTGCTGCTCGTGTTCGCGTCGAACGGCGTGAACATGACCGACGGTCTCGACGGCCTCGCCATCAGCACGTTTGCCGTGTCTGCGGCCGCGTTCACCGCGCTGACGTACGTCACGAGCCATTTCATCTTCGCGCAGTACCTCCTCATCGCACACATCGAGCCGGTCGGCGAACTGACGATCTTCTGCGGTGCGCTCGTGGGCGCGAGCCTCGGGTTTCTCTGGTGGAACGCGCACCCGGCGCAGATCTTCATGGGCGATGTCGGCTCGCTGGCCCTGGGTGGCGCCATCGGGACGGTCGCGATTCTCATCAAGCAGGAACTGCTGCTGCCCATCGTGGGTGGCGTGTTCGTGATCGAGGGGCTGTCGGTCATCATCCAGGTCGTCTCGTTCAAGTTGACCGGCCGGCGCGTGTTTCGCATGGCGCCCATCCACCACCACTTCGAGCTGATCGGGTGGCAGGAACCGAAGATCATCATGCGGTTCCTGATCATCGCGATCGTGTTCGCGCTGCTCAGTCTCACGACGTTGAAGCTGAGGTGATGACGATGGGCTTCGACGTGAGGGGACAACGGGTCGTGGTGGTGGGAGCCGGGCGCAGCGGACGGGCAGCGGTCGATCTGCTGCTGTCGCGCGGCGCGACGGTCACGCTGGCCGACAGCGGTGAGGTCATCGATGGCGCTGACGCGCTTCGCGCACGGGGTGTGCAGGTCGAGGCCGGCGTGCACCAGCCTGCGTCGCTCTCTTCCGCCGATCTGATCGTGCTGAGTCCTGGCGTCCCATCGAACGAGCCATCCGTCGACGCGGCACGGATGCGTGCCGTACCGGTGATCGGCGAGGTCGAGCTGGCGTTCCGCTTCCTGAAAGGCCGCGTCGTGGCCGTCACCGGCACGAAGGGCAAGTCCACGACCACGACGCTGACGGCGCGCATGCTCGAGGCCGGGGGCTTCGACGCGACGGCGGGCGGCAATCTCGGCGTGGCGCTGAGCTCGCTCGTCGATCGATCGACCGACGACTCGGTCCATGTCGTCGAGGTCAGCAGTTTCCAGCTGGAGACGATCGACACGTTCCACCCGTGGATCTCGGTGTTCGTGAACCTGTCGCCCGATCACCTCGATCGCCACGGATCGTTCGACGAGTACCGCGACGCGAAGGCGGCCGTGTTCCGCAACCAGACGGATGGCGACTGGGCGGTCGTCAACGCTGACGATCCCGGCGTGCTCGAACTCGTCGGTCGCGCCCGCGCGCGTCAGTTTCCATTCGCGCTCGACGCGGCCATCGAGGACGGCGTCACCGTCGACGGCGACGTCATCGTCGAGCGCCGGAACGGCGCCAGCCGGCCGATCATGCCGGTGTCGGCCGTGCAGCTGCCCGGCCGACATCTGCTCGCCGATGTGCTGGCGGCCACGGCTGCCAGTCTGACGGCTGGTGTGGAGCCCGACGCCATCGAGTCGGCCGTGCGTGGGTTCGGCGGTCTCGAACACGCGCTCGAGCGCGTGGGCACGATCGGCGGCGTGCTGTTCGTCAACGATTCGAAGGCCACCAACGTGGTCTCGGCGCGCCGCGCCATCGAGAGTTTCGATCGCGACGTCGTGCCGATTCTCGGCGGCCGCTACAAGGGCGGCGATTTCGCCGAACTGCGCGACGTGGTGCAGGCGCGCGCCAGCGGCCTGGTGGCGATTGGCGAAGCCGCCGATCGCATCGAGTCGTCGCTCGGCGGGATCGTGCCCATCGTGCGTGCGTCGTCGATGCGCGATGCCGTGACACGTGCGTACGGTCTGGCGCGGCCGGGCGGGGTCGTCGTGCTCGCGCCCGCGTGCTCGAGCTTCGACATGTTCAGCGATTACGCCGCACGAGGACGTGCGTTCCGCGGGGCAGTGGAGCAGCTGGCGGCAGGGGAGGCCGCGCGATCGGACGTGTAGGGCGCGACGTGCGCCCGGGGGATTGAGGTGTGAACAGTCATCAGTTCGGACGAGCGATGGGGAGTCAGCCGCTGGGAACACAGACCCTTCTGGTCTGTGAGGTTGGTGTCCCTGTCCGGTCCGACTGATGACTGTTGACCGCTCAATCCCTGCGGAGTGAGCGGGCGGTGTCGTGCACCGCTCATCAGTTTCGGTCTGGATGCGATCGATCTTTAGGCGCGCCGCGTGCGCGTGGTCGTCGTCTCCGGCCGTCGTTGTGCAACGACGGGCAGTTCAGGGCATTGCCGCGATCGGCGGCACGCAAGGCGGGACGGAGAAGGCATGGCGCGCACACTCAAATCGGACCGGTGGCTGTTCCTGCTCACGGTGCTGCTCGTCGGCGTGAGCGTGGTGATGGTCTACAGCGCGTCGGCGGTGAGCGCGGCCAACCGGTTCAACAGCGACTACTACTTCCTGCTTCGACAGGGGGTGTGGGCGCTCGTGGGCTTCGGCGCGATGTTCGTCGCGATGCGCATCGACTATCGAACGTATCGCCGGCCCATCATCATCTGGGGCCTGCTCGGCGTGACACTCACGCTGCTCGTCGCGGTCTTCTTCTTCCCGGCCATCAACGGCACGCAGCGCTGGATCTCCCTCGGGTTCGCGAGCCTGCAACCGTCGGAAATCGCGAAATTGTCGGTGGTCCTCTTCACGGCGGCGCTCCTGGACCGCCGCATGCACCGCATTCACCACGCACGTGAGGTGCTGCTGCCCATCGCGGCCGTCACGCTGCTGGTCGTGGCGCTGATTCTCCGCCAGCCGGACTACGGCACGTCGGCCGTCATTCTCGCGGTGGCCGTGGCGATGGTGTTTCTCGCCGGCCTCCAGTACCGCTACCTGTTCGCGACGGCGCTCCTCGTGATTCCCGCCGGCATCGCGCTGGCCTTGACGAGTGAGTACCGCCTGCGGCGCGTGCTCTCCTTCCTCGATCCCGAGGCCGATCCCTACGGTGCGGGGTATCAGGCGACGCAGTCCCTGATTGCGATCGGATCGGGCGGCGTGTTCGGCCTCGGCCTCATGGACGGCATCCAGAAGGCGTACTACCTGCCGGAAGCGCACACGGACTTCATCTACGCCGTCATCGGCGAGGAGTTCGGCCTCATCGGGACGACGTTACTGCTGTGCTGCTTTGCGGCCATCGCGTGGCGCGGGCTGCGTATTGCGCTCTCGGCGCCCGATCGCTTCGGCGCCCTGCTGAGCCTTGGCCTGACGATGGTCATCGTCCTGCAGGCGCTCGTGAACATGAGCGTCGTCACGGCGCTCCTGCCCACGAAGGGCATTCCGCTGCCGTTCGTGAGCAACGGCGGCTCATCGCTGCTCATCAACATGATCGGCATGGGCGTGCTGCTGAACATCTCGCAGCACGTGTCTGCGGTCGCCGGCCCTGCCGGACAACCCAAAGCCGGCTGGATGCTCGAAAGCCAGGAGGCCTGAGTGCAGCCTGAGGCACACGCAGCCGTACGGGGACCGGCGCTGTCGCTGGTGATTGCCGGCGGAGGCACCGGGGGACACCTGTATCCCGGCATCGCGGTCGCCCGCGAACTGCTGCGGCAGGTGCCGTCGGCGCGCGTGTCGTTTGCCGGCACGTCGCGTGGTCTCGAGGCGCGCGTGGTGCCTGGTGAAGGATTCGAGCTCGACGTGATTCGCAGCGCTGGCCTGAAAGGCAAGTCGATCGGTGCGCGGCTGCGCGGCGCGCTGTTGCTGCTGCCGTCGTTCGTCGATGCCTGGCGCGTGATCTCCCGCCGTCGCCCGTCGGTGGTCGTCGGTGTCGGCGGATACAGCTCTGGCCCCGTCGTCCTGCTGGCCGCACTGCGCGGCGTGCCGACGATGGTGCTCGAGCAGAACGCGGCGCCCGGGATGGCGAACCGCCTGCTCGCGAAGGTCGTGCGTTCGGCCGCGGTCAGCTACGAGAGCACGTTGTCCTACTTCGGCGCGCGCGGCTTCGTGTCGGGCAATCCGGTGCGCGCCGAGTTCTTCCCGGTTGCCGATGCGCCTCCGCGTATGGGATCGCCCACGCGCGTCCTCGTGCTCGGCGGATCGCAGGGCGCGCGCGCCATCAACGCCGTGCTGCCGCCGGCCGCCGCGCTCGTGACGCGCGAGCAGCCCGCCGCCACCTTCGTGCACCAGAGCGGACCGCGTGAGCTCGATGCCGTGCGTGCGGCGTACGCCTCGGTTGGTGTGGCCGCAACCGTCGAGGCGTTTTTCGATCCAGTGTCCCGGCAGGTACACGCCGCCGACCTCGTCGTCTGCCGTGCCGGTGCGACGACACTGGCCGAGCTGGCCGCGTCGTCGCGGCCGGCGGTGCTGATTCCGTTTCCGGCCGCCACCGACGACCACCAGCGCCACAACGCGCAGGTGCTGGTCGACGCCGGCGCCGCGGTCATGATCGAAGAGCGTCATCTCGATGCCGCGCGTCTGGCTGCCACCATCGTGACGCTGCTGGCCGATCCAGACAGGCTCGCGTCGATGCGCCGGGCCATGGCCGGGTTCGCGCGTCCGGATGCCGCCACGCGGATCGTGCACCAGATCCGGGAGCTCGCCGCATGATGTGGCTCGGGCGCACGCAGCACGTGCACTTCGTCGGCATCGGCGGCATCGGGATGAGCGGCATTGCCGAGCTCCTTGTGAACGTCGGCTACCAGGTGAGCGGATCGGACACCCGACCATCGGACATCACCGCGCGCCTGTCGACGCTCGGTGTGCGCGTCGACATCGGCCACGACGCACGCCACGTCGACGACGCGGATGTCGTGGTCGTGTCCTCCGCGGTGGCCGCTGACAATCCGGAGGTGACCGCTGCGCGGGCGCAGCACGTGCCTGTCATTCCGAGGGCCGAGATGCTGGCCGAGCTCATGCGGCTGCGCGCCGGCATCGCCATCGGCGGCGCGCACGGCAAGACGACGACCACGTCGATGGTGGCGCTGCTGCTGGAGCGCGCCGGACTCGATCCCACGGCCGTCATCGGCGGCCGGCTCAGCGCGTTCGGCAGCAACGCGAGGCTCGGACGCGGCCAGTACATGGTGGCCGAAGCGGACGAGAGCGACCGGTCGTTCCTGAAGCTGTCGCCGACGCTGGCCGTGATCACCAACATCGATCACGAGCACATGGAGGCGTACGGATCGTTCGATCGCCTGGTCGACGCGTTCCGCGACTTTGCCGATCGCGTGCCGTTCTACGGCGCCGTTGTCGCGTGTCTCGACGACCCCGCGGTTCGCGAGCTGCTGCCGCGCATCACGCGCCGCGTCATCACCTACGGCTTCCACCCCGATGCCGCGGTCCGCGGCATCGATCCGTCCGGCGACGGCGTGTCGTCGCGGTGCGGTCTCGCGTACGACGTGCACGGCATTCCGGCCGGAACCGGCAGCGGCACGGTGGCGCTTCAGGTGCCGGGCCGCCACAACCTGCAGAACGCACTCGCGGCCGTGGCCGTGGGACTCGAGATTGGCGTGCCGGCCGAGCGCATCCTGTCGGCGCTGGGCGAGTTCCGTGGCGCCGAACGACGGTATCAGCGCCGCGGCGAAGCGGCCGGCGTCACCGTGGTCGACGACTACGGTCATCATCCAACCGAGATCGCGGCCGTGCTCCAGGCGGCGCGCGACGGCCAGCCGTCGCGTCTGGTTGCCGTGTTCCAGCCGCACCGCTACAGCCGCACGCGCGACTGCCTGCAGCAGTTCGGCCCCGCGCTTGCCGCGGCCGATCGCGTGGTGCTGACCGGCATCTACGCCGCGGGTGAACCGCCCATCGACGGCATCTCGCTCGAGACGCTGGCCGAGGCGATGCGTCCGCACGTGCGCGCGCTCGACGTGGTGCCCAGTCTCGACGACGTGCCGGCGGCCGTGTCGCGCGATGCGCGCCCCGGCGATCTCGTGATCACCCTTGGCGCCGGGTCGATTGCCAGCGCGGGCGACCGCATTCTCGACGCGCTCCGTTCCGAGGGAGGGCAGCCGTGAGCCGCGAACCGCAGGGACGACGACGCACGCCGGCGGCCGGTGTGGCCGTGGCGCCCGATCGCCGGTTCCGGCGCGCCGAGGCGTCACCCGTCCGCCGCCGTCGCGGCCGGACGCTGTGGCTCGTTGCGCGCGCGGTCGTCATCGTCGCCGGCCTTGCCGCGCTGTCGGTGTGGGGCGGCCAGCGCCTGATGGCGTCCGACGTGTTCGTCGTGCGCGACATCACGGTGCGCGGCAACACGCGCCTGTCGGCCGGACAGGTCGAGATGCTGCTGGCCGGCATCCGCAACGAGAACGTCTTCCTCGTCGACTTCGAGCACTACCGGCGGCAGGTCATGGACTCGTCGTGGGTGGAGCAGGTGACACTGTCACGCATCCTGCCGGCCACGATCGTCGTCGACGTCGTCGAACGCACCCCGATGGTGGTCGCGCGCTTCAATCAACAGTTGTACCTGGTCGACCGAACAGGCAACATTGTCGACGAGTATCGGGCGGAGCATCACACCTTCGATCTGCCGATCGTCGACGGCCTGCTCGTGCCGGCCGATGGCGGCGAGGCGGCGGTCGACGCTGAACGCATGGCGGGGACGACGGCGCTCTTCGACGACATCGCGTCGCGTGCCGATCTCGAGTACCGGCTGTCGCAGGTGGACGTGACCAATCCACGCGACGTCGTCGTGATGATCGACGACGACCCGGCCTGGCTGCACCTGGGCGAGACGGCGTTCGTCGATCGCCTGCAGCGGTACCTGGACGTGCGGCCCGCGCTGCTCGATCGCTTCGGCGCGATCGAGTACGCGGACCTCAAGTTCGACGAACGGATCTACGTGCGCGGCCGCAACGAGCGGACCACGCGCCGGGTGGCGACGAGATGACGATGGAGCGGAGTGAGGCAGGGCATGGCGCATAGGGAACGGTATCTGGTCGGGCTCGACGTCGGCACCTCCACCGTGTCCGTCATCGTCGGTGAGCTGATGGCGGACGGTCATCTCGACATCATCGGCATCGGATCGGCCGAAGCGCGGGGCATCCGTCGCGGGATCGTCAACAACGTCGATTCAGCCGCCGACTCCATCAAGCGCGCCGTCGACGAGGCGGAACTGACGGCGGGCATCGAGATCGACAGCGTCCATCTCGCGCTGTCGGGCGCGCACGTCAAGGCGTTCAACAGCCGCGGCGTCGTGGCCGTCGCCGGTCGCAACCGCGAGATCACGCGAGACGACGTCAAGCGCGCCATCGATGCGGCGCGCGCCGTGGCGCTGCCGGCGGGCCGGGAAATCCTCCACGTCCTGCCCCAGGACTTCGTCGTCGACGACCAGGACGGCATTCCGGCGCCGGTCGGCATGACGGGCGGGCGCCTCGAGGTGAACGTGCACGTCGTCACCGGCAGCACGACGTCCATGCAGAACATGGT
>CAZVHY010000007.1:39456-44020 GCA_964627115.1 uncultured Solibacteraceae bacterium | reverse complement strand
CGGCCGCGGCGTGCGGAGTGACGGAAACGTTTTGGCGCATCTGCGCGGCGGCGCCCGCAAGTCCCTTGTTTCGCAAGGAGAAGCGGCGCACACGATCCGTGACGCACGTCCAGAGCTCGCTGACGTGGCTCCGGAGGTGATCGACTGCAGGTCCGGAGGTCACGATCAGCAGGTGCAGACCTCACGTGCTGTGACTCCGGAGGTCACCAACCGTGAGTCCGGACCCCACGCACTGTGACTCCAGAGCTCGCGGACGTGCCTCCGCCGCTCGCAGCCGCAGCTGCAGACCTGGCCGACTGTGACTCCGGACCCGGGTGACGTGACTCCGGACCCGAGCGACGGTGACTGCAGAGGTGAGCGCCTGTCGCTCCGGACCCGACACGCTGCAGGTCCGGGGCTCGCGCACTGTCGCTCCGAGGTGACCGGATACCGGTGCAGAGGCCGGTGACGTGATTCTGCGCTAGAATTCGCGCGCATGCGGCCCTTCAAACCGGAGGGTTCGGCAACGCCGGCAGCCCACCAGCTTCTGCCGTCCGGCTGGAAGTACGCATTCGATTCCTATCTGCTCGATCCGCACGCGCGCGTGCTCCTGCGCGACGGCGCGCCCGTAGAGCTGACGCGCGCCCAGTTCGCGCTGGTTCACGCCATCGTCGCGCGCAACGGCGGCTACATCAGCAAAGACGAACTGATGAAGGCCGTATGGCACGACCAGCTGGTCGACGAGAGCAGCGTGCACAAGCTCGTGTCCAGCGCGCGCCGTCTGCTCGATCCCCACCATCGCCGCGAGTTCATCGTCAACCGTCCGGGCGTGGGATATCGTTTCGGTCCGCCGATCCGCGCGATCGAGCCGGAGGCGCCGGCCGTCGACATCGAGGCGCTCATCGCGCCGCACCGTATCTGGATCGAGGGACGCGCGGCCCTGGAAACCCTCCACCTCGAGCGCATCGTCGAGGCGCGTGCGGCATTCGAAGGGCTCGTGGCCAGTCATCCCCGGCACGCGATCTTCCACATCGGTCTCGCCAACACCTGCATCCTGCAGTACGAGGCCACGCGCACCGATGCGGAGCGCGACAGCGAGGCTCGTGGCCTCGCCGTGACGCACGCCCGGC
Organism: uncultured Solibacteraceae bacterium; assembly: GCA_964627115.1. Lineage (GTDB taxonomy): Bacteria > Acidobacteriota > Vicinamibacteria > Vicinamibacterales > SCN-69-37 > SCN-69-37. The sequence continues at coordinate 42,911 of CAZVHY010000007.1, read as the reverse complement.
GAGCGGTCGATCGCGATCCCGATCTCGCTGAAGCCTGGGCCACGCAGGGATTCGTCCTTGGTCTGACGGGTGATCTGCTCGAAGCGCTCAGTGCCTTTCAACGCGCCATGCTGATCGAGCCCGACAACTGGCTCATCTGCGCGCGTCACGCCGCCATCAGCTGGGGCGAGGAACGGTATCGCGCGGCGCGGCGGACATTGACGCTGTATGCGCAGTTCGCGATGGCGCACTGGCTCGTCGCCAGCGTGTACGTGGCGCGAGGCCGGCCTGACGCCGCCGAGCGGGAGCTCGAGCGGGCCGAGGCGATCGTGGCCAGCGACACCGGCGACCAGGCGCGCTTCACGCCGGTGGCCATCTACATGTTGATGGGACTGCTGCGCCTGGCGCGCGGCGAGGTCGAGGGCGCCCGTGCCGCCTTCCGCCGCGAGCTGGAGCTCGAGCGTCGCGGCCACCTCTACGCGCGCGAGTGCTGCGCCAACACCTGGTACGCCCTGGGCGCACTCGCCCTGCTGCTCGGCGATCGCGACGCCGCGCGCGCGGCGTTTCTGGAGGCCATCGACCGCGTGCCGCGTCACCCGCAGGCGCACGCGGGCCTGGCCATTCTCGACGGACTGGCCAGCGCGGCCGCGGCGCAGCTGCGGACGTCAACGGGCCTCGGCCATCACGCGGCCGGCGAGCCTTTCGAAGCCGAGATCGCGCGTGCGGCGCTGCTGAAGGCGTCGGGCGACGAAGCCGGAGCCGTCGCGCTGCTGCGCGAGGCCCTGCGTCACGCGCCGCCGGGCAACGCCGGCTGGCTCATTGCGCTCGATCCGCTGCTGCGCGTGTGGGAGAACCCCGCGCTCTGGAAGCCGCTGCTCGACGACATCGGGAAGCGCGCCGGGTGAGAGGCGGCAGGCGCAGTATGTTCGATCGGTATTAGTGATCGCCCTCGAACGTCGCAATCAACCGCCGCGCGAAGTCCACATCCGACGCCTTCGGCTGGCTCGTGCGATACAGTTCGTGCGCCCGGCGCGCTTCGTCGACCTGGCGGATCATGGCCCGGCTCGCCTGGAAGGATGATGCCGAGCCTGCGAAGGCGAGATGGTGCGTGTCGATGCGGCCGGTGCGGACCGCGCCGGCCACCTGCCGATTGCACGAGCACGGCGCCGTCTCGGACACGAGGCCGCAATGCGCTTTGGTAAATGACAACACCGCGGCGCGTGCGTGCTGCAGGCGCTTGCGGAAGAGGTCAGGTGAGATCTCGAGCGCCTCGGCCGCTTCCGGGCCAGGCAGTTCCATGATGTCGCCCAGTACGTAGGCCAGCCGATGCGGCCGATCGAGGCACTGCAGCATCGCCATCGAACAGCCGACCTTCACTTCTTCGATCAGCAGCGACTGCTCGGTATCCGACGGGCCGTCGGCACTCAGGCCCTCGACGAGGCTGTCGCCAAGCGCCTGGAAGTTCATCTGCAGGCGCTCGGTCGCGCTCTTCTTCACATCGCGGATGTAGTTCACCGCCACCCGGTAGGCCCACGTGCGCAGGCGGCTCCGGAAGTCGAACTGCGACAGGCGCGTGACGATGCGCACGAGGATTTCCTGTGTGGCGTCCTCGGCGTCCTCCTTGTTCCACAACATGCGCAGGGCGATGCCGTAGACATCGCCCTGCAGTCCACGCACGACGAGGTCGAGCGCGCCTTGATCGCCGTCGATGGCCAGCCTCGCGAGGTCCTCGAGTGGGGAAGCGGCGCTCATGGCTCGACGATACACCTACGGCGCGACCGCGAAGTCGTACGGTCCGTCCATCTGGATCAACAGCAGACATTCCTCCGACAGGCACTCATCACCGTGTGCCGCCTTGCCGGGTTGATACCAGTGACTGCCTGGATTGAGCACCTGCGCCGCGGCCTGTCCATTGGCCGGCCAGTGTTTCGCCTGGCCGCGGACGACCACGCCGTAATACCCCGCGCTGTGCGTATGTACCGGCGCCGGACCCTTGGGAATGCGCAGGAACAACGTCACCGGGCCAGGGCCCTGCAGGTCACCTGAGAGCACCGCGAGATTGACGCCCCCGGGCGCCGCCGGATCCAGCGGCGTGAATTTCACGGCCCCGGCCGCGGTGACATACTGCGTTCGTCCGCTCTGAGCCTGCGCGCCGACGGCGAGTGCGGCGCCCGACAGGCCGACTGCGACAAGTGTCTTCTTCAAATTCATAACTCACGTCTCCTTCAATCGTTTTGACGACGAGGCAGGTACGGGTGTGAAGGTCGCGCTGGTGGGCTCTGTTTCACACCCGATTCCCGCGCGTCGTCCAAAGATCACGACGGTCGAGGGGGATTATTGATGGACAGACGACAGGCGCTGAAGACGGGGTTGAGTGTGGCTGGGGCGGCCGCGGCCTTGCGAACGGAACTGAGCGCGGGACAGAGCGCGGCGAACAGGCCTGTGACTGCCGGCGACACGCTGTATGTGAATCCAGCGACAGGTCGCGATGCCAACGCGGGCGGGCGCGAAGCTCCGCTCAAGACGCTGGCTGAAGCCGCCAGGCGCGTCAACGCCAGTGCAGGATTGGGTCCGATGACCGTCGTGCTCACCGAAGGGATCCATGGCATCGGTGAAACGACGCTGCTCAGCCCAAAGGGCCGGACCTTTTCGAGGACCGACCGGCTGACCATCCGTGCCGAGGTCCTGCCCGACGATCCGGATTGGCACATCGGGCGCATGCCGACGCTCATTCACACCATGCCGTTGTCGAACACCTGGAACGGCCGTCCCGATCCGCTCGGCGGCGCGGCTGACGGGATGTTGATCGAGACGAGCCACGTCACGGTCCGTGGACTTCGTATCCTCGGACTGCCCGTGATCGAGAGTCCGCGTCCAGGCGTCATCAAGCGGCTGTACGGCATCAGCCGTTTCGACCGCAGCCTCGACGATCTCGAGATCGCCCAGTGCATCCTGGCCGGGGAGGACTCCACCAATCCGAATCACGTCTCGGTCATCGCGCACGGCAACGGTGTCAACGTGCACCACTGCATCTTCCGCGGCTCGAAGATCTCCGTTGTCTACTGGACGCCGGGCAGTACCGGTCATGCGATGACGAACTGTGTCGTGCACGAGGTGTATGGCAGCGCCGTGTGGACCGCCAGCATCGCGAGCGACTTCGTCTACCGCAACAACGTGATCACCGGCTGCAACTACGTGTGGACCGCGCAGGGCGGTGCCTCGGCCCAGGCCGACGCAGGTGGACGTGGCGGGCAGGCGCCGTCGGCGGCGCAGCAACCTGTGCCGTATCGGATCGCCGACAGTTACTTTGCCGGGAACCGACGCCTGGCCGGAAGTGGAACCGGCGCCAGACTCGAGTACGCGGAGATGGATGCGTCGTTTCTCACGCTGGTGAATACGCCTGTGGTTGACGGTCCAGTCGCTCTCGAAGGCGACCAGACGAAAATCGACTACCTGCACCCGGTCGCCGGATCGGC
>CAZVHY010000007.1:27946-39356 GCA_964627115.1 uncultured Solibacteraceae bacterium | reverse complement strand
GCACGAGGGTTTGTCGGCATCGCGTTTCGCGTGCAGGACGACCTGCGGACCTACGACGCGTTCTATCTGCGGCCGACCAATGGGCGCGCCGACGAGCAACTGCGGCGCAATCGCTCGACGCAGTACAATCTCTCACCCGGCGTGGACCTGGTTCCGGCTGCGCACGGAGACGCCCGCGCAGTATGAGTCCTATGTCGACCTCGTGCCGGGGGCGTGGACGAAGATCAGAATCGACGTGCGCGGCACAGAAGCGCGCCTGTTCGTGCACGATCAGCCGCAACCGACACTCATCGTCAGCGATCTCAAGACAGGCCCCAACGCCAGTGGCAACGTGGCCCTGTGGATCGACGTCGCCACCGTCGTCCACTTCCGGAACGTGACGATCACGCCGGCGTCGGCGCAGTGAGCGGCCCCCCTTCGCATTTCAGTCCGTTCAGACAGTTTTCCAACTCGCGGTAAGGACTTCGGTCCCCCGTCCGCGCGACCCTGTCTGCACCCCACAAAGGAGAGGGGTGCAGATGAACCGTAAACAGCGCTACACACATGAAATGCTCGTTCGGGTACGTGACTTCGGGGCTGCTCATCCGGAGCAGTTTCCGCAGTCGAGTCCGGGAGGCGAACGATTCGCCCAGGTGGCGGCGGCCGTTGAGGCGGTCGACGAACACGTGAAGAACCGGGCACTGGGCAAGGCCGGGGCTCGAGGCGTGAAAGCCTCCACCCGGGCGGCGGTCTCGCGTTACATGAAGACCATCGCAAAAGCGGCGCGGCGCATCACGCGCACGGATCGGGACAGGAGCCCGTTCCGGCTGCCTCGACAGCGAAGCCTCACGGTCGAAGTCGGGACCGCGAGGGCCTTCCTCGAAGAGGCGGAGAAGCGGCAGGCGGACTTCGTCGGCATCGGCCTGCCGGCGACGTTCATCAGCGAGTTCGCGGTGCTGGTGAACGACCTGTCTCAGGCGGCGGACGTGCGCCTGAGCAGCAAGACGATGCGGGCCAACGCGCAGGCGGGCATTGTGGCCGCCTGCGCGCGCGGTCTCGACGTCGTCCGCGACCTCGACGTCATCGTCGAGGTGGCCACGAGCGGGGACCCGGTCCTCGCGGCCACGTGGCGTGCCGCCCGGCGCATCGAGGCGATCTACCGGCCGGCATCGGATGCCAGCCGGGCCGCCATGCCAGGCGCGACGGCCGGGACCAGCCCGGCCACCGCGCCGGTGATGATGCTGGACAAAGCGTCGTGATCGTTGCAGAGGGGGGCGGGGCGCATGGGCGTCCCGCCCCGGTTCGGGATTCGCCTCAGGTCTCCACGTTCCACGCTACCACGGGTGGGCCCTCGTGCGCGGCCTCGACGTTGGAGGCGCGGCCGGCTACTGGCGCCGGCTCGGGTAGTAATAGAAACGTTCGAGTCTATTCCCTGAAGAGCAACTGCGCGAAGTGGTACAGGCTGTGGCTCATGGCGCCGGTGTCGTGCCCGTTGGTATCCACGCGCCAGACGTGCGGCACCCTCTTGTCCAGCAGGTAGTCGTGCATCCCTCGGCTCACGCCGATCAGGTTGTCGTGGTTGCCCACCGAGAGCCACAGCAGCTTCAATTGCCCGAGCGCCGCAGGATCGGGCACGAGATCGGCCGGCGGCCGCGTGTTCGGCGCCGCCGCGACGGCGGCGAGCCACGCAAACCGGTCGACGTTGGTCAGGCCGATGTTGAGCGTCTGGCCCCCGCCCATCGACATCCCGGCGATCGCGCGATGATCGCGATCGGCGTAAACGGAGTAGCGCGACTCGACGAAGGGGATGATGTCCTCGAGCAGGTCCCGGTGGTAGGGCGCGCCGTAGGCCTCCTGCGTGCGGTCGCCCTGCTTCTCGTCGTTCCGCACGGCGGTCGCGTTGCCACTCGGGAAGACGATGATGAACGGTTGAATTTTGCCGTCCGCGAGAAGATTGTCGATGATGATTGGCGCTCGTGCTCGCTGCGTCCACTCCGTGCTGGTGTTGCCGAGGCCGTGATGGAGATAGAGCACCGGATACCGGCGGTCGGCGCTGTAGTTCGGCGGTGTGTAGACGCGCAGCATGCGGCGCAGGCCGAGGCTCTTCGAGTCGTACTCGACGATGCCGACCTCGCCGTGCGGGATGTTTTCACGGGCGACATTGAAGCCCTCGGGTGCGGCGGGGTACTTGTCGAGGTTCTCCGTTTCCGCGAGCGGTGTGTCCGATGACAACGCCATGCCTCCACGTCCACCTCGTCCGCCTCCTGGCGTGTCCTGGCCACCTCGAGCTCCCTGGCCGACAGCGGGTGGTGCGGTCGTCCGGGTGTGGACGAGAGTCGTTGGCGTCAGGAAGCAGGCGAGGAGGAGAAGTGATGTCGACGCGAGCGTCGGGTGGCGCATGAGCGGCTCCTTCAGGGCAATGCGGAACGCGTGATTCTAGAAACGACGGGACACACACGAGAGTTTCAGCGTCGGCGGACCGCGTCCTCGTCTGTGACACCTGCACTCGACGGCCGGTTGATATTGCCACGATGAGGCAAGAATCTCCGACGAACAGGTCAGTTCCCGTCGTGGCGGCGATCCTAGACTCCAAAGATATGCCGGTCCGTCCTCTTCACGTGGTTCTCCTGTTGTGCGCGTTCGCGGGTGGAGTGGCGGCTTCAGGCCCGCAGGGTTCGTCTCCGATCGCGTCGCTGACGCCGCCGCCCGGCTTCCAGGCGGCCGTCTACGCCGAGAACGTCGAGAACGCCCGGTCGATGGCGCGCGGCCCGCGAGGCACCGTGTTCGTAGGATCGCGCACCGTCGGCAAGGTACACGCCGTCGTCGACAGCAACGGCGACCACCGCGCCGATCGAGTGGTGCTGATCGCCAGCGGACTCGATCAACCCAACGGCATCGCGATGCGGAACGGCGCGTTGTATGTGGCGACCGCGAGCCGGATTCTTCGGTACGACGACATCGAGCAGCACCTCGACGCGCCGCCTGCGCCCGTGGTCGTGCGCGACGGTCTCCCCAATCCGGACCGGGGGCACACGTGGAAGTACATCGCGTTTGGTCCCGACGACCTGCTGTACATGTCGGTAGGCGCGCCCTGCAACGTGTGCGAATCGCCCGCGATGGTCTCTGCCATCGTGCGCATGAAACCCGACGGATCGGACCTCGAAGTGTTTGCCGAGGGCGTGCGCAACAGCGTGGGCTTCGACTGGCATCCGGTGACGCGTGACCTGTGGTTCACCGACAACGGCCGCGACCTGCTCGGCGACGATGTGCCGAATGACGAGCTGAATGTGGCGTCCCGCGCGGGGCAGCACTTCGGCTTCCCGTTCTGCCATCAGGGCGACGTGCCGGATCCGCAGTTCGGCAGCCAGCGCGCGTGCTCGACGGCCGAAGCACCAGTGCAGCTCCTGGGGCCGCACGTCGCGGCGCTTGGTGTGATGTTCTACACGGGCGCCATGTTCCCGGCCAGCTATCAGAACGCCGCCATCATCGCGCAGCACGGTTCGTGGAACCGGTCGACGCCGATCGGGTATCGCGTAATGGTGGCGCGCACCGATGGCCGTCGCGTCACCAGCTACGAACCGTTCGTCGATGGATTCCTTCCCGGCATCAGCGCTGGCGCGCCCGGTGGCCGTGGCGCCGGCGTCGCGGCCATCGGCCGCCCGGTCGACATGCTGCAGATGCCCGACGGCTCGGTGTTGATCAGTGACGACACCGGCAATCGACTGATTCGCGTCAGCTATACCCGATAGCGCGTCTTCCAGTCGTGTGTCGTCCGGGCCGAGCCGACTTTGCCGCAGCGCGGCCGATGGTCCCGCAGGCGGAGGTCGCGCGAGCGTGCGGCTGGAGGCCGGCGCGGACGACACACGACTGGGAGACGCGTCGACCGACTTCCGACTGGAAACTCGCCATGCCACAACGTCATCGTCTCGCCATCGTCACCGCTCTCGTGTTCACGTCACTCGCGATCGTCGCCAGCGCGCAGGAGCGCACCGAGGTGACCATCAACGACACCGGCGTGCAGGCCGAGAATCTGACCTCGAGTCAGGACGGCAGCGTGTACTTCGGCAGCACGGCAAACGGCACGATCTACAAGGCCGCGCCCGGTGCGTCGCGCGCCGAACCGTGGATTCTCGCATCGGCCACTGGCCTGACGAACACGTTCGGTCTGCTCGCCGATGATGCGACCAACACGTTGTGGGTGTGCCAGAACTCGACGGGCGGCCGCGGCGGCGCGCCTGTGGCCGGACAGACGGCACTTCGCTCGTTCGACCTGCGGACCGGCGCCGCCAGGGGCACGTTTCCGTTTCCGACCAACGGCGGCGTGTGCAACGACATGGCCGTGGGCGCCGATGGCACGGTCTACGCCACCGAGTCGTTCGCCAACCGCATCCTGCGGCTCAGGCCGGGCGCCAGTGCTGTCGATGTGTGGGTGCCGGCTGATGAGCAACTCGCCGGCGTGGATGGCATCGCGGTGCTCGCCGATGGCGCCGTGTACGTGAACACGTTCTTCGCCGGCCGGCTGTTCCGCTTTCCGGTGAACGCCGACGGCAGCGCCGGCACGATGACGCCGATCGACACGTCACTGCCGTTGACGCGGCCTGATGGTCTGCGAAGCGTGGGACCGCGGACGATGATTCAGGCCGAAGGGCAGGGCCGGCTGGCGGAGCTGACGATCGATGGTAATCGCGCGGAGGTGCGCGTGCTCGGCGAAGGATTCACCGGCGCAACCGGTGTCACGGTCGTCGGCAACACCGCGCTCGTGCTCGTCGAGCGCGCCAGAGCGGTGGTTGTGCCCTATCGTCCGCAGTAACGCCTTGCGCAGTCGTGTGTCGCCTGCGCCGGTCGACTTTGCCGCAGCGCGGCCGATGGTCCAGTCAGCGGAGGCCGCGCGAGCGTGCGGCTGGAGACCGGCGCGGGCGACACACGACTGCGCAAGGCTCGGGGGGCGGCGGTCAGCGGTTCGTGAGCTCGAGCACGGCCGCTGGCAGCCGCGCGCCCTGAATCGGTATCGTCGAGATGGCCGTGTCGATCTCGGCGAGATCGTCAGCGGTCAGCTCGACCGACGTGGCGCCGATGTTCTCGTCGAGCCGCGCCAGTTTCCGCGTGCCGGGAATCGGCACGATCCACGGCTTTCTGGTGAGCAGCCACGCGAGTGCGATCTGCGCGGGTGTGGCCTGCCTCCGCGCGGCGATCTGCCGCACGAGATCGACGAGCCGCGCGTTGGCGGCTCTGGCGTCCGCCGTGAACCGCGGCGAGATCGAACGGAAGTCCGTGCTGTCGATTGGTGTTGTCGCGTCAATCGTGCCGGTCAGATATCCCACGCCCAGCGGGCTGAATGGCACGAAGCCGATACCAAGTTCTTCACACGCCGCCAGCACGCCGTTGGCCTCGACGTCGCGCGTCCAGAGGGAATACTCGCTCTGCACGGCCGTCAGCGGCTGCACGGCGTGTGCGCGTCGAATGGTGGCGGCGCTGGCTTCCGACAGGCCGAAGTGCCGCACCTTGCCCATCTGAATCAGTTCCCGCACCGTGCCTGCCACGTCCTCGATCGGGACGTTTGGATCGACCCGGTGCTGGTACAGCAGGTCGATGGCGTCGATCTTCACGCGCCTGAGCATCGCCTCGACGACCTCGCGAATGTGTCCGGGCCGGCTGTCGAGACCGTAGCGCGTGCCATCCGGATTGATGCCGAACCCGAACTTGGTGGCGATCGTGACGCGATCGCGCACGGGGGCGAGTGCCTCGCCAACCAGTTCCTCGTTGGTGAACGGACCGTAGGCCTCCGCGGTATCGAACATGGTCACGCCGAGGTCGACCGCGGCGCGCAGGAGCGCGATGTTGTCCTGCCGGTTCGTGGCGGGGCCGTACACCCCTTCGAGGCCCATGCAGCCATACCCGATGGCTGACACGCGAAGGCCATTTGTTCCCAGGTGTCGTTGCTGCATGTCAGCGCACCGCCGATGCCACGACGACACCGCCTTCGTCGCGCAGTCGGGCGACATCGCGCGCGGGCGTACTGCCGAAGTACCGCGCGTACTCGCGGCTGAACTGCGACGCGCTCGCGTAGCCGACTTCCCGGGCCGCACCCTGCGCGTCGAGCGGTTCCGCGAGCATCAGCCGCCTGGCTTCTTCGAGCCGGAGGACTTTCTGATACTGCAGCGGGCTCATCGACGTGACCGCCTTGAAGTGCTGGTAGAACGATGACGCGCTCATGTTCACGAGCCGCGCGAGCGCTTCCACCCTGAGCGGCTGCGAGAAGTTCGCGCGAATCTCCGAGACGGCCCTGGCGATGCGCTGCACCCCCGAGTCCACGTAACCGATCTGGGCCACGCGGCTGCCCACGGGACTTCGCAGCAGACGAATCAGGATTTCGTCGATGATCAGCGGGGCAAGCAACTCGGCGTCGGCTGGTTGCGATGCCAACGCGAGCAGACGCGATGCCGCGTCGACGATTTCGTCACTCGCGGAGGCCACATACAGGCCGCGCATGTCTGTCGGTGGCGGGACACCCTCGGGAAAGACGCGCAGTGCCAGCGCCGCAATCCGGTAGGGGTCGAGGTCGAGCCGCAGGCACAGGTACGGTTCGGCCTGGCTGGCGCGCAGGACCTGACCCGACACGGGGAGGTCGACCGAGAAGACCAGCATGCGATTCGCGTCGTACTCGAACACTTCGCGCCCGAGCATCACGACCTTCGCACCCTGCGCGACGATGCAGAGCATCGGTCGCAGCGTGGCCCGCGTCGGGCTGGTGGTGGGCCGGGAGAAGCGGATCGCGTGGACACCGGGCACACGAAGCGCGAACCCGCCATCGTGCGGCGCATGTGTCGCCAGCAGGTCGGCGAGCTTCCGATGTGCGGGCGCGCGACGCCGGTCGGCCTCGATCGATGTCGCCCGGCGGATCGGTATCACCGTCGACTTCTTCTTCCCGGCCATCGTCGTTCCCTCCCTCGTGCGATCAGTTCCGCGCCGCGGCGGGCTGCACCCGCTGATCGATCCATCGCAGGATCATGTCGGCCACCTGCAGGCTGTTGCGGTCCTGCATGAGCATATGACTGTTGCCGCGCAGGGCCGCGTCCGGCGGCGCGAGCATCTCGGCCTGTCCGCCAGCCGCCGTGATCCGGCCGATCAAGGCCTGACAGGTCACGAAGCGATCCTGCCACGACGGCAGCGCGGAAATGCCCGTGGGCGTCTCGCGGTAGTCGCCGAACACGACCAGGAGCGGCACCTTCGCCAGCACCGCGATCTGGTCGGCCGTGTACGTGGCCGGGCAGGCGCCGGGCTCGAGGAGCACGAGGCCCTGTGTCACCGCGGGATTGAGCAGCGCCGCTGCGAGAGGAAACGACCCCGACTGCGAGTGGCCCATCAACACCGCGCCATTCAACTGTCCGGCCAGTTCCGACAACGCGGCAATCGTCGGCGTTGGCGTCGGCAGGCTGCGATTCACATCGGGCACGGCTTGTTTCGCCAATTCGTCTACGGCCGAGACCGGGAACTGCGTGTCGGGATAGGGCGCGCCGGGCTTCAGTCCGAAGCGGAAGTTGGTCCAGACGTTCTCATCGCTGAAACGCAACCACGGGGCCTGGCTGGAAGCCGGTGCGGTACCTGCACGTACGTTGTTGAACACCGCCTGGTTGAATCCAGATCGTCCTCGTCCAATCTGGTCGGGGACGTACACGGGATGTCCACGGCGCACGAAGTATTCGTCCCAGCCCATGCGCCCGTCCGGTGTGGTCTCCCACGACTTGCCCGTGAGCGTGGCGCCGTGAACCATCACGACCGGCACGTTGTTGCCGTTTCCCGGCACCATGTAGCGCACGTACATCTGGTTGACGGTGATGTGGCCCCCGGGCGCGAGATTGCCCAGCTCCGTTTCGGTCTGTTCGACCTTCTCGCCGCCGATGAAGAAGCTGCCCTGGGCTTTCAACAGGAGTGGCGCGTCAGCCGTCTGCAGATCCGTCAACGTCTGCGCGAGGGCCGGCGTGCGCGTCGCGAACAGGCACAGGAGCGGCACACCGAGCAGGCAAACCGCTCGGCGCGAGGTCGGGAACCATTGGGTTGTCACGTGTGTCTCCTCGATCGCTCCTGCGGCACGGCGGCTCGACAGGACGTGAATCGAGCCTACATCAGACACGGACCGTGTCGACACGTGAGCGCTAACCCAAAACTCCGAGATTGTTGCGCGTTTCGCGCCGGTCGCTCGTGCGTACGTCAGCGCCCGTTCCCGTCGTGTGTCGTCGGCGGCCGGCCGACTTTGCCGCAGCGCGGCCGACGGTCCATCCGTCGGAGGTCGCGCGAGCGTGCGGCTGGAGGCCGGAGCGGACGACACACGACGGGAACGGGCTTAGCGGCCTCCGGCGTCGGCCACGTGTTCCATCCACGTCACGCGCGTGCCATCGAGGTGCTCGAGGATGGCGATGTGCGTCATCGACTCGGTCTCCGCAGCGCCGTGCCAGTGTTTGACGTTCGGCGGAATACGAACGACATCGCCAGGGGCAATCTCCACCACCGGGCCGTCCCAGCGCTGCACGCGACCTTTCCCCGCCGTGACGATCAGCACCTGGCCCAGCGGGTGCGTGTGCCACGCGGTGCGTGCGCCAGGGGCGAACGTGACAGAGGAACCGGACACGCGCGACGGCCCGTCGGCCTCGAACAGCGTCTCGACGTGCGCCGGACCGGAGAAATTCTGCCCGGCCGCCGGTGTCGACGCGCGCGATCCGCTTCGCGAGATCAGGAGGTCCTGCGCGGCGACCTGACCGGAAAGCGCCGTGGTCATCACGACGGCTGCGAGTGGTGGGGTGAGCTTCATCATCGTGGCAGTGTAGGCCGCGTCCATGCGCAGGCCTTGCTCGATTCTCCGCGTCTGTTGTGTGATTCGCCACCTGGTGCGCCAGATGATCGCGGCTTCATGCAGTCAGGCCGACGTCACCGCTATGCTGCCCCACATGAAACTTGCCATCCCCGTCGTGGCGGCCTTCTTCGTTGTGACGTCGGGCGCCTCGTCGCGCGCGCAGGCACCACAACCGGTCGTACCTGCTGGTAGCCAGCAGGATCGTCTCGTGCCTGGCATGGCGGTCTACACGAACGAGGTGCTCTTCGGCGACGTCTGGGTGCGGCCCGAACTCTCGCCGCGCGATCGCAGTCTCGTCGTCATCTCCGTGTTGATCGCCACCAACAAGCCTGCGCAGCTTCAAGGACACCTGGGGCGCGCGCTCAACAACGGCGTGACGCCCGTCGAAGCCTCCGGTGTGCTGACGCACCTGGCGATCTACAGCGGATGGCCGAGCGCGGTGTCGGCGCTCGATGTGTACGAACAGGTCTACACGTCGCGCAAAGTCGATCTCGCTTCGCCGCGTGCGGCGCTGGCGCCTCTTTCTGTGCCCGCGTGGGAGGCCGATCGCGCGCGGTCGACGAACGACGAGTTCGGCGCCATCGCGCCGAAGTTCACGCAGCTCACCAACGACGTCGTCTTCGGTGATCTGTGGCGACGCGCCGATCTCAGCGTTCGCGATCGCAGCCTCGTCACGATTGCCGCACTGGCCGGCATGGGCGACGACGACCAGCTCGACTTCTATCTGCGCCGGGCGATCGAGAGCGGGCTCACGCGCGATCAGATCGCTGAGGCGTTCACGCACCTGGCGTTCTACGCCGGCTGGCCGAAAGCGACAAAGGCGCTGGCGGCCACCGCGCGCGTACTGGGCACGTCGTCGTCACGATGATCCAGACATCCGTTGCCGGCAGTGTGTCGTCGGCGGCCGGCCGACTTTGCCGCAGCGCGGCCGAGGGGGGTAGCGTGTTCCCCGGGTCTGAAGACCCGGGGCTCCGTTGGGCAGCCCGCCGAGGTCGCGCGAGCGTGCGGCTGGAGGCCGGCGCGGACGACACACTGCCGGCAACGGCTCTACCGCGCCAGGCTCCGGATGTAGTTCACGACGTGCCAGATGTCCTGGTCGGCAATCCGCCCGTCGTATCCCGCCATCATCGTCGGTGGCACACCGCGCTTGATGACCGAGAAGATCGCGCTGTCGGTCGCACCGTGATCCCACTGCGCGTCGGTGAGATCGGACGGCTGCCGGCCGCCCGACTCTTCGATGATGGAAATCGCCGTGCCCGCGCGCACCGCGCCTTCGCCCTGCGGTCCATGACAGACCGCGCAGTTGACGTCGTAGAGCTCCTTCCCTCTCGCCATCGACACCGGCGTCGACGGCACGGGGTTGGTCAGCGGCGTGGCTGACGCCGCCGTGGCGCTGGCCGCGTCAGTCGAAGGTGTGGGACTTGCGACCGCCGCCACCGTGACTTCCCGCGCGCCGACAATCTTTCGAATCATGCCGTCGCTCTTCGTCAACACGTAGAGCTCGCCCGTGTCGTCTGTGGCGAAGCGCACGTCGACGCGCCCGCGTCCGGACACGGCGCCGATGCCCGGCAGCGCATCGCCGGCTCCACCTCGTGCGCGATACGCCGCCTCGACGAGCGCGCGCAGATCCGTTGTCACCTCGTGAATGGTGGCGAGTGTGTCCGCCCGGCCGTTGTCGGCGGCCCGGATGTCGGCCATGTCGGCGTACCAGATGCGGCCTGTCGTGATGTCGCCGAAGATCAGCCTGTTGCTGAGCGCCGGAAGATCGCGGCCGGTGTAGACGAAGCCGTTGGCGATGCCGTCGCCCCCGGTGGCGCGATCGTGCGAGTACTGCGCCACGGGATAGGTCGGTGTGATCGACCCGCGCGTGACGGTATCGGAGATCCGCACGGGGATGGTGTCGTTCTCCGGGAGCGGCGCCGCGCCGGCCGGCGACATCGCGCGTGTGCCCTCGCGCAGCGGCCATCCGTAGTTCGCGCCCTTGTGTACGACGACGATCGTTTCAGCGGTGACGAGGCCGATGTGAAAGGCCAGCAGGCGAGGCTCGGACGGTCGTGCGGGGTCGAGGTCCCAGATCAGGCGATGCGGATTGCGCAGGCCATACGCCCAGATCTCCTTGCGCGCGCCCTCGACATCGGCGAACGGATTGTCGTTCGGCACGCGGTACCGGCCGTTCGAGCTGATCGTGCTCGTCGCGGTGTGCGCGCCGAGGTCCGGAATGATGCGGAGGATCTTGCCGGGGAGCGAGTCGAGCCGCTGCGGTGTCAACTGGAAGATGCCCTCGCCCCGGTCGCCGGATCCCGCGTCGCCAACGCCGAGATACATGACACGCCAGTCCGCATCGCCGGGCCGCGCGACCGGATTGAACGTCATCTCGCCGAGTGGATGCTGGGGCAGCGGGTGCTGCAGGCGCATCAGTTCCCGCGCGGTGCCTTCGAACGCGGTGTTGGTCGTATCCCGATCGGTCCATTCGATCAGTACGACCTCGCGCGCGATCTGCCCATCAGCCGTTGGCACCGTGATCGGTGTCGAGACCTGGTAACCGGAGAGATCGAGGCCGGGCACGACACCTGCGCGAGGCTC
>CAZVHY010000007.1:26113-27846 GCA_964627115.1 uncultured Solibacteraceae bacterium | reverse complement strand
CAGGCGCGATTGGTATCGACCCCTACGACTTCGCCCGGACCCACCTGAGCGCCGCGGCGCTCGCCGTGCTGGACCGGCTGCGGACGACGCTCGAGCGGGAGATTCGGCCGCTCATGGCGCAGGCGTGGGAAACGGCCACGATGCCCGACGCCGTGCTCGACGCGCTCGTGCCGCTCGATCTCATGCGGCCCGAAGGCGTGGCGCCCGAGGAAGCCGACTCGAGCCTGTTCACGGGCTTCCGCAGCTACGTGCTGGCCCGGACCGACGTGTCGGTGGCCACGCTGTACAACGCCCAGGCCGGACTGCTGCGAACGGCAATTCGTCTCGGCGGCTCTCCTGGGCAGGTGGCCGACCTCGATCCGCAGGTGCGCGCGTTCGCGCTGACCGGCGCCTTTGCGCTCACCGAACCCGACCACGGCTCGGACATTGCCCGTGGGCTCTCGACCACCGCCAGGCGCGACGGCGACGCGTGGATCATCGACGGCGCCAAGCGTTGGATTGGCGCCGCGTCCCGCGTCGACGTCCTCGTCGTCTTTGCGCGCGACGCGGAGGACGGCCAGGTCAAGACGTTCCTCGTGCCACGCACGGCGCCCGGCGTCCGCGTCACCGACATCACCGGAAAGGTCTCCCTGCGGCCGATGCCGAGCGCGGCCATTCAGTTCGCGGGCGTGCGCGTTGCCGGCACCGCGCGACTG
The DNA here is from genome assembly GCA_964627115.1 of uncultured Solibacteraceae bacterium. Classification (GTDB taxonomy): domain Bacteria; phylum Acidobacteriota; class Vicinamibacteria; order Vicinamibacterales; family SCN-69-37; genus SCN-69-37. Next base: position 27,151 of record CAZVHY010000007.1, on the reverse strand, counting down.
CCGCGCATCAACGGGTGGCGCGATGTGGCGAGCCTGCTGGGCGTCATGCGCTCGGACGTGGCGTGGATGGCCACGGGCCTGCAGGCCGGAGCGCTCGAAGCCGCGCTCCGGTACGTGCGCGAGCGCCAGCAGTTCGGCCGTCCCATCGCGGCATTCCAGCTCATCCAGGAACGGCTGGCCCGCATGCTGGGGAACGTGACGGCATCGCTCGGCATGGTGGTCCAGTTGTCGATCCGCCAGGACGCGGGCGAGTACGACGATGCGCGATCGGCGCTGGCGAAGATGCACACCGCACGCATGGCGCGCGAAACGGTGGCACTGGCGCGCGAGGTGGCCGGCGGCAACGGCATCCTGCTCGAACACGACATCGCGCGCTTCTTCGCCGACGCCGAAGCGGTCTACTCCTACGAGGGCACCCACGACATCAACGCGCTCATCGTCGGGCGCGCGCTGACGGGCCTCTCGGCGTTCGTCTGAGGACGTCGGCTGGAGCGGATTTCAGACGCATGTAGACGTAGCCGCAGGCTTCATGCCCTGCAGAACCGGCGGGCTCTGCGATCAGACCTGGATGAGCAACAGGTTCGGATCCAGCCGTCGCAGGTCATCGGGATCTGGCCGGAGGCCGAGCTCGCGGTCGGCTGCGCGTCGTTCGGCCGCACTCAGAGGGCCGCCGCTCTCGGCCAGCATCTCATCGAGCAGGGCGGACAGCCCGCTGCGCTGAACAGCGGCAACTGCCGGTCGAGCGCCGCGCCGGCTTCGTGCGTGCCTACCGCGCGGCGCTCGCGACCACGCGAGTCGTGTACGCGACACCGTCTGGCGTTGCGCCAACCGAGAGGTGACCGACAACCGTGCGCGTCGACAGCTCGATGATGGCCACGCGCGTCTCTCCGCTCAGTGACTGCAGGATGTAACGGCCGTCCGGCGTCATCGTCACACCCTGTGGTGCGCCAGCCAACGACAGGCGCGCAATCTCGCGGCGCGCGGCGCGGTCGATGAAGCGCACCTCGTTGAGCGTGGGATCGGGCACCACGACCAGCG
>CAZVHY010000007.1:24619-26013 GCA_964627115.1 uncultured Solibacteraceae bacterium | reverse complement strand
TCGCAGGTGACGGCGACGAGGCGATCGCCGGGCAGGAACGCGATGCCGTGAGGGGCGCGGTGCTCGCCCAGGTCGACGGTGCGGGCCACGCGCAAGCCGGGAACGTCGATCACGGTCAGCGTGCGACGCTCGCCGCCGTAGTCGGTGATCACGGCAAGCGCGCCGTCGGACGAGAGCACGATCTCGTGGGGATTGGTGCCCGTGGGCAGCGTCGCCAGCGTCCGCCCCGACGCGACATCGACAATCGTCGCGGTCGAGGGGGTCTTGTTGGTCACGACGATCGTGCCGGCCAGCCCGGCCACCTGCGCGTACGCCGCGGGCGCCGATGCCACAGCCAGCGCCAGGCTCGACACCACGAGGGCAGCCACGCGTCGGCACATTGGGAACGTGATGGTCATAGGGGCCTCCGAAATCCGCTTCAGTGTATCGGCAGCGTGAGCCGGCTGCGACCGCTACGACGACTTGGAGCGGCCAGGCTACATCCCGCGCAGCCACGCGCCCGGAAGGCGCGCGAAGGTGATGCGCTCGTAGGGCGTCCGGTCGCCGCGTTCGTACAGCAGGCCGAGTACGTCGTCGGACACCGCGATCAGGTTCGAGTATGCCGACGGTCCCTCGTGAATGACGCGCGATGAGTGCCAGTTCTCGCCGTCGTCGTCGCTCAGGCGAATCGTCATGCGGACGCGTGACGACGCCGCGGGATTGGAGAACGCGAGCCGCGCGTGTCCACCCGCGATCGGCCACCGCAACAGGCTCGCCTGCGCGGGCGGTTCGATCAACACGGGATCGCCTTTCGCGGCCGACAGCGTCTGTCCGCCGTCGGTGCTGATGGCGATCTGCCGGACGTTCTCGGGCTTTGGCGGATGGTTCCGCATGTTCAACATCAGGCGCCCGTCCGACAACTCCGCGATCTGGCTTTCGTTCGTCCCGGGATCCGAGATGCCGCCAATCGCCCAGGTCGCGCCGTCATCGTCGCTGTAGACGATGTGGGAGCGGTGAATCCCCGTGTTCGCTTCTGCGTGATTGGCGGGAATCACCAGGCGTCCGCTCGTCGTCTGGATTCCAACGCCCGGCCCCGTCGCGTACCACGTCCAGTCCGGTCGCTTCGCCGATGCGGTGACCTCCACGGGCGACGACCACGAGGCGCCGTTGTCGTCGCTCCGCATCAGCCAGACCGTGCGCGTGCCTTCGGTTTCCCCGGCAATGATGGCGGACTCACGATCGACGCCACGATTGTGCGTGGTGAACAGCCAGATCGTCCCCGTGGACGCGTCGACGACCGGGCACGGGTTGCCGAACGTGTTCGGGCCGTTGTCGCCGATGACGTCCATCGCCGACCAGGACATGCCGCCGTCGGTGCTGCGCTTCAGCACGAGATCGATGTCGCCCGTGTCGCT
>CAZVHY010000007.1:19986-24519 GCA_964627115.1 uncultured Solibacteraceae bacterium | reverse complement strand
GCCTGGCCGGAGGCTGCAGCGGGCGCCGCGGTCACGGCTCGCGGCACGTCGGCGATACGCCGCCAGGATCCGCGCGTGATGGCGGAAGCCGCATCGGTCGACGTCGTCGCGTCCGGCGTCCACGCGTACGCGTCTGTCAGGTATTGCCGGACGAGCCCACCGTTGGCGCCCGGAGACAAGGACGCGCCGCTGACGACGATCAACTGGCCCGCCTGCGCGACGACGACCGGGAGGATGCGGCCGGGGCCGGGGAACGGCGGCAGCGCCTGCCAGCTGGCGCCGGGTGTCTGGAGATCGAGCGCCATGACGATGTTCGATGCGTGCGAGGACGCCGGCGCGTCGTGACCGCCAGCGACGTAGAGCGTCTGGCCAACGACGGCGGCGCCCGCCATGGCGAGCGGGGCCGGCAGCGGTGGCAGTTCCGTGCGGCGCAGCGCGCCGTTCACCCACTCGAGCGCGAACGCGTCGGCCACGTGGCGCGCATCGTCGGATCCGCCGGCCAGGAACACGCGATTCGCGGCGGATGCCGCGGCGGCGTACGCGAGCGGCTGTGGCAACGAGGGCGCGACGCTCCAGGTTGACGCACCAGGTTCGAGCACGTACACCGAGTCGTGCCAAACCTTCGAGCCGCCGTCGAAGAGCGGCACGGGAAAGTCCGTGCCGCCAACAACGAGCAGTGCGCCGTGGCTGACGCCGGTCGTGTGGCCGCTGAGGGCGCGCGGGAGGGGCGGGAGTGTTTCCCACACGAGCGTCGCGGCCGTCGCTCGCGACGCGGTCGTGTCCGCGGCAGGCGGAGAGCCGGCGGTACAACCGCTCGCAAGCAGCGACAGGATGAGTGCGTCTCTCACGAGCATCGAAACGTCAGAGTGGTTGACCGGTCTATTATCACGGAAGCGAGCGAGGGGCATGACGCAGGATTCCGCCGTTCTCGAGACTGCTGCGACTGGCCGTGCGAAGTGCCGCGCGTGCGGTCAGACGATCGCAAAGGGTGCCGTGCGTCTCGGCGAGCGCGTGCCGAATCCCTTCGCCGATGGCGAGGATGCTGTCACCACGCACTGGTATCACCCCTCGTGCGCGGCGTTCAAACGTCCTGAGCCGCTGCTCGACGCCCTGCAGCGTGCTGTGGTGGAGGTGGTCGATCGCGAGGCCCTCGAGGCCGAGGCCGCGCTCGGCGTGGCGCATCGCCGCGCCATACGCGCGGACGCCGCGAGTCGCGCACCGTCCGGTCGAGCGACGTGTCGCGCGTGCAAGCAGCCCATCACGAAAGACACCTGGCGCATCGCGCTCGTGTTCTACGAAGACGGCCGCTTCGCTTCGTCGGGATTCGTGCACGCCTCCTGCGCACCGGCCTATTGCGAGACGCCGGCCCTCATGCCGCGCCTCCGGCACTTTTCGTCAGGATTGAGTGATGCCGAGTTCGTGGATCTCGAGGCGACGATCCTGGCGCCTTCCTGAACGGCAAAGCCCGCCCGTTTCCTGCCACCCGCACGAATCTCGATTACCATACGGGCGTCCCGTTCCTCTGTGGAGTCTGAGATGGCGCGCGTCAGCCCTTTCGGGTGCGGCCTCCTCGTTGGTGTCAGCATTCTTGCGACCGTCAGCGCGCAGGATTCTCCTCGGTTCCGCGCCGGCACCGATCTGGTCACGCTCGACGTCACCGTCCTCGATCGCAATCGCCGGCCGGTGCGCGGGCTGACCTCGGCCGACTTCACCATCGTCGACGACGGTCAGAGCCGCGCGGTCACGGGATTCACCGCCGTGGAGTTGCCGCCGACCACGACGACGCGCGTCTCGGCGAATCGCGTGGACAGGGTTGCGCCCGACGTGACATCGAACGCGCTGGCTGACGGCCGGCTCGTGACGATCATGTTCGATCACTCCATCCCGTTTGGCTGGGGCGCGCAGGCCGCGCGTCGCGTGGCGCACACGATTGTCGAGCAGCTCGGGCCGGACGACCGTGCGGCGATTGTCTTCAGCGACCGCACGCTGTCGCAGAGCTTCACGAACGATCGCGTGAAGTTGCTGGCGATGATTGACAATCCGGTGGTTGGAACGTCGCTGTCGCAGGCGCGCGGTGTGCCCACGGGATATGCGGAAGGGCCTGGAAACGACGCCGGGTGGACCGTGGAGCAGCAACGCGCGGAGATGAGTCCCGTGCCGTCGGCCGAGACTGCCAACTGCTTCTGTGGTCTCTGCTCGCTCGACATGATTGCGACCGTCGCCGAGTCGGTGGCCGACATCAGTCAGCGTCGAAAGGTGCTGTTCTTCATCGGCGGTTATCTGCCGCTGAATCCGGAGGCGTGGGGCAACAAGGACTCGCTCTGTTCGGTCTACCTGCCGCCGGCGATCCAGCGAACGTTGCGCGCGGCGCAGCGCGCGAACCTGACGATCTACGGATTCGATCCGAATGGTCTCGTCACGCCCGTTCAGCACGGCGTGACGGCGCGCGTGATGGGCGGGCCGATCGTGCCTGCCACTGCAGGGAGCCAGGGGGCGCTGCGTGGTCCCGAAACGCTGCTTGCCGCTGCCGATCACACCGGCGGACGCGCCATCCTGAACACGAACGCGCCCGAGGACCGCGTGGTCGAGGTGTTCGAAGAGACGGGGGCGTACTACCTGCTTGGCTTCGAGCCGCCGGCTGACGCCACGCCCGGCAGCTTCCGTAACATCACGGTTCGCGTGAATCGTCCCGGCGTGCAGGTGATCACGCGTCGCGGGTATTACGTGCCCGGCGGCGCGGACACGGCCACCGTCGAAGGCGACGTGGATCCGTTGATGACGGCGCTGCGTAGTCTGCTGCCGCAGACGACGATGCCGATGCAGCTCAGCCTGGCGCCGTTTGCCTCGACGGACGGAACCACGGCGCTGGCGGTGACGACGTCGGTCGAGCGTAGCGCGGTGGCGCCGCTCGAGCTGCTTGCCGCGGCCTTCGATCGCACGGGCCGCCTCGTCGCGTCGGCGCGCCACACGGTGTCGCCTGAGGCCGGTGCACGTTCAGCCGGCGCGGACGAGATCTTCACGCGCCTCGATCTCCCGCAGCCTGGCGGTTACCACGTCCGAGTGGCGGCGCGCGACATGGCGACGGGGCGCATCGCGTCCGTGCACGACATTGCCGACGTGCCCGCGTTCGCGCGCGATCGCCTGTCGCTCTCGGGCCTCGTCGTGCACACGTCGCGTACGCCGCAGCGATTGATTGCCGCGCTCACCGACTTCCTGCCCGTCGTGCCGACGACACGACGAACGTTTGCGTCTGGCGAGACGGTCACGATCTACGCGCAGGTGTCGCAGGCGGCGCCGGTTGCGACCGTGCGGATGACGGGGCGCGTTTTCGACGCGCAGGGCGCGGCGCTGCTGGAACACGGGGAGACGATCGACATCGCCACCTTCACCGCGGGGCCGACGTTCTATCGCCTGGATCTGCCGTTGGGCCGCCTTCAGCCGGGCGCGTATCTACTGAATGTCGAAGCGGTGCGCGACGCGGATCGGGTGTCGCGCACGATGCGCTTCGAGGTGGAGTCGCATCTGCCGGCGCCGAGCGTCGCGAACGATCCGGACTCAGACCTGGATGAGTAACAGATTCGGATCCAGCCGTCGCAGGTCGTCGGGATCGGACGTCACGATGCGGTGGCCGCGTGATCGCGCGCACAGCACGACGGAGGCATCGATCACGTCGCTCGTTCGCCGGACGCCGCACAGTTGCCCCGCATCGCGCGCGGCCTGATCGTCGAGTGGCACGACGTCGACGTCTGTTGCGCCGAGCAGTCGCGCGAGGCGGGCCTGACGCCGGCCATCCCGCCAGGCCTGGCCCACGACGCCAGCGGGCACGGCCAGTGAATGGCCATGCGCAATCGTTCGTGAGATCAACGCGACGGTTCGCCGGTCGTTGCGTTCGAATGCGATGAGCGCGCCGGTATCGAGTGTCAGCCCGGGCATCGTCTACTGGCGCCGTGGCACCGGCCGGATGCCGAGCTCGCGATCGGCCGCGCGCCGTTCGGCCGCACTCAGGGGACCGCCGCTCTCGGCCAGCATCTCATCGAGCAGCGTGGACAGTTCGTCGAGCTTGACCTTTTCTTCCAGTGCGGAGGCGACATAGGCGCTCACGCTCGGCGCGCGTCCCTGGCGGACAGCCCGCTGCGCGCGTTGGGCCAGACGCCGTGGCAGGCTGATGGCGATCTTCTCCGACGTGCTCATACCGCCAGTATGACCAACAGGCCGTGTCTCGTCCAGCGCGTACGGCGATCAGAACCAGCGGCTGCTGAGCAGGGGCCACCAGCGGACCTGAACCCGTCCCTGGATGTAGCGTTGCGGAATTGGCCCGAACGTGCGACTGTCCGCGCTGTTGCTGCGGTGGTCGCCGAGGACGAAGTAGTGACCGCGAGGGACGACCTGCGGCCCCCAGCTGTCGGTCGAGCGGCGCGTCGGCTCCAGATACTCGTCGGGCAGCGACACGCCATTGCGGAGGATCTGGCCGTCGACGCTCTGAACGACATCGAGTGGGGCCGCGATGACTCGTTTCACCAGCATCTTGTCGGG
>CAZVHY010000007.1:9670-19886 GCA_964627115.1 uncultured Solibacteraceae bacterium | reverse complement strand
CGAGTCGTTCCTTAGAAATCGAACCCGTCGATGTTCTCCTTCGTCATGACGAGTGGCGTGCCGAGCAGGACTTCTTCGCCCTGGACCTCGATCGATCCGAGTCGTCCGCCGTCGAGTGACGTGGCGCCTGGTGACAGCGTGCCATCTGCGGCCATGGCCGCGGCGCGGACGGTGAGGTAGCCGAGGTTGGTCGTGTTCCAGAGGACGACCGTCTGCACGATGCCGTCGTGCACGTACGGCTTGTTCATGTTCGGCAGCGACAGGCCCATCACCTGCACGTCGCGCCGGTTGGCCTGACGCACAGCCTCGGCCGCGCCAGGCACGGCGGGCGCCGAGATCGCCATGATCAGCTTCACGTTCGGGTGCACGCGCATGATCGTCTGCGCCTCGGCAAACGCCTTGTCCCGGTCGTCGTCGCTCGGCTGAATGGTGACGAGCCGCATGTCCGGATAGGCCGCGGCCAGCCGTTCGCGGATGACGGCAATCCACGCGTTCTGATTCGGCGCGGCCAGCGCACCGGTGACGATGGCCAACTCGCCGGCCCCGCCCATGAGCTTCGCGGCTTCGTCGACGAGCGTCGTGCCGATGCCCTCGGGTGTCGCCTGGTTGACGAAGTAGTCGCGCGCGTCAGGTTCGGCATCCGCGTCCCACGTGATGACCTTGATGCCGCGCTCGCGCGCCTTGCGCAGCGCGGTCGAGATGCTCGCGCGATTTTCGACCGACACGGCAATCGCATCCACACGACGCGTGATCCAGCTTTCGACCAGCTCGTTCTGGCGTGCGGCATCGAGGCCCGTCGGGCCGTCCCAGATGAGATCGACACCGAGCTCGCGCGCGGCTTCCTCGGCGCCGACGCGGCAGCTGACGAAGTAGGGATCGCCCTTCGCCTTCGGCATCATCGCCACCACGAGACGACGACCGCCAGCAGCGTCTGCCATGCCGGCTGTCGTCGGCGATCCACTGCGCGCGAGCGCGCTGAACAGCCACGCGTTCGTGCCGGCAACGACAATGGCGCCGGCGAGAATGGCGGCACAGAGAGCGGCAACCTGGGTGTTTTTCATAAGCAACTCAGGGGAAGAAGGCTGGGAGGCGACAGGCTGGGAGGAGGCGGGGAGGCTGGGAGGCGGCAGGCTGGAAGGCTGGAAGGCGCGAAAGCGATCGATCGCGATCGCGCCAACGAGCACCACACCTGTCAGTACGCCTACCAGCTCCGATGGAAGCGCGGCGAGCTGGAGGCCGTTCTGGAGGACGGCCAGGATGAACAGGCCGAGCAGCGTGCCGATGATGGTCCCCCGGCCGCCGGCAACCGACGCGCCGCCGAGCACGACGGCGGTGATCGCGTTCAGTTCGTAGCCGTTGCCGGCGTCCGACCGCGCCTGGCCGATGTGCGCGACGTAGACGATGGCGGCCAGCGCGGCGGCGATGCCGCTGAGGACGTACACGAGCATGAGCCGGCGTGCGACGGGCAGGCCCGCATACCGTGCCCCCTCGGCGCTGAAGCCGATCGCGTAGAGCGATCGGCCGACGATCGATCGCTGCAGTAACACGTACGCGCCGATGGCCACGGCCACGAGTAGCGGCACCTGCGCGGGAATCACACCGCCGAGATAGCCCTGACCGGCCGCGTGGAACACGGCGGGGAATCCCGAGTAACTCGCCGATCCGCCGGTGATGCCCTCGGCGATCCCCCTGAACAGCGCCAGCGATCCGAGCGTGACGATGAGCGGCGGGATACGGAGGCGCGCGATGCAGAAGCCGTTGAGTGCGCCGCCAACGGCTCCTGCGCCGAGTGCGCCCGCCAGAGCAGCGGGCATAGGCCAGTGCCACTCATGGTGCATCACGCCGAGACTCACGGCCGCGAGCCCCATCATCGAGCCGACCGACAGATCGATGCCGCCCGTGACGATGACCGGCGTCATGGCAATGGCCAGCAGCCCGAGTGCCGTCGTGAACCGCGCGATCTCGAAGAGATTACCAACAGACAGGAAATAGTCGGTTGTCGTCGCGAAGACGGCGATCTCCGCCAGCAGCACCGCCGTCAGCACGGCTTCCGCGGGAAGACGACGGCTACGCATGTGCCGCCCTCGCGACACCGCGCTGCCGCCGGCGCGCGCGGATGGCGTCGATGCTCACGGCCACCAGGATGATGGCGCCCTGCAGCGCTCGCTCCCAGAACGCGCTCACACCAAGAAAGGTCAGCGCCGGTCCCATGCTGCCGAGCAGCACCACGCCGAGCAGCGTGCCGACGAGGGTGCCGCGTCCACCGGTGATGGCCGTGCCACCGACGACGACGGCGGCAATTACCTGCATCTCGAGCCCGAGTCCGGTGTTGGGCGGAATCTGGCTGAAGCGCACCGAGTTGAGCAGTGCCGCCAGTCCGGTGCACGCGCCCGCGATGGTGAACGTCCAGAAGCGCACGCGCTGCGCGTCGATGCCCGCCAGCCTTGCGGCCTCGCTGTTCGATCCCGTGGCGTAGATCGCGCGGCCGGCTGGCAGCTTCGTCAGGCTCCACGCCGTGATGGCGCCGAGCACGAGTGCGATGGCGATCGCGGCCGCTGGATACGTGCTCTGCGAGAGACCGAGCCACTGGAAGTCCGATGGCAGGTTCTGCACCCACGCACCCTGCGTCGTCCAGCGCAACGCGTCGCGCCACGCCACCATCGCGGCAAGAGTGACGACGATGGAGGGAAGTGCGAGCCAGGCGATGAGCGCACCGTTGACGGCGCCGAGTGCCGCGCCAACGAGTGGCGTGAGCAGCACGACGACAGGCATGGGCGCGCCGGCCACGGCCATCGCGCCCGCGGCGACGCTGCAGACGGCGAAGACGGAGCCCACCGAGATGTCGATTTCGCCGGTCAGGATGACGAGCGTTGCGCCGATGGCGACGACGAAGACGGGCAGCGTGGCCATGAGCACGTCGAGCAGGTTGCCCGCGACGAAATAGCCCGGCGCGCGCACGGCGAGGAGCACCGCGAGGGCCGCGAGCGCGAATGCGACGGACAGCTCGATGCGGTGCCGTTCGAGCATCAGGCGCTCACTCTCGTCGACGACCGCGACAGCGCGAGGTCGAGGAGGCGTTCTGCCGACGCCTCGGCCCGATCGAGGACGGCGACAATCGTCCCGTCGCGCATGACCGCGATGCGATCGCTCATGCCGAGGATTTCCGGCAGTTCCGACGAGATCATCACGATGGCCATGCCGCGTTCGACCATCGACTGCATGACGCCGTGAATCTCGGCCTTGGCGCCGACGTCCACGCCCTGGGTCGGTTCGTCGAGGATGAGCACCGACGGGGTGGTCGCCAGCCATCGGGCGAGCGCCACCTTCTGCTGATTGCCGCCCGACAGCGTCGCGACGTCGGCGTCGACGTCCGGCGTCTTGATCTGAAGGTCCGTGCGGAAGCGTTCGGCGACCGCGCGCTCCCGATCCGTCTCGATCAGGCCACGTCGCGAGACGGCCGGCAGGCTCGAGAGGCTCGTGTTCGTGGCAATCGACATGTCGAGCACGACACCGTGCCGCCGCCGATCTTCCGGCACGTACGCGAGGCCGGCGGTGATGGCGTCACCCGGACTGGCAATGCGGACCGCACGGTGGTTGACGAGAACCTCACCACGATCTGCACGACGCAGTCCGAAGATCGTCTCGGCCGTTTCGGTCCGGCCCGAACCCACGAGCCCGGCGATACCGAGAATCTCCCCGCGCCGTACTTCGAACGACACGTCGCGCACGAGCCCGTCGGCCGACCACAGGCCACGAACCTCGAGGGCGACGTCGCCAGCGTCGATCGGCCGCTTTGGAAACACGGACGACAGTTCGCGGCCGGCCATGTGACGCACGACGGTTTCGGGCGTGATGCTGTCGCGCGCGGACGTGGCCACGGTTTCGCCGTCGCGCAGCACGGTGATGCGATCGGCCAGCGTGAACACTTCGTCGAGCCGGTGCGAGATGTAGATGACGCCGGCGCCGCCCCGACGGATGGTGTCGACGACGTCGAACAGGTGGCGGACCTCACGATCGGTGAGCGACGCCGTGGGTTCGTCCATCAGAATGATGCGCGCATCGGCGCCGATGGCGCGGGCGATCTCGACCAGTTGCTGCTCGGGCATGCTGAGCGAGCCCGCGAGCCGGTCCGGGCTGAATGTCGCCCCTGCGCGCTCGAGCAGTTCCGCAGCCCGGCGGCGTCGTGCGCGCCAGTCGATCGCGCGCCACGCCGTCGTCGTCTCGAGCGTGAGCGCGATGTTCTCGGTGACGCTCAAATCCGGGAACAGCGCGGGCTGTTGATAGATGACCGCGATGCCGAGCGCGCGCGCCTGCGCTGGCGAGAAGTGCGCGAGATCGACTGCCGTTCCTGTCACGGCAAGGGCGCCGTCATCGGCGCGGACGGCGCCCGTGATGATCTTGATGAGCGTGGACTTGCCCGCGCCGTTTTCGCCGACGAGCGCGTGGACTTCGCCGGCCGTCAGATCGAACGACACGCCCTTCAGCGCGCGGACGCCCGCGTACGACTTGCGGATGTCCGAGGCGACCAGCAGGGCAGAAGACTGCACGTCAGAATCCCGACCCCAGCGAGGCCGTGGCCGTGCCGGCTCGCCGCTCGGCCCGCTCGCGCGTGACGCGCTCCAGATAGCCGCCTTGCCGGAACGCATCGAGCGGATCGGCCGGCAGCCCCTTCGCCAGACGCCACTCGCGAATCGCGGGACGTACGTCAGTCGCGAACGCATCCTGCAGACACGATTCGGCGCGAACGATGTCGGTGGCGGCCTGCGCGTGTACGAGCGACGCGAGATCGACGAGCGCTGCCCTGGCGAACAGCGCCTGCGCGGTGACCACGGTCTGGATCATCGCTTCGATCTTGCCCTTGAGGTTGTGACTCTGGTCCACCATGTACGCGATGTCGGCCTGCGTGCCGGTTTCCCACTCGTAGAAACGGATCTCGTGGAAGATCCGGAACACCTGATACGGATCGATCGATCCCATCGTCAAGTCGTCGTCGGCGTAGCGGCGATCGTTGAAGTGGAACCCGCCGAGCATGTTCTCCGCGAGCAGCCACGCCACGATCTGTTCGATGTTCTGGCTCTGGTAATGATGACCAGTGTCGACGAGGACCTTCGCGCGCGGGCCGGCCGCGCGTGCCAGCAGGAGCGCCATGCCCCAGTCGCCGATGTCGGTGTGGTAGAACGCCGGTTCGAACGGCTTGTACTCGACGAGCAGGCGCTGGTCGTGGCCGAGCGCGTCGTGCAGCAGCTGCAGTCCCTCTTCGAACCATCGCTTGCGCTCGCGGATGGATGCGCTGCCGGGATAGTTGGACCCGTCGGCAAACCAGCACGACAGGTCGCGGCTGCCGAGCGCGTGCATCACCTCGATGCTGTCCAGGCCGTGACGCTGCGCGCGCGCGCGAACGGTGCTGTCGGGATTGCCGAACGAGCCGAACTTGTAGTCCTGATCCTGGAAGAAGTTCGGGTTGATCGCGCCCGGCTGCACGCCGGCGGTGGCGGCCGCTCGTCGCACGGCGGCGACATCGCTCGCACCACCGGGCAGATCCCATTGCACGTGCAGGGCGACCGTGGGGCACGCACCCGTCAGCGCGTGGACCTGGCCCGCGTCGGCAAACTTCTCCTCGATGGTGACAGCGGCCGCCGGCTGCCGGAATACGCCGAACCGAGTGCCGGTGTCGGCGAAACCCCAGGACGGAAGCTCGATCCGAAAACGATCGAGTGCTTCGAAGACCTGCTGTGTCAGCGTGTCGTGCATGTCGTCCTCGTTTCGGTCAGGGTTATTGAACCGTGTAGGGCATGTAGGACATGAAGGATGGCGACGAGCGCGGCCGGCCGAAGGCCGGCCAGCGGCGGAGCCGCTGGTCGATACGGGAGAGACTCGCGCGAACAAGAGAGCCGATACCCGGGCCCGCAGGCTCTCTTGCTCGTGCGAGTCTCTCCCGTATCATCCGCGCTCGTCGTGTCAGGTGCTCCGTCTGCTCTCCATGACCTACGTGTCTACACGGTTCACATCCATCAGCGAGCGAACGCCTCGCTCAGTCCTCCGTCCACGGGAATCACGTGTCCGGTGGTCTTGCCGCTGTCGTCGCCGGCGAGCCAGCAGATCGCGTTCGCGCAATCGGCGGGCAGGATCGGACGCCGGGTAATGGTCCGGCGCGCGTAGAACTCCGCGAGTTTCCCTCGCAGCGTCTCTGTGGTGTCGCTCTCGAGCCAGGCGATGTCGTACTTGTCGAGCGACACGATGACACGGTCGCGCGGGAACATCGCCGATCCTGCCACGACGGTCGCCGGTGCAATGCCATTGACGCGCACCAGCGGACCGAGACCGACGGCCAGTTCGCGGATCAGGTGGTTCACCGCGGCCTTGCTCACGTCGTAGGGTTCACTGCCGCTCTTCGGCACGATCGCGTTGGCCGAGCTCGTGAGCACGATGCTGGCTGGCAACTTCTGCGCCCGGAGAACGGTTGCCGCCTCGTCGGCCAGCACGTGGTTGCCCGTGACGTTCACGTTGAGCGTGAGCGCCCACGTCGACTCGATCGGCGTTCCCGGCGGCGGCGTCGGATAGATGGCGGCGGTGTTGACGACGATGTCGAGGCCGCCGAAGCGGAGCACGGCTTCCCGGATGCCGGCGCGCATGGAGTCACGCGACGCCAGATCCATCTGCACGGCCAGCACGGCCTCGGCTGACGACGCGGCGCTCACTTCGGTGGCAACGGCGGCAGCGGCATCACGATTGAGATCCGCCACGACCACGTGTGCGCCTTTCTTCGCGAGGCGCAGGGCGACCTCGCGTCCGATGCCGCTGGCCGCGCCGACAACGAGCGCGATCCGGCGGCTCAGTTCCTTTTCGGGTGGCATCCGCTGGAGCTTCGCCTCCTCGAGTGCCCAGTACTCGATGCGGAACGCTTCCGAGCGCGGCAGCGCGACGTAGTTGTGCAGGCTCGAGAAATCGCCCGCGCGCGAGGTGTCACGCGCCTGCGGCAGCGGGCCCGCCACGGGTGTGTCGCCCTCGAGGGCGCTCGCACCGGCCATCACGTGAATGGCGTTCACGAAAAACTCGGTCGTGATGCGCGCTTCGCGCTTGTCCTTGGCGAACCCGAACAGGCCCAGTGATGGAATGACGACGACCGATGGATTCGAGTCGCGCAGCGCGGGCGAGTCGGGCAGCGCGTGAGCCTCGTAGTAGGCGGCATAGTCCTGCCGGTAGCGTGCGGCACGTTCATCGATGCGTGCCTTCAGGGCGTCGACGGACTCGGTGTCCGGATTCCACGGGACGAACATCGGACTGATGCGCGTGCGCAGGAAGTGGTCCGGGCAACTCGTGCCCATCTGGCAGAGGTCTTCCGCCCACTGGCTGTTCGCGAACGTCAGGGCGTCGTCGGACTGATCCCAATGCGCGATCGTCCGTTTGTTCGACGACACGACGCCACGCAGGAACGGCAGCAGGTCGGCGGCCACGTCGGCCGTCGATCGCGCGGTCACCGCCACGCCACCAAAGATCGCCCGTCCCGCCGCGCGCGCGTGGTCGTCGACGAACTGCCCCATCTGGTCGATGGTTGCGATGCTGCTGAGGTAACACGCGCGCTGGGTGTCTCCCCAGGTGAAGAGGCCGTGACCGCCGAGGATGATGCCGTCGCAGCCGGGATGGTCGGCCACCGCGCGCCGCAGCATCAGCGCCAGCTCGAATCCCGGGCGCTGCCACGGCACCCAGGCGATGCGCCGATTGAATCGCGCGTTGAATTCGTCGAGCTTTGCCTTGCCGTTGGCGCTCGCGGCCAGTGCGATTGCCCAGTCCGGGTGCAGGTGGTCGACGTGCGGGAACGGCAGGAACGCGTGCAGCGGCGTGTCGATCGACGCGGCGACGCGGTTCTCGCCGAACGCGCAGAGCGGATACATCGCCACCATCTCGTCCTCGTGCGCCTCGCCGCGGTAGCGGCTGATGAGGCGCTCGAGTTTGTCCATGTAGAGCAGCGCGAAACCCGACGTGCCGATCGAGCGCAGGTCTCCGCCGCTGCCCTTGACGGCCATCACGCGCACGGGCTCGCCGGTGAGCGGATCGGGCAGATCGAACTTCGAGCTCGTGTTGCCGCCGCCGAAATTGGTGATACGCAGGTCGGCGCCGAGGATGTTCGATCGATAGCGCAGCAGATCGAGCGGCCGATCGGCCAGCGGGCCGGCGTCGGCCTCGTTCCAGAGATCGGCGAGGAACCGGAGGGGCGCAGTCGTCACGTCAGACACAAGAATGCTCCAGGACTTCACGGAACCTGCGGTAGTGCCGCTCCCAGCGGTCCGTGTCGATCGGATGAAAACGCCCGGCGGGAAACGAGCGGTCGATGATCTCACGCGCCTCGGCCAGTGTCGCCACGTGTCCGGTGGCAAGCATCTGCATGGCGATGTTGCCCAGGGCCGTGGCCTCTACCGGCCCGGCGAGGACGGTGCGTCCGGTGGCGTCGGCCGTCAACTGGTTGAGCAGCACGTTCTGCGCGCCGCCGCCGATGACGCGAATGGTGCGGATGGTCTGTCCGGTGATCTCCTCGAGCCACTCGATCACCAGGCGGTACTTCAGCGCAAGGCTCTCGAAGATCGTTCGTGCGAACGCGGCCGGTGTTTCCGGCGGCGGTTGTCCGGTGCGGCGGCAGTACTCCGCAATGGCTGCGGTCATCTGCGGCGGGTTGAGGAATGCGGGATCGTCGGGATCCACGACCGCGCCGAACGGGGCCGCGCCGGCTGCGCCTGATGCCAACGCGTCGTACGTGAGATCGAGACCCGCCGATGCCCAGTCTCGCCGGCAGGCCTGGAGCAGCCAGAGGCCGCCGATGTTCTTGAGCAGGCGCGTCGTGCCGCACACGCCGCCTTCGTTCGTGAAGTTCAGCGCCGCGGCGCGCGCGGTGATGACGGGCGCCGGCGTTTCGACGCCGAGCAGCGACCATGTGCCCGAGCTGAGAAAGGCCGTGTCGTTCGTGGCCGCCACCGCGGCCACGGCCGAGCCGGTGTCGTGACAGGCAGGTGCCACCACCGGCGCGCCGGCATGGTCGCCGGCCGGCGTACGCAGCGGACCGAGAATCGTGCCGGGTTCGACAATGGGACCGAACAGGCGGCCGGGCAGATGCAGATCGTCGAGCAGGTCCACGGCCCATGTGCGCGTCCGCGCGTCGACGCACTGCGTCGTGGTGGCGTTCGTGTATTCGCAGGCGATGCGGCCCGTGAGCCGGTAGTTCAGTAGATCGGGCATCGTGACGAACGCGGCCGCGCGATCGAGTGCCGACGGTTGCGCGTCGTGCGCGGCCGCCAGCTGGAACAGCGTGTTGAACGGCAGGAACTGCACGCCGGTCGTCCTGTAGACGCGATCGCGGCCGAGCGTCGCGAGCACGCGATCCATCACCCCGTCCGTGCGGTGATCGCGATAGTGCCAGGGACGTTCGACGAGCTCACCGCGGTCGTCGAGCAGGGCGTAGTCACATCCCCACGTGTCGAGCCCGACACTGGCCAGCGGCGTGTCGACCATCGACAGCGCGCCAAGCAGCTGCGCGTGCAGGTCCTCGACGTTCCAGCGCAGCGTGCCGTCGACCGCGAGTGGCGCGTTGGCGAACCGGTGTACGGGCTGGAGCATCAGCCGGCCAGCCGACAGTACGCCGGTCAGCGCGCGGCCGCTCTCGGCGCCGAGGTCGAAGGCCAGGAAACGGGACATCAGGACGTCAGCGGGCCACGATAAAGCGTTCCTCGCCGATGTTCAACCGGCGTCGCGGGAAATGCATCGCGTTCGCGCGATTTGCCAGCACTCGGTCCATGGCGGCACACTGAGCGCACACCATGGTGCGCAAGGCGTTCCGCATGACAGTCGACCCGGGCCAGCACGCCGAGTACGAACGCCGGCATCGGCCGATCTGGCGCGAGTTGGAGGACACGCTCGTCGCGCACGGCGCCATCAGTTATTCGATCTTTCTCGACGACGATACGGGCGATCTGTTCGGGTACGCCGAGGTCGAGGACGAAGCGCGATGGGCGGCCGTGGCCGACACGGAGGTCTGCCGGCGGTGGTGGCGCTTCATGCGCGACATCATGCCGTCGAACCCCGACGCGAGTCCCGTGTCGCGCGATTTGCGCGAGGTGTTCCACATCGAGGCGCCGGCGGATGCGTGACGACCAGCCGCCGCCGAGCGGCGTTCGCGAGGTTCTGACGTGAAGAAAGTACTGCTGATAATCGGTCTGCTGGCGGTGAT
>CAZVHY010000007.1:3900-9570 GCA_964627115.1 uncultured Solibacteraceae bacterium | reverse complement strand
GGGCGCCAGAACACCGATCAATCGCACGGCATCGCCTATGCCGGACCGGCGCTCGAGTCGGGACGCCGCTACTACTGGACCGTGCGCACGTGGGATGGGGCCGGCGCCGTGTCGTCGTTTGCGCCCGCGGCGTTCTGGGAGATGGGGCTCCTGCAGCCGTCGGACTGGCAGGCGCAGTGGATTGCCGGCGACGACACTGAGGCGCAGGCCGATCGCGCCGGCATCCGCTGGATCTACGTGAACGGTCATGACGCCATGCGCATGCCGCTCGACACCGAAAGTGTGTTCCGCGTGACGTTCGATCTGCCGGCCAGACCAGCTAACGCGGCGCTGTTCGTGACGACGCGCGGCGACTTCACGGCGACGGTCAACGGCCGGCCGGCTGGTGCGAAGACGCGCACGTGGGTCGCCTTCGATCGCGAGGACATCACCGACGCGCTCGTCGCCGGCGCCAACGAAATCGAGGTGCGCCTGAAGACGGCGCTCGTGGCCGACGCCACCGCGCCGCCCGATCGACGTATTCCGTCGGCGCTCGCCGGACTCGTGAAGATCGAACACGAGGACGGGCGCATCGAGCGCCTGGCGAGCGGCGCGTCATGGCAGTCGCGTCTCGTCAGCGCCGCAGACTGGCAGGACAGCGTCGTGGTCGCCGATCTCACCGATGGACGATTCCCCGATCCGGGTCCGCTGCCAGCCCCGGCGTCGCTCTTCCGGACGACGTTCGACCTGTCGAAACGCGTGGAGTCGGCGCGTCTCTACGCGACGGCGCTCGGCAGCTATCGCCTGTTCCTCAATGGCGAGCGCGTGGGCGAAGACGTGCTCACCCCGGAATTCACCGACTATCGCGATCGCGTCGTCTATCAGACGTACGACGTGACGTCGCTCGTGCGCAGCGGCCGCAACGGCGTCGCCGCCATCCTCGGTGACGGCTGGTTCGCCAGTGCCATGAGCTGGTACGGCAACCGCTTCTTCTTCGGTCCCGGCCCGGTCCGCCTCATGGCGCAGCTCGACATCGTCTACGCCGATGGCACGCGCGAACGGATTGGAACCGACCCCTCGTGGAAGACGAGCACGTCGCCCGTGTTGCACTCGGAGATTTATGCGGGCGAAGTCTACGACGCCCGGCGAGACAACGCGTGGCAGTCGCTCGACTTCGACGATGTCTCGTGGGGCGCGGCGGTGCCCGCACCTGGACCGGCAGGTGTCGTGAGTGCGCAGATGACGACACCCGTGCGGGTGACCGAAACGATTGCGCCGGTGAGCATGACCGAGCGCGAGCCGGGCGTGTACGTGTTCGACATGGGACAGAACATGGTCGGCTGGACGCGGCTCAACGTCGAAGGGCCGAGAGGCGCGCGTGTGCGCATGCGGTTCGCCGAGCGGCTCGAACCCGACGGCAACATCTATCGCGACAACTTCCGCAACGCGAACGCCACCGGCGTGTACGTCCTGAAGGGCGGCGGCCCGGAGAGTTACGTGCCGCTGTTCACGTTCTACGGGTTCCGCTATGTGGAGGTCACCGGATTTCCCGGCATGCCCACGACGGCGTCGCTGACCGGAGAAGTGGTGACGAGCGTGACGGCCGAGCCGTCCGGGCGTCTCGAGACGGCGAGCGATCTCGTCAACCGCTTCTGGGAGGTTGGCATCTGGGGACAGAAGGGCAACTTCCTCAGCGTGCCGACCGATTGTCCGCAACGCGACGAGCGGCTAGGCTGGACGGGCGACGCCGGCGCGTTCTGGCGCACGGGCGCGTACAACTTCGACATCGCGGCGTTCACGCGCAAGTGGATGCTCGACGTACGCGACGCGCAGTCGCCGGAAGGATCGGTGCCCAACACCGCACCGCACGTGCCCGATCTCGGTGACGGCGCGCCGGGCTGGGGCGATGCCGTCGTCATCCTTCCCTGGACGTCGTGGATGCAGTACGGCGATCGCCGGTTCATCGACGAGAACTGGGACGCGATGGAGAAGTGGCTCGCTTACGTCGCGGGCGGCAATCCGGACTTCATCCGGCGCAACCGCGTGGGCTGGAACTTCTCCGACTGGCTCGCGCCCGACGAACGCACGTCGAAGGAACTCGTGGGGACGGCGTACTGGGCGTTGATTGCCGATCAGATGGTCCAGATGGCCCAGGCCACCGGCCGGACCGATGCTGCCGTGCGCTACCGCACGCTGCACGACAACCTGCGCGCCGCATTCCAGAAGGCGTTCGTGCGGTCCGACGGGCAGATCGATGTGGGCACGCAGACGTCATACGTGCTCGCGCTCAACATGCGGCTCGTGCCCGACGCGCTCGTGGCACGGACGGTCGATCACTTCGTCGGCGCCATCGAGGAACGCAACTGGCACCTGTCGACGGGATTCCTCGGCACGCCGTACCTGCTGTTCGCGTTGACCGATCACGGCCGCGCCGACATCGCGTACCGGCTGCTGCTCAACGAGTCGTATCCCTCGTGGGGTTACATGGTCACGAACAACGCGACAACCTGGTGGGAGCGCTGGAACAGCGACACGAGCGACCCGGCGATGAACTCGTACAACCACTACGCGTTCGGCTCGGTCGTGGCGTGGGTCTACCGGTACGTCGCCGGCATCGACACATCCGCTGCCGGCCCCGGCTTCAAGCACATCGTCATTCACCCGCGCGCCGACGCACGGATGCCGCACGCGCGCGGCGAGTACGACTCGGTCTACGGCACCATCGTCACCGACTGGACGCGCGCGGACAACGGCCGGTTCACGCTGCAGGTGACGATTCCGGCCAACACCGCGGCCACGGTGCACCTGCCCGCCGGCGAGGATACGCAGGTGTACGAGGACGGCCGGGTCGTCGAGTCGCAGCGCGACGAGGCGACGCACGTCGTGGAGATCGGCTCGGGCAGCTACGTGTTCGAGGTGAGGTAGTAGAGCGGGGTCCTTCTGGTCCTATAGGTCCTGGTGGTCCTTTGGGTGCGTCCTGTGGTCCTTCAGGTGCTTCAGGTCCTTCAGGTGGTCCTGCAGGTCCTGCAGTCTTCGGAGCGTCGAAATCCTGGAGAACCCACAGGACCCGAAGCACCCCAGGACGCACCCGAAGGACCAAAAGGACCCACAGGACCATCAGGACCGACTAGTCTTTAGTCGGTACATATGCTCCTGACCCTCGACGCTGGCGAGCGGCCGAGCGAGATCGACGGCCTGTGGTCGCTGTTCGACATTCTCATGTGTGCGTGCGGCGGCCATGCCGGTGACGCGGCGTCGATGGACCGCGTGGCCGCGTTCTGTGCGCGGTCGACGGTGAAACTCGGCGCGCACCCGTCCTATCCAGATCGCGATGGATTCGGTCGCCGGTCGCCGCTCGACGGCGTTCCCGCCGCGGTGATGGCCGCGCGCGTGCGCGAGGCAGCGACGCTCGTCGAAGAGTCCGTAACCTCGCAATGCCGGACGCTGGTCGAGATTGCTCGTCGCCGCCGCGTGGCCATCGTGGCAATGAAACCGCACGGCGCGCTGTACCACGATGCGAATGCCCACGGCGTCATCGCGCAGGCGCTGTTGCGTGGGGCCGTCGCGGCGCTGGGGCGGGGGATCACCATCGTGGGACCGCCGGCCGGTGAGTTGCGCGATGAGGTCCTGCGGCAGCGTCTGCTCTATGCGCGCGAGGGTTTCGCCGATCGGCGGATGTTGCCTGACGGATCGCTCGCGTCACGTTCCGAGCCGGACGCACTGATCACCGATCCTGCCGAGGCCGCGGCGCAGGCGGTCGCGCTCGCCTCGTCGGTCGACACGATCTGCATTCACGGCGACACGCCTGGTGCACTCGCCATCGCGCACGCGGTGCGCGGAGCGGTTCGTGCCTGAGTGGGTGGCGCTCGGCGATCGCGCGATCCGGTTCCCGCGTCCTTCCGGCGCGCCCGCGCGTGCCCTGGTCAATCACGTCAAAGCATGGCCAGACGTCGTCGACGTCGTGGTCGCGCGAGACGATGTCGCCGTGTACTTCGCCGACGCTCCGCATATCGATGCCGATGCTCTCGATGCACTGGGTGATGTCCGCGAGGAAGATGCACCTCCTCGGGTCGTCGAACTGCTCACCATCTACGACGCGCCTGATCTGGCAGACGTTGCCCGCGCGGCCGGCATGAGCGAAGAGGACGTCGTGCGCGTGCACGCCGCCGGAACGTACACGGTCGAGACCATGGGATTTGCGCCGGGCTTCGCGTATCTCACAGGACTCGACCCGCGCCTGCATCTCCCGCGCAGGGAAACGCCGCGTACTCGGGTGCCGGCGGGATCGATCGCGATCGCCGGCGGCTTCACCAGCGTCTATCCGTTCGATTCGCCGGGGGGCTGGCACTTGATTGGCCGCGTCGTCGGTGTCCGGATGTTCGATGAGAACGGCGCGCGGCTGCAGCTTGGCGACAGCGTTCGGTTCGTGCCATGAGCCTCGCGGTCGTGCGCGCGGTCGGGCTGGTGACGACGCAGGATTCTGGCCGGCCTGGACACATGCATGTGGGGCTTGCGCCTGGTGGTGCGCTCGTACCCGCATTGCTCGCAGCGGCCAACCGGCGCGCGCAGAATCCCGACGACGCGGCGGCCATCGAGGTGATGGGAACGCTGACCGTGCGCGCCGAGGCACCGGTGATCGTGGCTACGGACGTGCGCGGGCCGAGGGAACTTCGCGCGGGCGACGAGATGCATGTGGCGAGCGAACGTCGCCGCGTCACGTACCTCGCGATGCGCGGCGGAGTGGACGCGCCGGTTGTTCTTGGCAGTCGAAGCACGCAGCTCAGCGCAGGTATAGGGCGCCTTCTGCGCGCCGGAGACCGGTTGCGCGCAGGCGAAGCGCCGGTGGCGATCCGAGCGATCGACTCGTTCGACGAGACCTCGCCCGTTCGTGTGATCGCCGGGCCCGACGCCGACGCCTTCGCGCCGGATGCATTGGACGTGCTGCAATCGGCGCCTTACGCCGTGCTGCCCTCGAGCGATCGTGTGGGCACGAGACTCGATGGCCCACGCCTGCAGCGCACCGATCGCCCCGACATCACACGCCCGATGGTCATCGGCGCCATCGAGGTGCCTCGCGACGGCCAGCCGATCGCGCTCGGGCCCGAACATCCGACGACCGGCGGCTATCCCGTCATTGCCGTCGTCGTGCACGCGGATCTCGGACGTCTGTTCTCGCGGCCTTTCGGGAGCGGCGTTCGCTTCACGGTCGTCGGACGCTAGCCGCGGGGCTTTACGCCCCGCGGTGTCGGGCTTGGCCGTCGACCCGGTACCGCGGGGCGTAAAGCCCCGCGGCTACGACTCACCCGCATCCGACGCGCAGGTGTAGACTCGGCCCATGCCGCAAGTGACGCTGACGGTGAACGGCCGTGCATGGCGCGGCGACGTGTCCGCGGACGCCAGTCTGCTGGAACTGCTGCGCGAACACGTCGGTCTCACCGGTCCGAAGCTCGGGTGCGGCGAAGGGCAGTGCGGCTCGTGCACCGTTCTCCTCGACGGCCGCGCCGTGCCTGCGTGCGTGACGCCCGCGTCCGCCGCGGAGCAGAAGACGATCGTCACGATTGAAGGCCTGAGCTCGGACGGCCAGCTGCACCCGGTGCAGCAGGCGTTCATCGACGCGCAGGCCTTTCAGTGCGGATTCTGCACGCCCGGCATGATCACCGGCGCTGTCGCACTGCTCACGCACAACAGCAC
>CAZVHY010000007.1:0-3800 GCA_964627115.1 uncultured Solibacteraceae bacterium | reverse complement strand
TCTGCACGCCCGGCATGATCACCGGCGCTGTCGCACTGCTCACGCACAACAGCACGCCGAGCGACGACGAGATTCGGCAGGCGCTCGATGGCCATCTCTGCCGATGCGGCACCTATCCCCGTATCATCGACGCCGTTCGTGCGGCTGGTGACGTCATGTCCAAGCAGGTGCGGCGTGGCTGACGACCTGCGACGCGCCTACAAGCAGCGCTTCGAGGAAGAGCTCGAGCCGGAGCGCTACGAGATCTTCGATCTGCTCGACACGTTGACGCCCGATCGCCGCGAGTTTCTGTCGATGTTGGGCGGCGGACTGTTTCTGCTCGTCGCCGTGCGCGCCGCGGGACAGGACGTCCCGGTGCGCGTGCAGATTGCCGAGGACGGGACGTTCCGTGCCTTCACGGGCAAGATGGAAATGGGACAGGGTGCGCGCACGCTGCTCGTGCAGGCGTTCGCGGAAGAGCTGCGTGTGCCGGTCGAACGTGTCGATCTCGTGATGGGCGACACGCTCCTGTGTCCGGACGACGGCGGCACGTGGTCGAGCCTGACGACGCCACAGACAGTGCCGGTGATCCGGCAGGCGGCTGCGGCGGTCCGCGCCGCGCGCCTCGGCGGCGACGATGCGCTGACGCCGCCGGCCGACTGGAAGACGCTCGGCGCGCCGATCGCGAACGTCAACAGTCTGGCGGTCGTGACGGGAACGAAGATCTATCCGTCCGACGTCGTCGTGCCCGGGATGCTGCACGCGGTAATCGTGCGCGCGCCGCACCATCGCGCGAGCCTGGTGTCGTACGACGCTGCGCGCGCCGAAGCCGTCGCCGGCGTGCGCGTGTTGCGCGATGGCGATCTGCTGGCCGCCGTGTCCGGCAATGCCAGCGATGCGCGTCGCGCCGCTGCACTGGTGAACGCGCAGTGGAAAGCCGAGCCGCTCACGCCGCATGACGAGTGGGCGGCGCTCTTCAAGAAGACCGCCATTGCGCCGGTGGAACAGCCGCGCGCGAGATATCCGCCGCTCCTCGTGCGCGGTGACGTCGATGCCGGTCTGGCAGCGGCCGTGCGACGAAAGTCGTCGCGCTACTGGCTCCCGCCCATCGCGCACGTGCCGCTCGAACCACGCGCGGCCGTGGCGGAGTGGCAGGACGATGTCGTCACGATCCGCTGCGGTGTGCAGGCGCCATTCCTTGTGCGGCAGGAGGTGGCGCAGGCGTTGAAGGTGCCGCAGGACCGAGTGCGCATCATCGCCATGGACTCCGGCGGCGCGTTTGGTGGCAAACAGCGCGGCGAGTGCGAGGTGGAAGCCGCGCGGCTCTCGAGACTGGCTGGCGCGCCGGTGCGCGTGGCCTGGACGCGCGAGGAAGAGTTCACGTGCAGCTACACGCGCCCGGCCGGCCTGCTCGAGATCGAAAGCGGCGTCGACGCTGACGGACGCCTCGTGGCGATGCGTTTCGCGAACTACAACAGCGGCGCGGCCGGGATCACGCCCCCCTACGATATTCCGCACCACTGGATCGGCTTCTATCGGACGACGGCCGTCGTCCGGCAGGGCAGCTACAGGTCGCTTGCCGCGGCCGCCAATACGTTCGCGCGCGAGTCGCACATGGACGAATGGGCCGCCGAACTCGGCGTCGATCCCATCGAGTTCCGCCTGCGGCACATCACCGACGCGCGGCTTCGCGAGGTGATCGAACGCACGGCCGAGCGATTCGGCTGGAACGGAGGGCGCGGCACTGACGGCCGTGGCGTCGGCATGAGCTGTAACCTCGAGAAGGACGGCCGACTCGCGCTGTTCGTCGAGGTGAACGTTCGCGACAACGACGTGCATGTGGTGCGGATGGTTGCTACGGGCGATTTCGGTGCGGCGCTCAATCCCGACAATCTGCGGAGCCAGATGACCGGCGGTCTGATCCAGGGGCTTGGCGGTGCGCTGTGGGAGCGCGTGACGTTCGACGTGACCGCGCAGCAGACACGCCGGCTGTCGCAGTATCGCGTGCCGCGCTTCAGTGACGTGCCGCAGATGGACGTGCAGATCATCGACCGGCGTGACGTCGAATCCGCCGGCGCCGGCGAGGCGCCCATCACGTTGACCGCGCCGGCGATCGCCGCGGCCGTGTTCTCGGCAACGGGTGTGAGGCTGCGGGAGTTGCCGTGCGCGCGGCCTACCCCTCCATCAACTTCTTCAGGCACGCGATCGCCCGCGGTTGATCGATGAAGAACGGGCTCGTTGCCACGGTGATCAAGGACGCCGTGGGCACGTGCGCGTCGATGAACCGGCGCGTGCGATCGAAGCCGATGTAGTTCATCTCCGGCGCGAAGAAGTCCAGATCGATGTTGAGAATCGTGTTCGTTCGTCCAGCAAAGCGGCGGTCGTCGAGCGCATCGCTTCCTGTGACGAAGAGCGTCTCACCCACGAGCCCGGCTTCCTGCGCGGGCACGACGTAGTTGCCGACGTTCAATTCGAAGTTGGTGTAGCGGAAGACGTCTTCGAGTGTCCACTCGGCGCCGATCAGACGCGCGGGCACGCGCGTATCGCGGTGCTGGTCGACGTGAATGAGAGAGGCGCCCGGAGCAAGACGTCTGGCGGCGAGCGCCTCGAACCAGAAATAAAACGCGTGATTGTGATTGTCGACGACCACCGTCGGCACGCCGTTCCACGTCATCCGGACGAAGTGGGCGAGGCCGGCGCAGGAGTGGAGATGGCCATGCTCGTCCACGTCCTCGAAGACAATATCGTCGCCAGCCACGACGTCCACCAGCGAGCCGTCGATGAGCGACGGCACCCTGAGCGTTGGCGCCGCGCCGCGATGTTCGTACGAGAAGGCGTTGTTGCCGACGGGCCCATCGAGCAGGAACGGACGCGAGTAGTCGGTCGGCGTGTCAGTCGTCGTCATCGGTCGCCGGATCGTAGCGCGCGAGGCGCTCCTTCACGTCCGCCCACTCCAGGCCGAATCGTGCCAGGTACTTCCGCAGCCGATCCGCGTCGTTGGCGACCTTCTTCTTCTCGCGCGAGTAGTCGAACAGCGTTCGTCCGGCCGCCGACAACGTCGGCGTGTTGCGGCACACTTCGAGGACGTCTTCGAGTTGCACGCGATCGAAACGGTCGAGCGTCATCGCGGCGTCGCGTGGCAGCAGATGGTCGACGAGTCTGGCGGGCGTCGTTGACGTTGTCGCCCACTCGTCTTCGAGGTGGGCGATTTCCGCCTTCACCTGGTCGGCGGTGATGCGCCCGGCCGGCGCCAGCGTGGCCAGCCGCGTGAGGACGGCGTTGAGATCGCGGAAGTTTCCCGGCCAGCGCGCGCGGTGGCTGGTGGCGAACGACAGGAACCGCTCGCGGGCTTCCCGGCTGAACGCGACGGCGTTGCCACTGCGCCGGCGGAACTGCTCGAGCTCGTAGTCGAGGTTCGGCTCGATGTCCTCGCGCCGATCCGACAGGCCCGGCAGCTTGAACGTCCAGAGATTGATGCGGGCGAGGAGATCGTCGCGAAAGCGGCCCTCGCGCACGCGCTGCGCCAGATCCCGGTTGGTACCCGCAATCAGCTGGAAGTCCGACGAGACCTCGCGATCGCCGCCGAGCGGCAGGAAGCGCCGCTCTTCGAGCGCGCGCAGCAGCATCGCCTGTTCGTCGAGACCCAGTTCGCCGACTTCGTCGAGGAACAGCAGGCCGCCGTCGGCACTTCGCAAGAGGCCAGGCCGGTCGCGCAGCGCCCCGGTGAACGCGCCCTTGACGTGTCCGAAGAGCGCAGACATCGCACCGTCGCCGCGGATCGTCGCGCAGTTGACCTCGATGAAGGGGCCCTTCACGACGTG
>CAZVHY010000006.1:45962-47042 GCA_964627115.1 uncultured Solibacteraceae bacterium | reverse complement strand
GCCGCGGCGCCGAACCCCAACGCGCCGCCCGCGACCACGGTCTGTCAGCCGACGAATGCGCCGCCACCGGCGCCGGCACCCGCGCCGGCGGCGCGCGGTGCGCAGCCGCCGGCCGGTGGTACGGCGGCCGCCGCGCCGCAGGGGCCGCAGGGGCCGACCAACCAGCAGCAGGCCCTGGCCCTCGGCTGGGGCTACGCCACCGTCATGACCAACTCGGTGCAGGCCGACAACGGTCAGGGCCTGACGTGCGGCATCATCGGTCTGGTCAACAAGGGCCAGCCGCGTTCGGCCGACGACTGGGGCGTGCTGGCCGCCTGGGCGTGGGGCGCGAGCCGTGTGCTCGACTACTTCGAGAGCGATCCGGCCGTCGACGCGACGCGCATCGGCATGTATGGCCACTCACGCTGGGGCAAGGCCACGTTGCTGGCCGCGGTCCTCGACCCGCGTTTCGCGATTGCGTACGTGAGCTCGTCCGGCCAGGGCGGCGCCAAGCTCCATCGCCGCGCGTATGGCGAGACGGTGAACAACGTGGCGAACACGTTCTACTACTGGATGGGCGCCAACTACATCAAGTACGCCGGCAACTGGGACGCGCTGCCGGTCGACTCGCACGAGCTCGTGGCGCTGATGGCGCCGCGCCCCGTGTTCCTCAGCGCGGGCAACGATCCGCAACGCAATCCGGACGGCACGATTGCCACGCGCGTCAACGACCAGGGACAGACGGTGGTGACGCAGGCGTACGACGCGTGGGGCGATCCGCGCGGCTCGTTCATGGCTGCCGCAGCCGCCGCGCCCGTCTACGAACTGCTCGGCAAGAAGGGGCTCGGGACCAGCGAGTTTCCGGCCGTCGACACGAAGCTCATCAGCGGCGACATCGGCTTCCACCAGCATCCCGGCGGGCACACGTCAGGCCCCGCGTGGGAGACGTTCTACACGTTCGCGGCGAGACATTTCGCGAGGTGACGGCGACCGACCGCCGGCTGCCGACGACCAACAAAATGGAGCCCCGGACCTTCAGGTCCGGGGAGCGCCCCCGGGTCTAAAGACCCGGGGCTCCATTAAGAACCCCAGGCATTGCCT
>CAZVHY010000006.1:33963-45862 GCA_964627115.1 uncultured Solibacteraceae bacterium | reverse complement strand
TCTATCTCCTCACCTGAATCGCCTCGACCTCCGGCGGCTCATCGCCGCCGGTCGTGTCGATGGGCACGGGGGTGAAGCAGAGCAGGAAGATCACGGCCGCGAGGACGGCGACGGCCTTGCGTGCGGGATCGAGCGGGACGTGTTCGTCGTGAATCCTCGGGTGGCGGAAGCCGAAGAGGAACGTCATCACCACGAGCATGAGCGCGAAGAAGGCCCAACTCGCCGATCCGATGTTCAGCAGCACGACGACCGCCAGCGTGGCGGCCGACACCCACGCGGCGCGCCGGCCGAGCGCGGCATACATGATGTGACCGCCGTCGAGCTGGCCGAACGGCAGCAGGTTGAGCGCGGTCGCGAGCATGCCCCACCAGGCGGCAAACGCCATGGGCTCGAGGAACGTGTCGTGTCCCTCGGCAATCGTGCCGAAGTGCAGCCACTCCCCGAACTTCCACAGGAGCGGCTCACCGAAATAAATCAGGCCGTCGTTGTCGGGAATCGGCCCGACCTGCGACTGCGACAGTCCCCAGAAGAGGAACGGCAGCAACGCGACGAACCCGGCGATGGGGCCGGCCACGCCGATGTCGAACAGCGCCTTCTTCGACGGGAACGGTTCGCGGATGCGGATGACGGCGCCCAGCGTGCCGGTGAGCGGCAGCGGCGCTGGAATGAAGTAGGGCAGTGTCGCGTCCACCTTGTGGTAGCGGCACGCGAAGTAGTGGCCGAACTCGTGTGCGCTCAGAATCGTGAGCAGCGGCAGCGAATACCACAGACCGCGCGCGAACGCCTCCCACGTGAAGCCCATGAGCGGGTTGAGCGCCCAGTCGCCGTTCCACAGGTTCGCCAGGACGGCCAGCGGCACGGCGAGAATCGCCTGCGACTCCGCGAACGTCGTCGTGAGGAACGTCAGGACGAAGAGCAGGATGTGCAGCCGCCAGCGGTGCTGGAAACGGCGGCGGACCGGGGGAGGTGGTGGCCAGACGACGTCCACCGGCACTTCGGCCGGTACTTCGGTGTAGGCCGAAGGGAAGCGGGGAGGAACCTGATCGGTCACTCGGACTGACCGGTGATGTTCTGCAGTTCCTTGCCGGGTTTGAAACGGATGGTGCGACCGGGGGGGATGCGGACTTCCTTGCCCGTGCGCGGATTGCGGCCGATCCCGCGCTTGCGCGGCTTGACCTGGAAGACGCCGAAGCCGCGTAACTCGATGCGTTCACCCCGCATCATCGACGCCCGCATGGCCTCGAACACGGCGTCGACGGCCTGCTCGGCCTTGACCTTCGTGATGTCGGCGAGCTTCGAGACTTCGTTGACGATGTCGACTTTGATCATGGCTGGCAGTTCTCGCGTGGCTGTAAGTCACGATAAATAAATGGACTTAGGACTGTCAAGCCGCTCCCAGCCTTGCTATAGTCCCAGTCGATGTCTCGTCAGTCGCGCGGACCAACCGTGGTGCTGGTTGGCCGGCCCAATGTCGGCAAGTCCACCCTGTTCAATCGCATTACCGGCACGCGGCGGTCCATCGTGGCGCCCGTGGCCGGCACGACCCGCGACGTCATCGCGGCCCCGGCCACCTGGAAAGACACGGCCTTCACCTTGGTCGACACGGGCGGGCTCTTCGGCGCCACCACCGATCCGCTGCATGCAATGGTGGTCGAACACGGACTCCGAGCGCTCGAGGCGGCCGACGTCCTGGTGTTCGTTGCCGATGCGCAGGAGGGGCTCGTCCCCGGTGACGAAGAAATTGCGCGCCGCATCCGGCGGACCGGTAAGCCGGTGCTCCTGGCCATCAACAAGACGGACGACAAGCGGGCCAGGGCGCGGGCCGTCGAGTTCCACCGCCTCGGGTTCGATCGTGTCTTCGATCTGGCCGCCGAACATGGCGATGGCGTCTACGAACTGCTCGACGACATTGTGGCGCGCCTGCCGGAGACGGCCGGTCGCGTCGTCGAAGACGACGAGGAGACGCGCATCGCGTTCGTGGGGCGCCCGAACGTGGGGAAGTCGTCGCTCGTCAACCGTCTGCTGCGTGAAGAGCGCGTGATGGTGAGCGAACTGCCCGGTACGACGCGCGACACGATCGACGTGGTGATGCAGTGGCAGAAGCGGCGGCTGCGCATTCTCGACACAGCCGGCATGCGGCGGCCCGGCAAGGTGGCCTCGGCCGGACAGATCGAGGCCGTCAGCGTGGTGCTCGCCAAACGCGCGATGGCGCGCGCCGACGTCGTCGTGCTCGTGGTCGACGCGACCGAGGGCGCCGGCGATCGCGAAGGCGCGATTGCGGGCGAGGCGGCCGAGGCCGGCTGCGGCGTCGTCATTGCCATCAACAAGTGGGACCTCGTACGCGGGCAGGGGCAGGACTGGGTCAAGGCGTTCGACGACAAGCTGCGGTTCCAGCTCAAGTTCCTCGACCATGCGCCCATCGTGCACGTGTCGGCGCTCACCGGCGAGCGGACACCGCGGCTGCTCGAGGTGATCGATCGCGTGGCCACGGCGCGGCGACATCGCGTGTCGACGTCGGATCTCAACCGGTTCCTCGAGGCGGTGACGGCCGCGCATCCGCCGGTGAGCAAGAGCCGGCGCGACGTGCGGATTCTCTACGGCGCGCAGACCGCGGTGGCGCCGCCGACGTTCGTGCTGTTCACGAACGTGGCGACCGAGCTGCACTTTTCGTATGAGCGGTTCCTCGTCAATCGCCTGCGCGAGTCGTTCGGTTTCGAGGGGACGCCGATTCGTCTCTCGATCCGTCGTCGCGAACGAAAGCCGCGTGTGCGGCCGGACGCACCGGCCGACGTCGCGCGCGGACCGAAGACGCGTCCGAAGTCGAAGCCGCGCACGCGCGAAGAATCGCAGGAATAGCCTGTTATACTTTCGCCACGCACGAGCCGGTGATCCACGTTGACGAGCGTAGAGATTCCCAATCGGTCGGCGTTTCGCGCACAGGAGGTCTGTGAGATCGCCCAGGTGCAGCCCTACGTGTTACGCACGTGGGAGGCCGAGTTCCCCGATCTCGGCGTCGCGAAAACGCCCAATGGTCCGCGCGTCTATCGACGCGGGGATGTCGAACGTGTCCTTCGCATCAAACACCTCATCCTGATCGACGGCCTCACGCTGGCCGGCGCGCGTCGTCAACTCGGCGAAGAGCAGCCGCAAGCGGCAGCCGAGACCGTCACCGATGCCGACGTGGCCGCGCTGATGGACGGTGCGGTGCAGCAGCAGTTGCGCGACGTGCGGCGCGGCCTCCAGTGGATCCTCGGCGTGTTGTCGGACACGGGCGTGCCCGCGTCTCCTTACGTCGACGCGGGGACGAAGGCTGGAAGCCGAGGAGCCGGGAAGAAGGCTGGGAGCGTGGAAGGCCGGAAGGCGGGAAGGCCGGACGCCGCCAAGGCTGCATCGAGGACGAAGAAACGGTAAGATAGCGTGTTCACGTCAGCCGGACGATGGCCCCCAACGTCGTCATACGGGTGAACAGCAGCACAACGGCCGCGTCGCCTGACGCCGCCGCGCGATCGATGTCGGGATGTAGCGCAGCCTGGTAGCGCACTTGACTGGGGGTCAAGGGGTCGCTGGTTCGAATCCAGTCATCCCGACCAATCCGCACCGCGGCTTTCGATCTGCCGCCCTTTCAACTTCCCGCCTTCCCGCCTCCTCCCAGCCTCCTCAAATGATCCTCCGCCCCAGCGCCGACGCCACGAGCTCGGCGCCGAGGATGGCGGTCTGGTTCTGCACGTCGAGAATCGGGTTGACCTCGACCAGGTCGAGCGCGAGGAGCCGGCCCGAGTCGGCCACCATTTCCATCACCATGTGCGCTTCGCGGTAGTCGAAGCCGCCCCGGACCGGCGTGCCGACGCCAGGGGCAATGGACGGATCGCAGGCGTCGAGATCGAACGACACGTGGATGCCGAGCGTGTCGTGTCCCGCCACCGCGATGGCCTGTTCCATGACGCTCGCGATGCCGTGGCGATCGATGTCCTTCATGGTGAAGAGATGGACGTGCGACTCGCGAATCCGTACCTTCTCGGCCTCATCGAGATCGCGCACGCCAATCAGCACCGTCTTCTCGGCGCGCACCTTGGGCGTCCGGCCACCGATGCGGGCCAGCTCGCGCGGTTCGGCGCCGAGCAGGGCCGCGAGCGGCATGCCGTGGACATTGCCGCTCCCGGTCGTCGTCGGCGTGTTCATGTCGCCGTGAGCGTCGACCCAGATGAGGCCGAGGTCGCGCCCCTCCGCCGCCGCGTAGTCCGCCGATGCGCCAACCGAGCCGGCGGCCAGCGAGTGATCGCCGCCGAGCACGACGGGGAAGGCGCCCTCGTCGTGGGCCTGCTGGACGCGGGTGTAGAGGCGCTGGCAGACACGCGCAATCTCCCGGATGTACTTCTTGCGGGCGTTGCGCGGCACGCGCGTCTCGGGAATGGGGCTGTCGAGATCGCCGCGGTCGACCACCCGCAGGCCCATGGCCGCCAGCCGCTCGCCGAGTCCGCCAATCCGGACGGCGGAGGGGCCCATGTCCACGCCTCGACGGCCTCCGCCGAGGTCCAGGGGCACGCCGATGACGTGCACGAGACGCCGTTCGATGCCAGTCATGCGCGGATTATGGCATTTCGGCGCGGAAAAACCGGGGTCGGCCGGCTCGAACCGCGGATGTTAGTGTTAGGATGTCGTCGCCGTGACACCGGCGGTTGTCAGGCCCCCTCGGGCTGACACCCTAAATGGCGGGAGGTTGTGTGTCGCCCATCTACGTTCGACCTGAGCGGGAACAGGCCGAGCACGATCGCCTGATACGGTTCCTCCAGGCGAATTACAGCCGAAGTTTCGAGGCACTGGCCAATCCGGGCGATGAACGTGTCGCTCCGGTCAAGGTGGCGTCGGTCACGTATTTTCCTGACCTGGTCCTCAACAACGAAGACAAGCGGCTGGCCGGCCTGGTCGAAATCGAGACCGCAGCCTCGGTCAACAACCTCGAGACCATGGCCAAGTGGGTGCCGTTTTCGCGCGCCCGCGTGCCGTTCCACCTCTATGTGCCCGTGCAGGGCTACGAGGCCACCCTGCGGCTGGCCGAGGCGCACCAGGTGAAGGCCGCCGAAATCTGGACGTATCGGCCCGCCACCGAGGGCTTCGACCTGGTCCGCATGTTTGCCGACCCGGCACTGCAGGAGCTCCAGCCTGCCAGGACACCGGCGGCCAGGACGTCCGCCAAGGCCGGAGCCAAGGTGGCATCGTCGAAGACGACCGCGGCGGCGAAGTCCGTCAAGAAACCCGCCGCCAAGCCCGCGGCGAAAGCCCCGGCCAAGGCCACGAAGCCGGCCAAGGCTGCACCCGCGGCAAAAGCCAAAGCCAAGGCTCCGGCCAAGGCCCGTGCGGTCGCCAGGCCCGCGCCGCGACGACCAGCAAAACCCGTCAAGAAAGCCGCCTCGGCCAGACCCACCGCCAAGGGCGGCAAGAAGGGAACGAGCGCGCGTAGAGGCAGGTAGCTCGTGCCCTTCATTCGTTACACCCGGGACAAACGCGGCTACGAGACGACGTTCGTCATGCACGGCTACCGCCCGGCGCAGGGGCCGCAGCGGACGCGCGTGCTGTATCTCTTCCGGTCGCCGTCGCACGTCCGGATGGGCCGGCGTCCGCTGGACGAGGAATCCCGCGAGGCCCTCGAGCACACCCATCCGGATCTGAGCTTCGACTGGACCGTGCTCGGGCGCGAGACCGAGACCGTGCGGACCGACGACCGCGAGGAGCGGCGCGGCCGCAGGGGAGGCGGGCCGCCGCGCGGTGCCCGTCCGGCCGCACCACCAACGCCGGTGGTCGTCGACGACCAGTCGCTGCTCGGCCGCACCCTGGGGGCTGATACGGCGGTGCGCCTCCGTACCCGGTACACCGATCTTCTCCAACGCATCGTCCGCCGGGCGCGAACGCCCGAAGAGCGGGACCGGCTGACCGACGCCGTCCAGCGTCTGAATCCCGACGACTGGCCGGATGGCGACGCCATCCGGTCGCACGCGGGGACCATTGAACAGGAATGGGATGCCATTGCCGCGGAACTGCCGTCGCGCCGCCGAGGTCGTCGTGGCGGGCGCCGGCGGGAAGGCGCGGCCGAGGGGCCGGAATCGGCGGCCGGCGATGTGGTGACTGAAGACGCGGATTCCGGCGAGTCGTCTGCGATAATGGCCACCAATGGAGAAGTCGATGTACGGCAACACGATCTGGACGCGACTGACCCTGGTCGCGCTGGCGGCGCTGGCGCTGACGCCGGTAGTGACCGGCCAGTCGTCGACGGGGCAGCAGGGGACCACGTTCCGGGCGACGACGAATTTCGTCCGGACTGACGTCATCATCAAGGATCGGCAGGGACGGTTCGTTCCCGATCTCAAGCTCGATGAATTCCGTGTGTACGAGGATGGCGTTCTCCAGAACGTCACCCTGTTCACGCCGTGGGTCGGCGGACGCGCCCTCGGCAACCTGGCGTCGGCCACCTCGTCGACCGCGCCGCCTGCGGTCGAGGGGCTCATCCTGCCGTCGGTGCGGCCCAAGCAGGACGCGTCGGGCCGGCTCTTCATCGTGTTCATCGACGATCTGCACCTGCAGCCGTCCGAGACGCCGCGCGTCAAGGACCTGCTCAAGAAGGTGCGCGACACGCTCGTGCACGACAACGACCTGGTCGGCTTCGTCTCGACCGGCACGTCGAGCATCGAGATCGATCCGTCGTACGACTACGGGCACCGCCGGTTCAACGAGGCGATCGAGAAGGTGATGGGATCGGCGCCGAGCGCCGACGACTTCATCGAAGCCGCGCTCACCGAGGGCGGGCAGGGGCCGCAGCAGGTGCGCTACAACGCGCACGTGGCGTTCCGCGCGGCCGGCGATCTGCTCGATCAACTTGCCGCGGTCACCGATCGCCGCAAAGCCTTCATCTACATCAGCGGTGGCTACCACTTCAACCCGTTCGCTGAAGCGCGCCTGCAGCGCATCAAGGACCAGTACGCGTTCATGGACGAGGGGTTGACGGAAGAAGAGAAGACGCAGAATCCGGAAAAGACGCAGGACTCGATCCGCGGCTCGGAGTTCTACCAGCGCACGGCGTTCTCGACGGCTGACCTGGTGAACGAAGTCGCGCAGTTGACGCGCGCGGCGCAGCGGGCCAACGTGGCGTTCTACACGATCGACCCGCGCGGGCTGATTGCCACCGGCACGGACGCGTCGACGCGTGCGCAGATTTCCTATGCCGACTTCCGGGACTTCATCACCACGCAGATCAGCACGCTGCAGGTGCTGGCGGAGGAAACGGGAGGGTTCGCGGTGGTCAACTCGAACGACTTCGAGGGGAACCTCCGCCGAATCGACTCGGATACGAGCGACTTCTACCAGATCGGCTACATCTCGAACAATCCGGACCCGACCAAGCTGCGGCGTTTCATCCGCATCGAGGTCACGCGGCCGGATCTGCAGGAGCCGCACTATCGGTCGGAGTACACGTTGCCGCGGCCACCGCGCAACAATTGATCTCCGGCGGGCGGGTCAGGCGTCGACCGACGCCTTGACCCGCTCGACCGCTTCCTTCAGGTAGTACTCGTCCATTTCAATCCCCACGAAGTCGAGCCCGAGCCGCGCCGCCGCGATAGCCGTCGATCCCAGGCCCATGAAGGGGTCGAGCACGGCGCCTGCCCGATCGAGGCCGTGCAGGCGGAGGCACTGGTCGGGGACGCGCGGCGGAAACGAGGCCGGGTGTGGCCGGTCGCGGTCGCGGCTCTGGATGGTCTCGTACGGAATGAACCAGGTGTTGCCGCGGCAGCGCAGGCCGTCGCCGGCCGCGGCCCAGCGCTTGATGTTCGACCGATCCTGGTAGGGCACGCCGACGGCGCGGCGATCGAGCCGCGTGCGCCCGCCCGGCGTGAAGTGGAAGATGAACTCGTGGCAGTCGTTGACGAACCGGTCGCTGTTGATCGGTTTGTAGTGCCCGACGGCCACGTCCCGATCGAACCCGGCGTTCTGGCCGGCTGATTCGCGATCGATGGCGATCGACTTGACCCAGTGGATGGTGTTCTGCAGCTTGAAGAACCCGCGGGCCACCTGCGCGACTTCGAGCGGCACCCAGGGGTCGGTCGGCTTGGCCCCGACGTTCAGGAACAGCGAGGCGTCAGGGGTCATCACGCGCGACACCGCACCGAGCCACTTGTAGCTCCAGTTCAGGTACTCCTTGCGCGGCAGGTCGTCCTGGTAGCTGCGGTACTTCACGCCGATGTTGTAGGGCGGCGAGGTGACGACGGCGCCGATCGAACCCGGCTCGAGCCGCGGCAGGACCGAGAGGCAGTCGCCCAGATAGAAACGCAGCGTGGAACGCCCCACGGTGAACTGGACGCGCGGGAGTGGCGGATGCGGAGAAAGGAGGGCCAGCGCCATGCTTTCCCTCTTCTCGGTCGATGACGGCTCGAAGTACAGACCCGGGATGTCCGGGGCGGTGTCTCCGATCAGGAGGCGCGCATGGCGTTGAAGCCATGCGCCACGCGTGCGGGGCTGACCGGCTGGTTGCGCTGGTGTCCGGCTTCGGCGCACGTGGCGCCCTTTTCCTCGATGTACTGCACTTCGCGCCGAACGCCCATCTCGAGGTAGCGCCCCGACACACACCCGCAGGTCAGCGTCGTGAAGCCAAGTAACCGCACCAGACTCATTGTGAACTCCGCTGCGCGCGATGCAAGCGGCATGCCCAGGTGCGCTGGCGTGCGTGGAAACGTGCCCGAGGCCCTGCCGAAGGCCGGATTCCCGGGCGAAACGCATCGCGCGCGCAGCGGCACTCGAGACGCGGACGTGACGATCTGGCCGGCACGTTGGATCGGTGCGCACGTGCGATTGGATCGCACGCGCGACGACGCGGCGGAGTGCTGCAGGAATGTAAGGCGTCTGACGATCGTGGGGGACCGCTGCGCGAGGCGGCGTGAGCCGGATGAACTCGTGGCGCGTCGGGCCGATTACAGACTCGTCTGCGCGGCGGGTCGTGTTACGATGCTGAACCGATCATCACTTTCCAGTGAGGATCCGGACCCCGACAAGCGTCATTCGTGGTGGAGGCAAGGTTGCGAGGAATCACCCGTGTGAATCTGCGCTGGTCGGCGTGGGGGCTGGCGTTCGTGCTGTCCTGCGCCCTTCCGGTTTCGGCCATGGCCCAGTCTGCGGCAGATCTGGCGACCCAACAGGCGGTCGAGGATCTCGTTCCGCACATCCGATCGGCCGCGGCCATCATCTACAACCCGCAAACGGGCGACGTCCTCTGGGAGAACAACTCCCACGACCAGCGGTCGATTGCCAGTCTCACCAAGATCATGACGGCGGTCGCGTTCGTGGCCGACGACCCCGATCTCGATCGCACGGTCGTGGTCCAGCGGGCCGACGTGACGCGGGCCTCGGTCACATATCTGCGCGCGGGGGAGCGTGTCACGCTCGGCAACCTGCTGCGCCTGACGCTCATCGCGTCCGACAACGCGGCGGCGCGCGTCCTCGCCCGCGTGTCTCCCGGCGGTTCGGCGGCCTTCATCGAGCGCATGAACGACACGGCGCTCACCATGGGGCTGACCAACACGCACTACGCGGATCCGTCCGGCCTCGACGCCCGCAATGTGTCGACGGCCTACGACCTGTCGCACCTGATTGCCTACGCCACGTCGCACCCGACGCTCGGGCCGATCATGCGGTTGAGCGACACGACGGTGCGGTCGGGCACGCGCACGTTCCGCATCCGCAACACGAACCGG
The DNA here is from genome assembly GCA_964627115.1 of uncultured Solibacteraceae bacterium. Taxonomy (GTDB): domain Bacteria; phylum Acidobacteriota; class Vicinamibacteria; order Vicinamibacterales; family SCN-69-37; genus SCN-69-37. Next base: position 36,128 of record CAZVHY010000006.1, on the reverse strand, counting down.
CTGCTCGGCACCGACGTCGACGTGGTGGGCGGCAAGACGGGCTTCATCCGCAAGGCGGGTTACTGCCTGGCGACGCTGCTGCAGGTGCCGCAGGGTTCGCAGGTGGCGGTGGTCGTGCTCGGCGCCGCCAACAGCGCCATCCGGTTTGCCGAGGCGCGGAACCTGTTCAACTGGGCCGTCGTGCGAACGACCGGCCTGCTGACCGGCGTCCCGCCGGTCGATCTGTCCGGCCGAAACTGATCCCCGCCGGCTGCGGTGCGGCCGACTTCCCGTTCCGGGCTGCTAGACTGACCGCGCGTGCGAGGTCGGTCCCGTCCATCGTCCCGGTTTCACGTCCTCATGGTGGCCTCCGAGGTGGCCCCGTGGGCGAAAAGCGGCGGCCTTGCCGATGTGCTGGCCTCGCTGCCGGCCGCGCTGACGGCACTGGGACATCGCGTCACCACAGTGTTGCCGCGCTATCGCGGCGTCGAGCTGCCAGACGCCTCGCGCGTCGAGATCGACGTCACACTCGGCGCGATCGGCTACCGGGCGATCCTCCACGTCATCGCGCTGTCCGATCGCCAGCGTGTCGTGTTCGTCGACGTGCCGGCGTTGTTCGATCGGCCGGGGCTGTACGGCGCGTCGGGACAGGACTTCGCAGACAACGCCGATCGCTTCGCTGTGCTTGCGGCCGCGGCACTCGACTTTGCCACGGCTGACACCGACTGGCCGCCCGTCGACGTGATCCACGCGCACGACTGGCAGGCCGGGCTGGCGCCCGTGCTGGCCCGCAGTCACGAACGCTACCGGTCTCGCCTGGCGCACGCGGCGCTCGTCGTCACCATCCACAACCTCGCGTATCAGGGCACGTTCGAGCGTGACGTCGTGCCTCGGCTCGGCCTGCCGTGGTCGGTATTCCGGATGGAGACGGGGGAGTTCTGGGGGCGCTTCAGCTTCCTCAAGGCGGCGGTCACGGCAGCCGACGTGGTGACGACCGTGAGTCCGACCTATGCACGCGAAACCGTGACCACCGCCGCTGGCGTGGGTTTCGAGGGCGTGCTCGCCTCGTTGGGCGAGCGGTACGTCGGCATCCTGAACGGCATCGACACCGGCGTGTGGAATCCGGCCACCGATCCCTTTCTGCCCGCACGCTTCGATGTCGACGACCTGTCGGGCAAGCCGATCTGCAAGCGGGCTTTGCTCGAACACTTCGGCCTTCCGGTGGGTGACGATGCGCTCGCGCGGCCGATCGTTGCCATGGTGGGCCGGCTCGTCTCGCAGAAGGGACTCGATCTCGTACGCGCAGCGGCCGCGCGCCTCACGACGCTCGATGCCACGTGGGTGTTCGTCGGGACCGGCGACCGCACGCACGAGGACTTCCTGCGCGACCTTGCGCGCCGGTTCCCGTCGCGCGTTGGCGTCCACATCGGCTTCGATGAATCGCTCGCGCACCTGACGGAGGCGGGCGCCGATCTCTTCCTGATGCCGTCGGTCTTCGAGCCGTGCGGCCTCAACCAGATGTACAGCCTCCGGTACGGGACCGTCCCGGTCGTCACGGCCGTCGGCGGGCTCGACGACACCGTGCAGCCCTACACGACCCGGGCGCGTCACGCCAACGGGTTCAAGTTCCGCGACCAGACGCCGGCGGCACTGGTCCGCACGCTGCGGCAGGCGCTGCGGCTCTTCCGCGACAAGGCGATCTGGACCGGTCTGATGACGCAAGGTATGAGGGCCGATCACTCATGGCAGACGTCCGCGCGGGAATATGTCAAAGTGTACGGACGGGCCCGGCAACTGGCGCCCGTCCGTGGGCGCGACTGACCTGACGGGCCCGGCTGAAAGGATAAAGAGACGTAATGGCATCCGAGCACACCCTGACGTTCACCGATGGCAACTTCGACTCCGACGTTCTCAAGGCGTCGACCCCCGTCCTGGTTGATTTCTGGGCGGAGTGGTGCGGCCCGTGCCGTGCGCTGGCTCCCGCCATCAGCGCGGTCGCCGAGGACTACGTGGGCAAGGTGAGTGTCGGCAAGCTGAACGTCGACGACAACCCCGGGATCACGCAGAAGTACTTCGTGCGCGGCATCCCGACGGTGATCCTGTTCAAGAACGGTGAAGTCGTCGATCAGGTCGTCGGCCTCGTCGACAAGAACGCCCTCAAGCAGATGGTGGACAAGCACCTGTAA